>NZ_JBIWOW010000002.1:0-407477 GCF_044767945.1 Kitasatospora sp. NPDC101183 | reverse complement strand
ACTCAAAGCCGCCGGGGGTGGGCCCCGGCCGGGGGGGGGGGCCCCGGGCGCGCCCCCCCCCCCCCCCCCGCCCGCCCCCCCCCCCCCCCCCGCGCGGGCCCCCCCCCCCGCCGCGGCGGATCGTGGGAAGGTGCATGGCGGCGAGTATGAGGGTGCCGGCAGCCAGTGGCTATTACACGCTCTGATCGGCGAGGGCTGCCGGTGGGCGGTCTTCCGAGCGGTGACGGGGTGGCGGTGATCACCTTCGCGCGCCCGCCCGTACGCCCGTCGTGAGGGGAAAGCGCAGGTCCGGGGCGTGGGGATGGCGGGGGGCGGGAGGGGTCGGGCGGGGACCGGCCGAAGGGGGGCGGGCGGGCGAAGCTACGATGTCGGCAATACCCTCAGCTCGAAAGATGGACTTGTGACTGTCAACGACGACGTGTTCACGGACTGGAAGAACCGCGAGGAGATCGCGGAGTCGATGATCCCGATCATCGGGCGCCTGCACCGCGAGAAGGACGTCACCGTCCTGCTGCACAGCCGGTCCCTGGTGAACAAGTCGGTGGTCAGCATCCTCAAGGCGCACCGCTTCGCCCGGCAGATAGCCGGCGAGGAGCTCTCGGTCACCGAGACCATGCCGTTCCTGAGCGCGCTCACCACCCTGGATCTCGGCCCCTCCCAGATCGACATCGGCATGCTGGCCGCGACCTACCGCGCCGACGACCAGGGCCTGAGCATCGAGGAGTTCACCGCCCGCGCCGTCGCCGGTGCCACGGGCGAGGAGAAGCTGGAGCGCCGCAACGGGCAGGACGTCGTCCTGTACGGCTTCGGCCGCATCGGCCGCCTCGTCGCCCGCCTGCTGATCGAGAAGGCCTCCGGCAACGGGCTGCGCCTCAAGGCGATCGTCGTCCGCAACGGCGGCGGCGACGACCTGGTCAAGCGCGCCTCCCTGCTGCGCCGCGACTCCATCCACGGCCAGTTCCAGGGCACGATCGTCGTCGACGAGGCGAACAACAAGATCATCGCCAACGGCAACGAGATCACCGTCATCTACTCCAACGACCCGAGCGAGGTCGACTACACGGAGTACGGGATCAAGGACGCCGTCCTCATCGACAACACCGGCCGCTGGCGCGACCGCGAGGGCCTGTCCAAGCACCTGCGCCCCGGCATCGCCAAGGTCGTCCTGACCGCGCCCGGCAAGGGCGACGTGCCGAACATCGTCCACGGCGTCAACCACGACACCATCAAGCCGGACGAGCAGATCCTCTCCTGCGCCTCCTGCACCACCAACGCCATCGTCCCGCCGCTCAAGGCGATGGAGGACGAGTACGGCGTCCTGCGCGGTCACGTCGAGACCGTCCACTCGTTCACCAACGACCAGAACCTGCTGGACAACTACCACAAGGCCGACCGCCGCGGCCGCTCGGCACCGCTCAACATGGTGATCACCGAGACCGGCGCCGCCTCCGCCGTCGCGAAGGCCCTCCCGGACCTCGATGCGAAGATCACCGGCAGCTCGATCCGCGTGCCCGTCCCGGACGTCTCGATCGCCATCCTCAACCTCCAGCTCAAGCGCGAGACCAACCGCGACGAGGTCCTGGAGTACCTGCGCGAGGTCTCGCTGACCTCCCCGCTGAAGAGCCAGATCGACTACATCGACTCGCCCGACGCCGTCTCCAGCGACTTCATCGGCTCGCGCCACGCCTCGATCGTCGACGCCGGCGCCACCAAGGTCGAGGGCGACAACGCGATCCTCTACCTGTGGTACGACAACGAGTTCGGCTACTCCTGCCAGGTCGTCCGCGTCGTCCGCTACATCTCGGGCGTCGACTACCCGACCTACCCGTCCCCGGCGGTCTGACCCACCCGGGACCCCACGGTGGGGCGGCGGCCACTGCGGCCGCCGCCCCACCGGCGTTTCGGGGGAGAACGGTCGGTAGGTTGAGGGGTCACGGACAGGTGGAGGGAGTCAGGGTGATGGGGATGGGTGGCCGGCGGGTGGCGGCTGTGGTGGGGGCCGTTGTGGTGGTCGGGGTGTTGGGGGGTTGTTCGTCCGGGGGGTCGAAGGGGGACTCGGCGGCGGTCGGGGGGTCGGCTTCGGTGGTGCCTTCGGTGAGTGGGGCGGCTTCGACGGCGCCTGCGGCGACGGCGGGGGTGCCGACGGGGGCGGCGACCACGGGGGCGGCTGCGGGGACGACGGCGCCGGCTCCGGCTGTGCCGGGGGCGGATCTGGAGGCGGTGCTGCTGGACGACAAGGTGGTCGGGCAGGTGCTGCCGGACGGGAAGGCGATGGCGGGGTGGGACGAGGAGCGGCGGCGGGTGGACACGGCCGATCACAAGATCACCTGCACCGCCGGGACGAACCTGTGCGCCGGGAAGCCGTTGAGCGGGCAGGTGCGGTTCTCGTCGGGGGACCTGGTGACCAGGTTCATCGTGGACACGCTGCCGAGCCGGGACGCGGCGAAGGAGCGGCTGAAGGCGTCGTACACCTCGTACGCGACCGGGCAGTTCCAGAAGGTGGACGCGCCGACGGTGGGCAGTGAGAGCCAGGCGTTCACGGGGGACGGCGTCAACATCGTGTGGCGCTCGGGAACGGTCGTGGCGAGCGTGAGCACCGAGGGCGGGCCGGCGGACGTGGCGGCGGCGCGGAAGTTCGCGGCGATGCTGGCGCAGCGGATCGAGCAGGCGCAGGCGGGGAGGACGCCGGACGCCGGGCTCGGGGCATAGGACGTAGGAAGCGCCCCGGCCCGGCGGTGGGCCGGGGGTCAGCCGTGGCGCGGCTCCCAGCGGAAGAGGCGGCGGGTGAGGACGGCCGAGCCCGCCGTCCAGGCCGCGAGGAGGGTGAGGGCGCCGAGCGCGTGCGGCCAGGTGGCGAAGGTGCCGAGGACGGGCAGCGGGCCGCCGGACCAGGTCTCGGTGCCGAAGGCGCGGCCGAACCAGGCGGTGCGCAGGGTTTCGACCACGGGGCTCAGCGGCAGGGCGTGCGCGGGGGCCTGGAGCCAGTCCGGTAGCGAGGCGAGCGGGGTGGCGACCCCGCCCGCGAACATGGAGAGCAGCAGGACGGGCATCGCGACCAGCGGCGCCGCCTCCGCGCCGGGGGTCAGGCCGGACAGGGCCGCCGCGAGCAGGGCGAAGAGCGCGAAGCCGGCGGCCAGGGCGAGGAGCAGTAGCAGCGGGTCGGCGGGCAGGGGGGCGTCGAACCAGCCGACGGCGAGCGCGCCGAGCAGGACGGTCTGCACCAGCAGCACCGCCCCGGCCGCGCCGAACTGCCCGGCGAGGACGGCGCTCGGGGGCACCTCGGTGCCGCGCAGGCGCTTGAGGACGAGGTCGTCGCGGCGGGCGACCAGGCCGTTCAGCAGGTTGATGAACGAGGTGACGAGGGCGAACCCGACGAAGCCGACCGTCACGTACGCTCCCGCGGGGACGCCGCCGATCTCTCGGCCGCGGACCGGGGCGGCGACGGCGACGGTGAGCAGCACGGGGAGCAGGAAGCCGATGAAGGTGGAGCGCCGGTTGCGCCAGAACACCCTCCAGGAGAGCAGGAGTTGGGCGCGGGCATAGCCGGTCCAGCGGGGAGTGCTCATCGGGAGGCCTCCAGGAAGACGTCCTCGAGGGAGGCGCCGCGCACCTCCAGGCCGTCCAGGTCCAGGGAGTTGGCCTCCGCCCAGGTGTGGAGGGCGGCCAGGGCGGGGCCGGAACGGGCGGCGGTGTACTCGGCGGTGCGGCCCACGACGTGGGGGCGCGAGCCGAGGACGAGGGGGAGGCCGGCGGGGTCGACGCCCGGGGGCAGCGGGAAGGTGATCCGGGTGCCGTGCCCGGCGAGGACCTCGGCGACGGTGCCCAGCGCGGTGAGCCGCCCGGCGTCCAGGATGGCGACGCGGTCGGCGAGTTGCTGCGCCTCCTCCAGGTAGTGGGTGGTCAGCAGCACGGTGGTGCCCGCGTCGCGCAGCGCCCGTACGGTCTTCCAGGTGCTCTGGCGGGCCTGCGGGTCCATGCCCGTGGTGGGCTCGTCGAGGAACAGCACCTCGGGGGTGCGCAGGACGGCCAGCGCGAGGTCCAGGCGCCGGCGTTCGCCGCCCGACAGCTGCCCGACGCGGACGGCGGCGCGGCCGGTGAGGCCGACCAGGTCGAGGGCCTCGGCGGTGGGGCGGGCGCCGGTGGTGAAGGTGCGCCAGGCGTCGACCGTCTCGCGGACGGTCAACTCCCGGAAGAATCCGCCCTCCTGGAGCATCACGCCGGTGCGGCGGCGCACGGCGGGCCCGTCGCGGTACGGGTCCAGGCCGAGGACGCGGACGGTGCCGGCGGTGGGCGGGCGGTAGCCCTGGAGGAGTTCCAGGGTGGTGGTCTTGCCGGCGCCGTTGGTGCCGAGCAGGGCGAAGAGTTCTCCGCGCGCGACGGTGAAGGAGATTCCCCGAACGGCTTCGTGGTCGCCGTGGCGATGGCGCAGCTCGTGCACCTCCACGGCCGCTTCTCCGGGCTGTGCCGGGAATTCGTCTGATGTCATGGGGACAGCGTGCAGAGCAGTGGGCGAGAAATGCAAGATGGGGACAAAAGGCCAGGTCAGAGGGCATGGAAAATGTCATGGGTGAGGGTGTGTGATTTTGCAGGTGGGGATTCCTGACATCTCCTACTGGGCGTGATGAGGGCCGCAGGAGCATAGTTTTCCTCGTCGCCAGGAAGCGCCGGGAAAACCGGAAAGCGAATGGGCGGCGGAGAAAGTCCGACCGGCCCCGCCGGGGTCGGCGGAAAGCGTCCGAAAGGGGACCGCCATGTCCGAGAAGAACATCACCGAGACCGCCGCCGTCGAGAACGAGCAGTTCGACATCGAGATCGAGGAGCTGGACGGCGTCAACGCGGGTGTCAGCGTGAGCTCGCTGGCCTGCGCCGCCTGCCCGGTCTCCAGCTTCAGCTCGGTCGCCAACGCGGTCGACAGCAACGCCTGATCCACGGGTCCTTGTGCCGCGGTGGGTCCGCTCCGGCGGGGCCACCGCGGCACCCCTGTATCCACCCTGTGTCAAACCCTCTCAACCCCCTCAACTCCTCCGGGAGCCACAGGAAACCGACCACGTGAGGAGAGCCGGGCGATGGACAGCCTCCGGCACGCGTTGACGCGGTTCATCCAGGAGCCCGCCACGCAGCACGACCCCTCCACGCTCTACCGCCGGCTGCTGACCGAGGCGCCCGTCCTGGACCTCGGGCGGGTGCACGTCGTCTCCGGCTACAGCGAGATCGTCACCGTGCTCACCCACCCCGGCACCGCCGTCGACCCGGCCTCGGTCGGGCTGCCGCGCGCCGGCACCACCGAACTCGCCCGGGTCGTCGCCCGGATGCTGCCGATGCGCGACGGCGCCGACCACACCCGGCTCAAGCGCCTCGCCACCACGGCGTTCAGCGCCCGCCGGCTGGAGCGGATGCGCGGACGCATCGACGCGACGGTCGAGCGGATGATCCAACCCCTGCTGGAGAAGCGCGAGTTCGACGTGGTCGCCGATCTGGCGGTGCCGCTGCCGGTGGCGATCTCCTGCGCGATCCTCGACATCCCCGACAGTGAGCAGGACCGCGTCACCGGGTGGGCCCGGCTGGTAGCGCGCTCGCTGCTGGAGGACTTCGGGGCCGATCCCGGCGAGCACCTGGTGGCCGAACTCGACGCCGAGTTCGAGGAGTTCAGGGCGTACGTGGAGGAGCTGTGCGCCGCCCGCGCCGCCGACCCCGGGGACGACCTGATCAGCCGGCTGACCGTGGCCCGCGCGGAGGGGCGCCTCGACGACCAGGATCTGATGGCCTTCGTGGTCATGCTGCTCGCCAACGGGCTGGAGACGCTGACCTCCGGACTCGCCCTGGCCGTCTGGGAGTTGCTGCGCCGCCCCGAGCTGGCCGAGCTGTGCCGCGAGCACCCCGAGCGGGCCGAGGCCGTCTTCGACGAGGCGCAGCGGCTCGGCAGCCCCGTCCGGGCCAGCGCCCGGGCGCTGACCACGGACGTCGAGGTCGGCGGGACGGTCATTCCCGCCGGGCGGGTCGTGCTGCTGCTGTACGCCGCCGCCAACCGGGACCGGCGGCGCTTCGCCGACCCGGACCGCTTCGACCCGGACCGGGCCGAACTGCGCCACCTCGCGTTCGGCCACGGTCCGCACCACTGCCTCGGCGCGCCGCTGTCCCTGACGGCGGGCGCCGAGGTGCTGCGCCGCTTCGCGGAGGCGGGCGGCGTACGGGAGTTGAGCACCCCGCTGACGCCGGAGACGGCGCGCTGGTCGACGCAGTTCGTGTTCGGCGGGCTGCGCGAGCTGCCCGTCCGCGTCGGGGCGCGGCAGCCGGTGGGGGTGGGGCGCCCGTGAGTACCGCGACCGAGGAGCAGAAGGCCCCCGCCGCCGTGGCGGCGGCCCGGGCGGCGGCCGTGCTGGAGCCCGGGCAGGACAAGCCGGTGCGGCTGGTCGGCGCCCGGCTGTGGGCGGCCGTGGTGGCCCTGGTGCTGGTGGTCGGGGCGGGGACGGGCTGGGTGGCGTTCGGCCGCCTGCCGTCCACCGTCGACCTGCCGGCCGTCCTGGCGCACGGCACGGCGCCGCAGACCGTACGGGCGGAGCGTGCCGGGGCGCTGCTCGCGTACCGGGTGGAGCCCGGCCGGGCGGTGACCCGGGGCGAGCCGGTGGCCGTGCTGCGCACGCCCGAGGGGGAGGAGGTGCCGGTGCCGGCCCCGGAGTCGGGCACCGTGACGGCCCTGCTGGCCTCGCCGGGCGAGCAACTCGCGCCCGGTGCGGGGCTGGTGGCGGTCGACGAGAGTGCCGCGCCCGCCACCGTACGGCTGTACGCCACGAGCCTGGCGGACGCCGGGAAGCTGCGGCCGGGCCGCACCGTGCTGGTGCCGGTGCCCGGTGTGGGGACGGTCCGGGCGCAGGTCACCGCCGTGTCGCCGCTGCCCGTACGGGCGAGCACGCTCGTGGGGAGCTTCCCGACGGCCCTGCCCGGGCTGCCGCAGGGCGAGGCGCCGGTCTGGCAGGCGTACGCCGAACTCCCGCAGCTGGATGGGAAGGTGACCGGCCCGGTGCCGCTCACCGCCACGCTGGACCTCGGCGCCCGCCACCCGTACCAGGCCGTGTTCGGGACGGAGGCCGGACGATGAGCCTCGACGTGAAGGAGGCCGCCCGCCAGGCGCCTCCGCCCCCGCCCCCGAAGCAGGGCAGGGCCCGGCGCCATCTGCGCACGCCCGTCGTCCCGCAGATGGAGGAGCAGGACTGCGGCGCCGCCTGCCTGGCCGTGGTGCTCGGCGCTTTCGGCCGCCGGGTCACGCTGCACGAGGCCTCGCGCGCCTGCGGCGTCAGCCGCGACGGCGTGAGCGCCGCCGCCGTGGCGCGGGCCGCCGGACGGTACGGGCTGATCGCCCGGGGCCGGCGGGTGGTGCGCGGCGAGGGCCCGCTGCTGGGCCTGGAGCAGCTGCACGTGCCGTCCATGGTGCTGGTCACCGGGCCGCACTTCGCGATCTACGAGGGCGTGCGGCGCGGCCGGGTCCGCGTCAACGACCCCTCCCTGGGCGGCTATTCGGCCACGCCGGAGGAGTTCTGGGACTCCTTCGCCGGGATCGCCGTCGGCTTCGAGCCCGGGCCGGACTTCCTGCCCGGCGGGCAGCGGCTGCCGTTGCTGAGGGCCCTGGCCGCGCGGCTGCGCCCGTACGCCGGGCCGCTGCTGCTCGCGCTGGCGCTGGCCGCGCTGCTGGCGGCGCCGGGGGTGGCGGCGGCGTTCCTGCTGCGCGCCTACCTGGCCTCAGTGGTGGTGGGCGGGGCCCAGGGCTGGGCCGTGCCGCTGACGCTGACGGCCGCCGCCACGGCGGGCGTGGTGCTGGGCGGCTCCTGGCTGCAGCAGACCGTCGTCAACCGGGTGCTGGAGTCGATGGCGGCCCGCTCCTCGGCCGGCTTCCTGTGGCGGATGCTGCGCCTGCCCGGGGAGTTCTTCCACCGCCGCCAGCTCGGCGGGCTCGTCACCCGGGTGCAGATGAACGACGGCCTGGCGGTGCTGCTCTCGCACCGCGCGGCCAACGCCGCCTCCGCCGCGGCCTCGGCCGCCGTCCACCTGGGCGCGCTGCTGTACCTGGAGCCGAGGCTGGCCGCCGTGCCCGTGGCGGTGGCGGTGCTGGACGTGGTGGCGCTGCGGCTGGCCGAGCGCCGGCGCGGCGGGCTGGTGCACCGGCTGCACGCGGAGCAGTACAAGCGTGACGGGGTGGCCTTCTCCGGGGTGTCGGCGATCGAGACGCTGAAGGCGGAGGGCGCCGAGGACGCGTTCTTCCGCTCCTGGGCGGGCTGGCAGGCCCGGGCGATGGAGACCGGCCAGCGGGTCACGCAGGCCGTGCTGGTGCCGCTCTCCCTGCCGGGCGCGCTCAACTCGGCGGCAGCGGCGGCGGTGGTCCTGATCGGGACGTCCCTGCTGGTCGGCGGCTCGCTCTCGTTCGGGACGCTGGTGGCCGTCCTGCTGCTGATGTCGGGCTTCCTCCAGCCGCTCGCCCAACTGGTCGGCATCGGCTCGGAGTTCACCATGGCGAGGGCGCAGAACGCGCTGCTGGAGGACGTGGAGTCCGCCGAGGCGGACCCGTGGCTGACGCCCGTGTTCGACGCGCCCGTGCTCGACCCGCTCGCCGATGACGCCGATGACGCAGAGGGCGCCCGGCTCACCGGTGAACTCCGGCTCGAATCCGTCGAGTTCGGCTACGACCCGAACCGCCCGGCGACGGTGGAGGGCCTGGACCTGACCGTCCGCCCGGGGGAGTGGGTCGCCGTGGTCGGCGGCAGCGGCAGCGGCAAGTCCACCCTCGCCCGGCTCGCCGCCGGGGTGCTGCGCCCCTGGGCCGGCCGGGTGCTGCTGGACGGGCGGGCCCGCGAGGAGTGGCCGCGCGCCGTCGTCACCGGCCAGGTCGCCTACGTGGAGCAGACGTTGAGGCTCTTCGAGGGCACCCTGCGGGAGAACCTCACGCTCTGGAACCCCGCCCTGCCCGAGGAGGCGCTGCACCGCGCGCTGGCCGACGCCGAGGCCGCCGGGATCGTCGCCGGACGCGGCGGGCTGGACGCCGGCCGCGTCGAGGAGGACGCCCGCAACCTCTCCGGCGGGGAGCGCCAACGACTGGAACTGGCACGGGCGTTGGCCCTGGACCCGGCGCTGCTGGTGCTGGACGAGGCCACCTCGGCCCTGGACGCCGACACCGAGGCGGCCGTCAACGCCCACCTGCGCCGCCGGGGGGTCACCTGCCTGGTGCTCGCCCACCGGCTGAGCACCATCCGGGCGGCGGACCGGGTCGTCGTCCTGGAGCGCGGCCGGATCGTCCAGCAGGGCGCGCCGGAGGAGCTCGCCGCCGTCCCGGGGCCGTACCGCACGCTGCTGGCCGACCTGGACGGCGGCTCCACGAGCAGTTCGACAGGGAAGGAGGAGCAGGAATGACCGGCCGAGCGGAGCTGCTGACCGCCACCGCCGGGGCGAACCGGGCCGCCCTGGCCGAGGCGCTGCACGCGCTGCACCAGACGCCCCAGACGCCCCGGGCACCCCGGGAGGAGACGGGCGACCCGGCCGTGGCCGTTCTGGCCGCCCTGGGGGTGCCCGTACAAGGAGTGGCCGTGAGCCCCGGCCCCGGCACCCTGACCGCGCTGCTGCGGTCCGCCGGGGTCCGGCACCGCACGGTGACCCTGCCGCGCGGCCGCGACGGCCACGGCGACCCGGCCGGGCTGGCGGGCCCGCTCGTCGGCTTCGCCGCCGAGGACGGCCGGCCCGTCGCCCTGGTGCCCCGCCCCCGTGGCGGCCACCGGCGCGTCGACCCGGCGGGGGAGCGCCACCCCGACCTGCGCACCGAGGCGCTCCAGCTCTACCTCCCCCTGCCCGGCGGGGAGTTGGGGCTGGGAACGCTGGCCGGATTCGTGCTGCGCGCCCCCGGCGCCCGGCGCGACCTGGCCCGGCTGACGGCCGCCGGCCTCGGCGCCGCGCTGCTCGGCCTGCTGGTGCCGCTGAGCACCGGCGTGCTGCTGCCGAACCTGCTCGCCGCCGAACGGCACCCGCTGCGCTGGCTGGCCCTGCTGCTGGGCCCGGCCGTGCTCGGGGCGTGGCTGCTCACCCTGGTGCGCAACACCGCCGCCGTCCGGCTCTCCGGCCGGGTGCAGGCCGCGCTGGAACCGGCCGTCTGGGACCGTCTGCTCGGTCACGACGCCCGGTTCTTCCGGGACTTCACCACCGGGGACCTCGTGCACCGGGCCAACGCGGTGGGGCAGGCCCGGCAGGCGCTCTCCGAGGTGCTGGTGGGAGCCGTCCTCGGCGCGGTGTTCGCCGTGTCGGGGCTGAGCGTCCTGCTGCTGGTGGACGCGAGGCTCGGCGGGCTGCTGCTGCTCGCCGTGCTGGCGGTGGCCGGGGCGCTGCTCCTGCTCGGCCGCCGCCGCCAGCGCCACGAGAGCGAGGTGTTCGCGCTGCACGGGCGCCTCAACGGCCTGCTGTACGGGCTGCTGCTCGGCGTGGACAAGATCCAGACGGCGGGCCGGGAGATCCAGGCGTTCGCCCGCTGGGCGGTGCCCTTCGCCGCCCAGAAGCGGGCCGACGCCGCCGCCCAGCGCGCCGACGCGGCCGCCGCCGCACTCACCGCAGGGCTCCAACCGCTGCTGCTGGCGGTCCTGTTGGCGGGGGCGACGGCGGCCGGGCACACCCCGTCGGGCCACCTGATCGCGGCGGGGGTGGCGGCCGGCCAGGTCGCCGCCGCCGTCGCCCAGGTCACCCACGCGGCCACCGCCGCGTACGGGATCGCCCCGGTGCTGGACCGGCTGCGGCCGATCCTCGCCCCGGCGAAGGCGGCCGGAACCAAGGCCGACGGCCCGGGCGCCGACCCCGGCGAGCTGCGCGGCGAGGTCGCCCTCGACACGGTGACCTTCCGCTACCCGGGGGCCTCCACCCCCGCCCTGGACGGGGTGTCGCTGCACGCCGCGCCCGGGGAGTTCGTCGCCGTCGTCGGGCCCTCCGGCGCCGGGAAGTCCACGCTGATCCGGCTGCTGCTCGGCTTCGAGACCCCCGAGGCCGGGGCCGTGCGCTACGACGGCCGCGACCTCGCCGCCCTCGACGCCCGCCTGGTGCGCCGCCGGATCGGCACCGTCCTCCAGCACGGCCGGATGCTGCGCGGCTCGCTGCTGGACAACCTGGCCGGCGCCGACCCGGACGAGGTCACCCTCGACCGGATCTGGGAGGCCGCCGAACTCGCCGGGATCGCCGAGGAGTTGCGGCGCCTGCCGCTCGGCCTCGGCACCCGGGTGGGGGAGGACGCCCAGGGCTTCTCCGGCGGCCAGGTCCAACGCCTGCTGCTGGCAAGGGCGCTGGTGCGCCGACCGGCCGTCCTGCTGCTGGACGAGGCCACCTCGGCGCTGGACAACACCACCCAGCGCAAGGTCGCCGGAGCCGTCGCCGACCTCGACACCACCCGGGTCGTCATCGCCCACCGGCTCAGCACCGTCCGCACCGCCGACCGCATCCACGTGCTCGACGGCGGCCGGGTCGCCGCCGCCGGAACCTACCGCGAACTGCTCGGCCACGACCCGCTGTTCACCCGACTCGCCCGACTCCAGGAGCTGTGAGATGCCGCTCGACCTGCACACCTGGCTCGCCGTCGACGGCGCCACCGCACCCGAGACCGAGCCCGACGAAGGAGCACTCTTGCCCGGCCCGCCCCGCGCGGACGAACGGCTGCGCGCCGTCATCGCCGCCGCCGCGAGCCTGCCCGAACGCGCCGCCGCCCGCACCGACGGCGCCGCCCGCTTCACCCCCGACCCCTCCGAGGACCGCCGCGAGCGCCGCGCCGCCGTCGACACCTGGCTGCGCCGGGCGGGCGGCGGCAGCCGGGCCGGCACCGCCGCCCTGCTCGACCACCTCGCCTCCACCGGCCGCCCCCTCGGCGACGGCCTGCGCCCCGTCCTCCTCGCCGAGGCCGCGACCCCGCCCGACTGGGCCCTGGCCCTCGCCGCCTTCCTGCGCACCCTGCCCGAGACCCCCGGCCCCGCCACCGCCGCCCCCGGCGCGATCACCGCCGCCTACGCGGCCGCCGCCGACCACCTCCTCCCGTACAGCCCCAGCGGCATCCTCGGCGTCCCCCTCACCGACCGCGCCCGCGCCGAGCTCGGCCGCCTCCTCACCGCCCGCCTCACCGAGGTCACCAACCTCTCCCTCTGCCACGAGCTCCAGGCCGTCACCGGCCGCCCCCGCGCCACCGACTGGGACGCCGCCGGGGGCCTCGACACCTCCCGCGAGGGCTGGCTCGCCCGCCTGGAGCGCCTGCCCGGCCTCGCCCACCTCGTCGGCACGGCCTGCCGGCAGTGGCAGCACGCCCACACCGAGCTGTTCGCCCGCCTCGCCGCCGACCGCGCCCTCCTCGTCGAGCGGATGTGGCAGGGCGAGGACCCGGGGGCCCTGGACACCCTGCGCGGCGAGGCCGGCGACCGGCACGCCGGCGGGCGCTCCGTCGTCCTGCTGCACTTCGAGGGCGGGCGCTCCGTGGTCTACAAGCCCAAGGACATGCGCCACGCCACCGCCTACCTCGCCCTCACCGAGCGCCTCAACCGCGAGCTGTCCCTGGACCTGCCGCTGCGCACCGTCCTGCCGCGCAGCGACCGGGGCGACGACGGCCACGCCGCCTCGCTGACCGGCACCCCGGACGGCGACTACGGCTGGGAGGAGCTCGTCCCGCACCGGCCCTGCGCCGACCGCGGCGGCTTCGCCCGGTTCTACCGGCGGCTCGGCATGACGATCCGGCTCGTCCAGCTGCTGGAGGGCCGCGACCTGTGGGCGGACAACCTCCTCGCCGACGGTGAGTACCCGGCGCTGATCGACCTGGAGTGCCTGCTCTACCCGCGCGTGCAGCCGCCGCCCGCCGTCCGGCCCGAACAGCACGGCCTGATCGACGAGTTGGAGTCGACGGTCGTCCGCACCGCGATGGCCTTCCAGTCCTGGACCCCGGCCCGGGGCGGCGACACCCTCGACATCGGCTGCCTCTCGCGCCTGGGCAGCCTGGAGGTCGCCCCCGGCGTGCCCGCCCTGCCCCTGCCGCCGTACCGTCCGGTGACGACCACGGCGGACGGCGGCACCGCGACCGCCGACCCCTGGCGGTACGGGTACGAGGTGGTGGACGGCTACCGCGAGATGCAGGCCGCCCTGCGGCGCGTCGCCCACGAACTCGCCGACCCCGAGGGCCCGTTGGCGGGCTTCCGGGGCATCTGGGTGCGCTACATCTGGCGCCACACCTGGGACGGCTACAAGATCCTGCGCGCCTCCACCAGCCCGCTCGCCCTCGACTCCGGCGCCACCCGGGAGACCGTCCTGGCCGGAGCCCTCCACGGCACCACCCCGGTGCTCGCCGACACCCCCGGGCGTACGGACCTGGCGGAGGTGGTGCTCGCCGAGATCGACGCCTTCCGCCAGCTCGACATCCCCTTCTTCCGCTCCCTCACCACCTCCGACTCCGTCTTCGCCGCCGACGGCCGCGAGATCCCCGGGCACTTCGCCGGCACGGGCTGGCAGCGGCTGCGCCAACGCGTCGCCGAGATCGAGGAGTTCGACCTCGATGCCCAGGTCGCGGTGCTCACCGGCTGCCTCGACGCCGCCCGCGGCGGCACCGACCGCACGCCCGCGCCCGAGCCCCGCACCCGGCGCACCGGCGCGGCCTCGCCGCGCGCCCGCCGCCGCGTCGTGCCCAGCGAGGGCCAGCTGCTCGACCACGCCGTCCGCATCGGCGACGCCCTGCTCGCCGACTCCCGCCCCGGCGGCAGCCGGCTCGGGCAGAGCTGGTACCCGGGCACCGGGCTGCGCCAGGTCGAGGTGCTCGGCCTCGACCTCGTCACCGGCACTCCCGGCCTCGCCGTCCTGCTCGCCGAGCTGTGGGCCGCTACCGGCGAACCCCGCTTCCACCGCGCCGCCCGCGAACTCCTCGCCCAGGCCGCCTCGTTCATCGACCCGCAGGCCCCCCGCGCCTTCGCCTTCGCCGCCGACCCCCGCCTCGCCGGAGGCCGGCCCGTCCCCGGCGGCCTCGCCGGACCGGGCTCGCTGATCCACGCCCTCGCCCGCGGCGCCGTCCTGCTCGACGCCCCCGAACTCGCCGCCTCCGCCCAGGCGCTGGTGCCCGGCGCGCTCGCCGTCGACGCCCCGAACGCCCGCCCCGGCCGGGAGGTCCGCAGCGACGCCCCGCTCGGCCGCGCCGGGCTGCTGCTCAACCTGCTGCGCCTGCGCCGCGCCACCGGGACCGGCCACGCGCCCACCGAGGAGGGCGTCCGCACCCTCGCCGCCGCGCTGCTGGCCGCCGAACCGGCCGAGGAGGAGCGCGCCCCCGGCTTCCTCGACCTGGTGCCCACCGGCTCCGACTCCGTCGCCGCCGCCCTCGCCCGCACCGTGGCCGAGGCGCCCGCCCTGCTCGCCGCCCCCGACGCCGTACGGGAACGCCTGCGCGCCCACCGCTTCGCCACCGCGACCCGCTCCGGCCGCCTCGCCTGCCTGGAGACGGCCGCCGCCCTCGGCTCCTCCGTCGTCGACCCGGGCGAACTCAACGCTCTGGAGCCGGTAGTGAGTGAGCGTCAGATCATGCAACTCAGCGGCCGCGAGCTGGTCGCCTCGGCCGGGGAGGCGCTCACCGCCGCCGAGGCCGGCCTCCTGCACACCCTGCCCGAGGGCGCCGACACCCTGCTCCCCGGCCCCTTCTACGACGGCCGGGAGGCCGCCGCCCTGCTCGCCGGCGAGCTCATCGCCCGCCACCGCGGCACCGGCAGCTGGTACCCCGAGAGGGTCGCCGACGACCGGATCAACCTCGGCACCCTGGACGGCACCTCGGCCGTCGGCCTGCTGCTGCTGCGCCTGCTCGACCCGGCCGCCGCCCCGCTCGCCACCCTGCGCTGAGCGCCGAACCCTCCCGCCACGACCACCCGTTGGGACCAGCCATGCCCGAGACACCCGCACCCGCCCTGGGCTTCCAGCCCCACTACACCCCGTACGTCGTCGACGGCGAGGCCCTCTACCTGGTCTCCGAGCGCGGCGTCTCCGTGGTCGACGGCCGCCTCGCCCAGGCCCTCGCCCCGCTGCTCGACGGCACCCGCACCGCCGAGCAGATCGGCCGCGAACTCGCCGGCACCGTGCCCGCCGACCGCGTCCGCACCGCCGTCGAGACCCTGCGCCGCCGCGGGTACCTGGCCGAGCGCACCGGCCCCGAGGACCGGGCCGCCGAGGCCTACTTCGCCATGGCCGGCCTCGACGGCGCCGCCTCCGCGCAGGCCCTGCGCACCGGCCGCGCCCGCGTCGAGGTGTACGGCGACCTCGACCCCGCCCCCTTCCTCGACGCCCTCACCGCCGCCGGGGTCACCGTCGACGACGGCGCCGGGTTCACCGTCGCCCTGACCGAGGACTACCTCCACCCCGGCCTCGCCGCCCGCGACGCCGCCGCCCGCGCCGAGGGCAGGCCCTGGCTGATCGCCCGCCCCGTCGGCTCCATCGTCTGGATCGGCCCCGTCTTCCGCCCGGGCGACGCCGAGGAGGCGGGCGCGACCGGCTGCTGGGAGTGCCTCGCCCACCGGCTCTCCGCCAACCGCCAGTCCCTCAGCTACCTCCAGCACCGCCTCGGCCAGGACGGCCCCATCCCCACCTCCGGCGCCCACCTCGCCCCGACCCTGCACACCGGCGCCCAGCTCGCCGCCCTGGAGACCGCCAAGTGGCTGGCCGGGACGCGCCCCGAGGAACCCTTCGTCCTCACCCTGGACACCCTGAACCTGGAGACCGAGCGCCACAAGCTGGTCCGCCGCCCCCAGTGCCCCGCCTGCGGCGACCCCGGGCTCGTCGCCCGCCGCCAACTCGCCCCCGTCGCCTTCGAGCCGCGCCCCAAGGCCTTCACCTCCGACGGCGGCCACCGCTCCGCCTCCCCCGAGGAGATGCTGGAGCGCTACCGGCCCCAACTCTCCCCGGTCACCGGCGTGGTGACCTCCCTCGTCCCCGCCGGGCGCACCCCCTCCGGGCTGCGGGTGTACGTCTCCGGCCAGAACCTCTCCCGCCACAGCGGTGACCTGCGCCAACTGCGCAGCGGCCTGCGGGCGTTGAGCTGTGGCAAGGGCCGCACCGACGCCCAGGCCCGCGCCAGCGCCCTCGGCGAGGCGATGGAGCGCCACTCCGGCGTCTTCCAGGGCGACGAGGCCCGCCGCACCGCGAGCTACCGCGAACTCGGCGACGCCGCGATCCACCCCGCGAGCAGCCTGCTGTTCAGCGACCGCCAGTACGAGGAGCGGGCCCGCTGGAACGCCCGCCGCTCGATGTTCAACACCGTCCCCGAGCGCTTCCGCGAGGACGAGCGCATCGAGTGGTCCCCCGCCTGGTCGCTCACCGAGCAGCGCACCCGCTGGCTGCCCACCATGGCGCTCTACTACGGCTACCAGCACCGCAACGGCTTCTTCGCCACCGGCGACTCCAACGGCGCCGCCGCCGGCACCTCCTTCGAGGACGCCGCCCTCCAGGGCTTCCTGGAGCTCGTCGAGCGCGACGCCGTCGCCCTGTGGTGGTACAACCGCGTCCAGCGCCCGGCCGTCGACCTCGACGCCTTCGGCGACCCGTACATCGATCAACTCCGGCAGGTTTACCGGGGGTTGAACCGGGAGATCTGGGCACTCGACCTCACCTCCGACTTCGGCATCCCCGTCGTCGGAGCCTTCTCCCGGCGCACCGACAAGCCCGTGGAGGACGTGCTGATCGCCTTCGGCGCCCACCTCGACCCGCACATCGCCCTCACCCGGGCCCTCACCGAGATGAACCAGTTCCTCGGCCCCGTCGCCGGGGACGCCGACGGCACCGTCGACTACACCGGCGCCGACCCCGAGCAGAAGGCCTGGTGGACCAGCGCCACCGTCGCCAACCAGCCCTACCTGCTGCCCGACCGCACCGCCCCGGCCTCCGGCCCCGGCCGCTGGGCCGCCCTCGCCGGCCCCGACCTCGCCGGGGACCTCGCCCTCGTCCAGCGGATGGTCGAGGAGCGCGGCATGGAGTTCCTCGTCCTCGACCAGACCCGCCCCGACGTCGGCCTGCCCGTCGCCAAGGTGATCGTCCCCGGGATGCGCCACTTCTGGGCCCGCCACGCCCCCGGCCGCCTCTACGACGTCCCGCTCGCCCTCGGGTGGCTCGACCGGCCCACCCCCGAGGAGGAGCTGAACCCCATCCCGATCTTCATCTGAGGGCCGCGCGAAGCCGACCCGGAAACGAGGTACCCCCGATGACCGTCACCGAACAACCGCCCCTGCGCCTGCCCGCCCCCGAGGACGGCGGCGGCGCCGGGCCGCGCACCCTGCTGCGGCTGCGCCCCGAGGTCGTCGTCACCGCGCAGGGCGACGACCTGGAACTCACCCACCCCTGGGGCCGCCAGCGGGTGCACGCCCTCGGCGCCGAGACCGTACGGCGCCTGGAGGCCCTCACCCGCGAGAGCGCCGACCTCGCCGACCTGGCCCGGCTCGGCGACGGCGGGCGGCTGCTGCACCTGCTGCGCCGCTTCCCGTACCTGGTCACCACCACCCTGGCCGACCGCCTCGGCGAACCGCTCGCCACCGCCGTCCCGATCGCCCGCTCCGCCGCCCTGCCCGGCGGGGCGCCACCGCCCGAGACGGCCGTGCTCTCCCGCTTCGCCTACCTGCGGCGGCTGCCCGAGGACCACGCCGGCGCGTGCGTCCTGGAGTCCCCGATGGCGCCCTTCCGGCTCACCCTGCACCGCCCGCCCGCCGGGGCCTTCGTCGCCGCCGTCACCGCCGCCCGGCCCGTCGCCGAGGCCTCCGTACTCGCGGGCCTCGACCCGGCGGCCGGCCGCTCCCTGGCCGCGCTGCTCGCCGGGACGGGCTTCCTGGACGACGGCGCCGCCGGCGAGCCCCCGCTGTGGGACTTCCACGACCTGCTCTTCCACGCCCGCAGCCGCCCCGGCCGTCACGACTACCCGACCGGCGGCGTCTACGCCCACCCCGAGATCGCCCAACTGCCCGCCGTCCCCGGCGCCGGGGCCCGCGAGAGCGGCGACGGGATCGACCTGCCCGTCCCCGACTGGGACGAGGTCCTCGCCCGGGACCCTCTGCTCACCGAGGTCCTGGAGGGCCGCAGCTCGGTGCGCGACTACGCGGCGGCGCCCGTCACCCTCGCCCAACTCGCCGAACTGCTCTACCGGGTGGCCCGCATCCGGCGGATCATCCCGGCCGACCCGGAGGACCCGCACGGCTACGACGTCGTCGACCGCGCCTACCCGGCCGGCGGCGCCACCGGCGAGCTGGAGATCTACCTGTCGGTGGTCCGCTGCGAGGGCCTCGTCCCCGGGGTCTACCGCTACGACGCCGCCGCGCACCGGCTGCGCCCGCGCCCCTTCTCCGGCCCGGCCGACGAGGCGGCGTTCCGGGAGCTGATGACCGCCGCCTGGCGGGCCACCGGCTGCACCGTCGACCCGCAGGTGCTGCTCACCGTCACCTCGCGGTTCGGGCGGCTGTCCTGGAAGTACAGCCAGATCGCGTACGCGCTGACGCTCAAGCACGTCGGCGTGGTCTACCAGACGCTCTACCTGGTGGCCACGGCCATGGGCCTGGCGCCCTGCGGCCTCGGTTCCGGCGACACCGACGCGGCGGCGCGGGCGCTGGGGCTGGACTGGACGGCGGAGTCCTCCGTCGGGGAGTTCCTGATCGGCAGCCGGCCCGCCCATCTGCCGCGCCGGGCGCAGCGGTTCGCGGACATCGTCACGCAGGCGCGCGCCGCCGGGTAGCGCGCGGCAGCACCGCCACCCCCGTCGCCTGTGGTCGCGACGGGGGTGGCGGTGCTGCCTGTACGGGGGCGTGGTGCGGCCGCTGCCCGGGGCCGCACGGGTTCAGAGCCAGCCGCGCTCGCGGGCGATGCGGATCGCGTCGCAGCGGTTGCGGGCGCGGGTCTTGGCGATGGCCGCGGAGACGTAGTTGCGGACCGTCCCGGGGGAGAGGGAGAGCACCCGGGCGACTTCGTTGATGCTCGCGCCCTCGGCGACCAGGGTCAGGACGGTCAGCTCGCGCGGGGTCAGCGCCACCTCCTCGGCGCGGACGGCGTCCACCACCATCCGGGGGTCGAAGACCCGCCCGCCACGGGCGAGTTCGCGCACCGCGCTGATCAGGGCGCGCGGCGGCACGTCCTTGACCAGCAGCCCGGCCACGCCCTCGGCGACGGCCCGCTGGAGCACGGCGGCGCGGGGCTGCGCGGTGAGCAGGAGCAGGGCGGTGGACGGGGAGCGGTCGCGGATCAGGGCGACGGCGTCCGAGGTGGCGCCGGGAATGTCGGGGTCGAGCACCGCCACGGCCGGCCGGGTGCGGGCGGCGGCCTCGGCGGCCTCCTCGGCGGTGGGCGCCTCGGCGACGACGGCCAGGTCCTCCTCCCGGTCGAGCAGGGCGCCGAGCCCGGAGCGGAAGAGGTGGTGCCCGTCCGCGAGGAGGATCCGGACGGCGGTGGTGGTGACGGGTGGCGGGGCGGGGGTGCGGTGGCGCAGGGGCTGGTCCAGCAGGATGCTCATCCGGCTACCTCGCAGGGTCGGGGTCGGCGGGGGAGGGGGTGGCGGGCCGGCTCAGCCCCAGCCCCAGGTGTCACCGCCGGTGGTGGGCCGGGGGGAGGGGGTGCCGGTCGCGGTGCCGGTGGGCTGCGGGGCGGGGGTGGTGGTGGAGACGGCGGGGACGGTCGAGGGGGAGGCGTCGTCCGCGAAGGCGGTGGCGGCCGTGGCGGCCGTGCCGGTCAGGATGCCGAAGCTGAGGGCGACAATCGTGATGAAACGGGCGTTCTTCGCCATGGCGGTGCCTGTCCTCTCGTCCGAGTGGCCCCGGGCTGCTTCCGGGACGCACGGTGCTGCGCCGTCCCTCTCGCGGCGGGTCCTTCTCCCGGGCCCCTGGGGGGCTGCTGTCCCGGTGTCCGGTCCGCCGTTCGCGGCGACATGAACGAGAGTGGCCGGTGAGGGGGGTGCGTGTCAGCATCCGGAGGTGGCACGAGAGTGCCGTGACACCCTGAGGCCACCTCGGGGCGGCCTTGAGCCGCGCTGGAGTCAGAGCGGGCTGGGCAGCTCGTACAGGCCCAGCGCCAGGCGGCTGTCCAGCGCGCAGTGCGGGACGGACCAGCCCGGCAACGCCCCGAGCGGCCCGGTCAGTTCGCCGCAGGCGGCACCCACGGCGGCCTCCGCGGCCAGCACGCCGGGCGCCAGGACGAACAGCACGGCGTCCACCGTGCCCGGGCCGGTCAGGACCCGGGCGTGGTCGATCCGATCGGGCCCGGGCAGTGCACGCTCCAGACCGTCGCACACCGCACCGGGGGCGGGGGTGCGCCGCTCGTGCGGACCGCCGTCCGGTGCGCGCAGCTGGAGTCGAATGACGTGCACCCAACCAAGACTGACGGATGCTCGGGCGCCGCAGTGCCGCGGACGGGTGTCAGAAATCTGTCAGGCAGCAAGATGCCAGGGTCGCGGGCCGCCAAACGGCCCGCACGGTGGGGAAATCGGGTCGGCGGTGGGCCGTGGCGTTCACAACTCGCCCATTCCGTGGACAATTCATCTCCGCGAAAGCGTTCTACGTTCGCACAGCTGACGCTACGCTGACCCCCTCGAAGGACGCCGCCCGGTCCCGCCGCCCGGTTCCGCGACGGCAGTGGAGAAGACTGCGGCGGAAGGGGTGCGCGATGGGGGAACGTCCGGGGACGGCCTGGTGAGCGGGGTGGGACCGCTCGGCCTCGGACCCTTCGAGGAAGCGGTGTACCGGACGATGCTGCTCCACCCCGAGCTGGACACGGCGGAGATCGCCGACCTGCTGGAGGCCGGAGTCACGGAGGTGCGCGCCGCGCTCGACCACCTCGCCGACCTCGCCCTCACCCGGCCCACCGGCGCCGAGGACCGCTGGCGGGCCGTCAACCCCGAACTGGGCATGGCCACCCTGCTCGCCCGGCAGGAGGCCGAAGCCGCCCGCCACCAGCGGGAGATCGAGCGCAGCCGCACCGCGATGGCCAATCTCATGGCCGACTACGCGACCGTCAACGCGCCCTCCAACCAGCCCGGCGTCGAACTGGTCTCCGACCTCGGCGAGGTCCGCGACCGGCTCGTGCAGCTCGCCGCCGACGCCACCGCCGAGGTGCTCTCCTTCGCCCCCGGCGGGCCGCAGCCCCCGCAGGTCATGGAGGCCAGCCGCGCCCTCGACCAGGAGACCCTGCAGCGCGGGGTGCGGATGCGGACGGTGTACCAGGACAGCGTGCGCAACGACCCGGCCACCGTGCAGTACGCGCGCTGGCTGCACGGGCTCGGCGGGGCGGTGCGGACGCTGCCGACGCTGCCGCTGCGGATGATCCTGGTGGACAACGCCACCGCGATCGTCCCGATCGACCCGGAGGACGCCCGCAAGGGGGCGGTGCTGCTGCGCAGCCCGGGGGTGATCGCCGCCCTGCGCGCGCTGTTCGAGCAGACCTGGGACCAGGCCCGGCCCTTCGGCGAGAGCGCCCCGCGCGACCCCCACGGGCTCACCGGGCAGGAGCGGGAGCTGCTGCGGCTGCTCGCGGAGGGGCTGACGGACGAGCGGGCGGCCCAGCGGCTCGGGGTGTCGCTGCGGACGGTGCGGCGGATGATGGCGGACCTGATGGTGCGCATGGACGCCCGCAGCCGCTTCCAGGCGGGCCTGAACGTCGCCGCCCTCGGCTGGCTCGGCGAGCCCGCGCAGAACCGTTAGGGCCCGTCTTGCCGGTCTTCCCGGGGCCGCGACGCCGGGGCACGCACCTCGCCGCGTTGTCGTCGGTCGCCAATGCTCCGCAGTGGCTCCCTCCTCCGCCTTGCGATGCACGCACCCCAACGCCGCGGCCTGATCCGGGCTGACCGACAAGACGGGCCCAGCGCCCTCCCGCCCGGCGTCCCCACCTGCGGTGTCCGGTTCGGCCGCCCGGCCCGGGAGGCGGTGGCGGGGCCCAACTCCGGCGCGCCCGGCGGCATCCCGCTCCGCCGCGCCCGGGCGGGGGCGGCCGAGGGCGCTGGGCTGGGGAAACGGATGTCGGCCGGGCGTGATATGTACTCAGTCTGGGTGGCCGCAGTGAGGCCATGCGAATGATGCCGATGATGTTCGAGGGGGCCATGACATGCCGCTGTTCCGACGCCGCTCCGGCGGGGATGGAGCGCAGGACCGAGCGGGGTGGTTCGGGCGCGGACGGAGCACCGCCGAGGCGCCCGCCGCCGGGCCCGCTCCCGCCGCCCCGGGCGCCGCGGCGCGGCTCGACCCCGCCCTCGGGGACGAGACCGTCCGCCGGGTGCTGAACCAGGCCGCCGCGGGCGACTGGGCCGCCCTGCGCCCCGCCCTGGAGGCCGCCTCCGGGGACGGCGCCGCGCTGGTCTCGCTCGTCGGCGCGGTCAGCGACACCGCCGGCTCCGAGGAGTGGTCCGCCCGCGCCGTCGCCGCCGACCCCGAGGACACCCTCGCCCTGCTCGTCTCCGGCGCCCGGCACATCACCTGGGGCTGGGAGGCCCGCAGCAGCGCCCGCGCCAAGAACGTCTCCGAGGCCCAGTGGAAGCTGTTCCACGAGCGCCTGGAGACGGCCGAGGAGCAGCTGCTGGAGGTCGCCGAGCGCGAGCCGTCCTGGCTGGCCCCCTGGTACTTCCTGCAGATCAGCGCCCGCGGCATCTCCCTCGGCCCGGAGATCGCCACCTGCCGCTTCGAGGCCGCGGTGCGCCGCGACCCCGCGCACCTGTCCTCCCACCGCCAGCGGCTCCAGCAGCTGTGCGCCAAGTGGGGCGGCTCGCACGACGAGATGCACGAGTTCGCCCGCTCCTCGATGCTGGCCGCCCCCGAGGGCAGCCCGCTGGGCGAGCTGGTCGTCCTGGCGCACCTGGAGCGCTGGCTGGACCTGCCCGACGGCGAGGACCACGCCTACCTGACGAGCCCCACGGTGCTGGGCGAGATCCAGGAGGCCGCGTTCCGCTCCGTCCTCCACGCGGACTTCACGCCCACGCGCGGCTGGCAGGCGACGTTCAACACCTTCGCCATGGCCTTCTCCCTCGCCGACCAGCCCAAGACGGCCCGCCTGCTGTTCGACGCCCTGGACGGCATGGTCACCGAGTCCCCCTGGCACTACCTCTCGGGGGACCCGGTCAAGGCCTTCAAGTCCCACAGCGCCCGCGCCGCCGCCGCGTACTGACGCCGCGCCCCGCACCCCAGACACCCACTCCACACCTCCGCGACCGAAAGAGCCTCCGGTGTCCCCAACCGACAACCCGACGAGTGCGCACACCTTCCAGGTGGACCTGCGCGGCCTGGTGGACCTGCTCTCCCACCACCTCTACTCCAGCCCGCGCGTCTACCTGCGCGAACTGATGCAGAACGCGGTGGACGCGATCTCCGCCCGCCGCGCCCTCGACCCGCAGGCCCCGGCGTCCATCACCGTCCGCGCGGACGACGAGCTGAGCATCACCGACACCGGCATCGGCCTGACCGAGCAGGACGTCCACACCTTCCTCGCCACCATCGGCCGCAGCTCCAAGCGCGACGCCGACGGCCGCCTCGACGGCGACGGCCTGGCCAAGGCCCGCGGTGACTTCATCGGCCAGTTCGGCATCGGCCTGCTCGCCTGCTTCGTCGTCGCCGACGAGATCACCGTCGTCACCCGGCACGCGGGCTCCCCGGACGCCCCCGTCATCGAGTGGCGCGGCATGTCCGACGGCAGCTACACCATCCGCACCCTGCCCTCCTCGGCCAAGCCCGAGCCCGGCACCACCGTCACCCTCGCCCCGCGCGCCGACGCCGCCGAGTGGACCCGCCCGGCCCGGGTGATCTCCCTGGCCCGGGACTTCGGCAGCCTGCTGCGCCACGACGTCACCGTCGTCGACGCGGGCGGCACCGAGCACCGGATCAACCGCACCCCGCCGTGGGCCGAGCGCCACGCCTCCCCGATCACCCGGCGCGAGGCGCTCACCGCGTACTGCCGCGAGACCTTCGACTTCGCCCCGCTGGACACCATCGACCTCGACCTGCCGCTGGTCGGCCTGCGCGGCGTCGCCTACGTCCTGCCCGACGCCGCCCCGCCCTCGCGCCGCAACGGCCACCGGGTCCACCTCAAGGGCATGCTGCTCTCCGACCAGGCGCCCGAACTCCTGCCGGACTGGGCCTTCTTCGTCCGCTGCGTGGTCGACACCGACGGCCTTCGCCCCACCGCCTCCCGCGAGGGCCTGTACGCCGACGAGACCCTCGCGGCCGTGCGCGACGCCCTCGGCGCCCGCATCCGCGACTGGCTGACCGGCCTCTCCGCGAGCGACCCGGCCCTGCTGCACCGCTTCCTGTCCGTCCACCACCTGGCCGTCAAGGAACTCGCCCGCTACGACGACGAGTTGCTGCGGATGATGCTGCCCTGGCTGCCGTTCGAGACGACGGACGGCAACGTCACCCTGGACGAGTTCGCCCGCGCCCACCCGGTGGTGCTGGTCACCCGCACCGTCGAGGAGTTCCGCCAGGTCGCCCCGATCGCCGGCGCCGCCGGCCTCGGCGTCGTCAACGGCGGCTACACCTACGACCGCGACCTCGTGCACCGCCTGCCCGAGATCCGCCCCGGGGTCTCCGTCTCCGACCTCGACCCGGGCACCGTCACCGCGCACCTGGACACCGTCGACCCCGCCGCCGAGCTCGCCGCCAACGCCTTCCTGGCGATCGCCCGCGAGGTCGTCGGCCGCTTCGACTGCGACGTGGCGCTGCGCAGCTTCCACCCGACCAACGCCCCCGCCCTGCTGCTGGACAACCGCGAGGCCCGCCACGAGCGCACCCGCGCCCAGCTCGCCGACGAGGCGGACGGCCTCTGGGCGGACATCCTCGGCTCCCTGCGCGCCGAGGTGCCCCGCGCCCAGCTGGTCCTCAACCACCTCAACCCGCTGGTGCGCCGCGCCGCCACCGTCACCAGCCGGGAGCTGGCCGTCACCGCCGTCGAGGCGCTGTACGGGCAGGCCGTGCTGATGACCCGCCGCCCGCTCAAGGCCAGCGAGTCGGCCCTGCTCAACCGCTCCTTCATCAGCCTGCTCGACCACGCCATGCTCGGCCACGAGGCCGCCGGTGCTTCCGGAACCGACGAGAAGGAGGCGTGATGCTGGACACCCCCGAGGCGGTGATGGCCGCGCTGCGCGAGAACGACGCCCGCCCGTACGGCCGCACCCGCACCGTCACGGCCGAGGAACTCGTCGACGCCGCCGAGCAGTTCGAGGACACCGAGATCCGCTCGATGGCCCTCATGGAGCTGATGGAGGCCTACGAGTACGACGGCGAGAGCACCAAGAGCCCCGTCGTCTTCGCCCGCATCCTCAAGCTCTGGGACAAGGACCCGGACGGGTTCAGCGAATGGGCCCGGCACCAGGTGTTCTGGCGCTTCAAGTGGGTCGCCGGCTCGCTGCTGGACAGCCCGGACGTCCCGCTGAGCGCCATCGAGCGCTGGCACACCGAGATGCGCGACCGCTACCGCGCGGCCGGATTCGACCTCCAGCCGTACTACGCCCGCCGCTACCACCTGGCCGCCGAGACCGGCGTCGGCGTGCAGGACGCGTACGAGCTCTGGACGGCCCGCCCGCGCACCGAGCTGAGCGACTGCCACGCCTGTGAGACCCGCAGCCGCGCCCGGCACTTCCTGCGCGACGGCGCCGAGGGCAGCGAGGGCGTCGAGGGCGGCGACGCCCGCGCCCTGGAGATCCTCGCCCCGGTGCTCTCCGGCCGCAGCACCTGCGAGGAGGAGCCCTACCTCAGCCAGTCCGTCGCCCTGCTGCCGCTGGTGCGCAGCGGCAAGCTGGACGAGGCCCGCTCCGCCCACCTGTCCGGCTACCGCTACGCCCGCGGCAAGGCCTCGATGCTGGGCGCCGTCGGCCGCCACATCGAGTTCTGCGCCCTGACGGGCAACGAGCCGCGCGGCCTGGAGCTGCTCGCCGAGAACCGCGAGCTGTTCACGGTGACGGGCGAGCCCGGCTCCCGGCTGTCCTTCCTGACCGGCGTCGAGGTGCTGCTCGCGGCCCTCGCGGGCGCCGGCCACGGAGAGCTGACGGTCAGCGGCCCGGCCGGCACCGCCTGGACGGTCGACACCCTGCTCGCCCACGTGCGCACCGAGGCCGACGCGCTGGCGGCCCGCTTCGACGCCCGCAACGGCACCGACGCGACGAGCGCCGACCGCCGCGGGCGCCTGGCCGCGACCCCGCTGCTGGCCGAGCCGCTGGCCCTGGGCGTGCGGGCCGCCGCCGCGCCCGAGGTCGCCGCCGCCCCGGCCGTCGCGCCCGCCCCGCGCCGCGAGGCCGAGCCGGAGCCGGAGGACTTCACCGCCCTGGTGCTGCGCGCCCGCGAGCTGGACCTCCTCGGCCACCCGGACGCCGACCGGCTCTGGCACCGCGTCGCCGAGCGCTCGCAGGCCGAGGGCTTCGTCCACCCCGAGAGCGCCGAACTCGGCGGCCCGGAGCGGCTGGAGGCCGAGCTGGCCGAGCAGCGCGCCCACGACGAGCTGGAGAAGGACCACCACGAGCAGGGGCGCGTCGAACTCCTCGCCGCCGCCGAGCTGTTCGACCGGGCCGGGCTTCCCGGCCAGGCCCTGATGGTGCGCACCCGGGCCCTGATCGTCGGCCTCGGCGAGGAGGAGTCCGAGGGCGGCCGCCCCGCCGACTGGCCGGCGCTGGACGAGGCGCTGGGCGCGGCCGAGGCGCTGCGGGCCTGTGCCGGAACCGCCGTCGAGGGCGGGATGACGGACGACGACTACCTGATCGTCCTGCAGTCCCGCGCCTACGCCGCCCACCAGGACCTCGTCGAGGCGCTGCCCGAGCCCCCGGCGGAGGTCGCGGCCCGCTTCGAGGCCGTCACCGGCGCCTACCGGGAGGCGGCCGTCGCCCTCGGCTCCGAGCGCCGGGCCGCCACCTCCCGCCAGTACACCGCCGACGCGGCCGCCCGTCAGGGCCGGATGCCCGAGGCGGTGGCCGAACTGCGCGAGGTGCTGGGCCAGTTGGACGCCAACGGGCTGCCCTGGCACACGCCCCGGGTGCTCGGCCTGCTGGGCCAGGTGCTGCTGCAGTCCGGCGAGTGGACGCAGGCCGCCGAGGTGTTCCACCGGGCGCTGGCCGAGGCCTCCCGCTGGGCCGACACCTCGTACCCGTACGCCCCGACGTACATGATGCTCGGCCACGCCGCCATGCAGGCGGGGGACACCGGCGGCGCCGTGCGCGCCCTGTCGGAGGCCGCCGCGCGCTTCGACCGCAAGGGCAAGGAGGCCGTCGAGGAGGCCGCCCAGGTGCGGCTGCAACTCGCGGACGTGCTGCGCTCGGTGGACCGTACGGGCGACGCCGTCGCCGTGCTGGAGTCGGTGCTGCTGGACGCGGACGGGCTGGACGAGCGGATGCTCGCCCAGGCCCGGCTGGACCTCGCCCGGGGCCTGGCCGAGCTGGACGAGTGGCGCGACTCCGCCGAGGAGTTCCTGCGCCTGGCCGACGCGGTGGCCGGCTGGGAGGACCAGGAGACCCACACCATGGTCGCCCTGGAGGCCGCCGTCGCCCTGGCCCACGCGGAGCGCTGGGAGGCCTCCGACGCGGCCCTCGCCCGCGCCCGGGCCTCGCACGAGAAGGCCCCGCAGGTCGACCAGATGGCCGGCACCCTGCGCGAGCTGGCCAAGCTGACGGTGCGCGAGCACGGCCCGGACGGGCTGGACAAGGCGCTCGCCCACCTGGCCGCCGCCGACGAGGTGGGCGAGACCGCCCGCCGCCTCGGCCAGGAGCACACCGAGTGGTACGTCATCGGCGCCTCGCACTACGAGCGCGGGCGCTGCCTGGCCATCGTCGGGCGGCACGAGGAGGGCCTGGCCGAGGTCGAGCGGGCCGTCACCGCGTACGAGCGCGGCGGCGAGCAGGCGGAGGCGCCGCGCGCGGAGGCCGTCCGGCTGGCGGCGCTGATCGAGGGCAGCGACCTCGGGCGCACCAAGGCGGCGGTGCGCCGGCTCACGGCCGCCGTCGCGCGCTGCGAGGCGGCCGGGCTGCCGGAGGCGGCGCAGATCCTGGCGGAGCTGCGGGAGCAGTTCGCGGGCTGAGCTGGGTAGACGTGGGAGGGGCGGGCGCTCTTGCGGGCGCCCGCCCCTCCTCGCGCTGCCGGTGGATCAGCAGGGGCCGTCGTCCGCCCAGACGCCCCACTGGCCGCTGGCGCTCGGGGCCTCGTTGGTCGTCCACCACTTGGCGTGGTAGGTGTGCCCGTTGTACGAGACCTTGGCACCGCCCGTGTACACCGCGCCCGCGCTCCAGGCCGGGGCGGTGCAGCTGCCCGGGGTGCCGGGGCTGGTCGGCGGGGTGGTCGGGGGAGTGCTCGGCGGGGTGGTGGGAGGGGTGGTGGGCGGGGTCGCCCCGGCGAACTTCACCGTGAACTTGGTGAAGTCCCAGTCGTTCTGCGCCACGCTGGAGCAGGAGCCCGACAGCCCCGGGTCCACCGGGCCGGGGCACTGGCGGTCGCGGTTGACGGACCAGTAGGTGTACCGGGCCAGGCCGTGCGAGGTCGCGAAGTCCAGGACGGTCTGGAAGTCCGCCTGCCGGAAGTACTCGGCGGCGTCGGTGCGGCCGTTCATCATCGAGATGCCCTCGTGGGCGTAGGCGGTCGCCTCGTTCCAGCCGAAGGTCGTCTGGAGGATCTGGTTGAACTTCGTCAGCGCGTCGGTCTGCGCCGCCGCGCCGTTGAAGCCGCCGTCGAACGGCATGATCGAGAAGTTGTTCGGCGTGAAGCCCTGGGACTTGGCCTCGTTCAGCATCTGGGTGCCGAACCAGCCGGTGCCCGCGTTCGTCCCGGCGGTGGTGACGGAGACGTAGAGGCCGGGGTTGTTCTGCTGGAGGATCTTCGCCGCGCCGATCTCGTTGTGGATGGCCGCGGTGTTCTCGTACTCCGGCTCCTCCAGGTCGAAGTCGACCGCCTTGAGCCCGTACTTGGTGATCACCTTCTGGTACCCGGCGGCGGTGGCCTCCGGGGTGCCGCAGACCTGGCCGAGCTTGGTGCCGCCGTACCCGCCGACGGACACCGAGACGTCGCCGCCCTTGCCGCGGATGGTCTGGATGACGCTCGGCATGGTGGTGTCGGTGTCGATCGAGGAGGTGCCGCCCCAGGCGGGCGCGCAGGAGTTGCCCTGGGCGAGGATGAAGGCCAGCTGGAAGGCCTTCTGGCCGGTGGCGTCCATGACGGCGGCGGCGTCCGGCGGGCTGTTGTCCTCGGGCATCAGGTACGGCGCGGAGGCGTACCAGTTGCTGCCCAGGCCGCCGCCCGTGGTGTCGGCGGAGGCGGAGCCGGTGGCGGCCAGGGCGCCGACGCCTCCGGCGAGCAGGCCGAGCGCCCCGGCGAGGGCCAGGGCGGTGCGGCTGCGGCGGCTCTTGGGGCTCTTTGCCGTCGGGCGCTGCGCCGTCGGGCTCTCTGCGGCCGGGCGTGGGGGAAGAGCGCGTTCCATCGGGGGCCTTTCCGGAAACGGCGGTGGGGGAAGTGGCCGGTCGCGCCGAGGTGGGGGTGGCGCGGGATCGGCCGGACCGTCCACGGGCACGCGGTCCGCGCCGTGGACTGTCACTGGTATAGACCTGTCGTGGAGACCGGTCAACCCCCGGAAGGGAGCGCGCTAGTCAAGATCCCTCCCCAGCAGCCGGTCGGCCAGCGCGTCCAGGTCGAGCCGTTCGTGCTCGGAGCCAGGGGGCACCAACTCCTCGCTGCGGCCCAGGAAATGGGCGACGTCGATGGTCCGTGCCCGCAGCAGCGCCGCGGACTGCGGCCCGGTGAGGGTGAGGAACAGGTGGCCCGTCCGCGCGCCGTCCGCGCCCGGGCGCACCGTCACGTCGCCCTGCCCGGCGGTGCGGCACAGGCCCTCGCGGAGCAGCTCGCGGGCGAAGAACCAGGTGATCGGCTCGGGCTCGCCGGTGTGGATGTCCAGGTGGACGGCGTACGGGTCGTGCGCGTGGTAGCGCAGGACGGCCGGGACGGTGACGGTGGCGTCCTCGCCGATGACGGCCAGGGGGAGGGCGGCGGTGACGCCGACGGCCGTGGAGCGCTGGGCCGGCACCCGGGTGGGCTCGTGGTACGTCACGGCCGCCGCCCCGGCTTCGCGTCGGCGGGGGTCGGGGTGACGGCGTCCCGGCGGGTCGGGGGCCGGCGGCGGTGCTGCTGCCGGGGCGCGGCGCCGCCGGGCAGCGTCAGGCAGGCCCCGGCGAGGACCGCCGCGTTCAGGCCGCAGCTCTGCCCGCCCGGCACGGCCAGCGGCAGGGCGGCGGTCACGGTGTGGTCGGGGGTGAGGGCGAGCAGGGCGGTGGCGGCGGTGAAGGCGTCCACGCGCAGGGCGCCGTGGGTCAGCGCGCTCACCGCCCGGCCGTGGTGGAGCACGGCGAGATCGCTGTCGGCGCGTGGGGCGACCTCGAAGTGGCGTGGCCAGAAGGCGAGTTGGCCGAGGAAGTCGGGGCCGGTGGGGACACGGAACCGGTCGCTCCCGTCGCTCCTCCCGGCGGCGAAGACCAGGCGGGCGCCGTGGACCGTACGCCCGGGCGCGGCCGTGACGACGACCGCGCCGAGGCGCAGGGCGCCGTAGTAGAGCACCGGGAACGCCGGGACGTCCGGCAGCAGCAGGCCCACCCGCTCGCCCGGGCGCACCCCGTGGGCGAGCAGGCCGCCGGCGGCGCGGGCGCTGAGCTCGTCCAGTTCGGCGTAGGTGAGGGTGTCCGCGCCGTGGCGCAGCGCCGGGCGCTGGGGGTACTGCCCGGCGGCGTCGGTGAGGTTGGTGGCGAGGTTGCTCATGCGGTGCTCTTCCGGCTGGTCGTCGGTCGGCTCGTGCGGTGGTGCCCGTGGGGTGGGCCCACGGGGACGATCCTGGCGGGTCCGGCGGGCGCGGGCCCATGTGGACACCGACAGCGTTCTGCGGGGGGCGGCTGTCGTGGGCGACAACCGGCGACGATCGGCGACAACCGGCAGCCGGTTTTGCCGAAGTTTTGCGGCGGGAGCGCAACGACAGGCCCGCGTCGAACCGTCTCTGACGGTGGGTCCGATCCACGCGTTCCGGAGGGATGCACCGTCATGCGAACCGCGCTCCGCGCCCGCGCCGCCGTCCTCGGGGGCGGCGTCCTGCTGCTCTCCGCCGTGCTGACGGGCTGCAACGACGACTCGACCTCGGCGGCGCCGCCTTCGGCTCCTTCCGCGCCCTCGGCTCCTTCCGTGCCGTCCAGCTCACCTGCGGCGTCCCCGACCGGTACGACCAGCAGCGCGCCCGCCCCCGCTCCGACCGCTGCGGCGGACTGCCTGCTCACCGATCTGACGTTCGGCCTCAAGGAGGCGTCGAGCGCCGTGCTGCTCACCGCCACCAACAAGGGAACCGCCCCCTGCGCGCTGCACCGCGCCCCGGTCGTCTCCGACCCGGTGGCCGGGCACGACCTGGCGGTGGCGGAGGGAGGCAAGCCCCCGGCGGCGGTGGTCCTCGCGCCCGGGAGGACCGCGTACGCGGCGATCACCATGGGGCAGCGCGAGTCCACCCAGAACCACCGGGCGAAGACGGTGAACATCGCCCTCGTCGGCAAGGACGGCGGCGGCACGGACGGGCACGTCGCCGTGGAGTCGCCCGGCCCGGGCGGGCTGGCGATCAACCCGAGCACCCGGATCGGCTACTGGCGGGCCGCGGAGGGGGAGGCGCTGTCGTAGGCGCCGGCGTAGGCGTGCGGGGTCCGGGCCGGGCGCGCGGCGTCAACCGCGCGCCGGGTGTTCCCCCGAATCGGGGGAATCCCGGCGACCATCGGACGATCCTCCCGGCCGTGCGGCAGACTCGCCCCCGTGCATCAGGCAGCCCCCGATCCGGCCGTGGTCGGCCTCGCGAACATCGTCATCGCCCGGCTCGACGCCCACGTCTCCGGGTTGGCCCACCGGCTCGTGACCGAGATCGACCACTACAAGAACGTGGCCCCCGACGACCTCAGGGGCTCCCTGCGCGGCAACATCGGCTTCGTCCTCGCCTACCTCGCCGGCTCCGCCGCGAGCGTGGACGTCGCCGCCGCGACCGCCACCGGCCGGCTCCGCGCCGAACAGGGCGTCCCCCTGCCCGAGGTGCTGCGCGCCTACCGGCTCGGGTTCCTCCACCTCTGGGAGGAACTCGTCGACGAGGCGGACACGGCGGGCCCGTCCGCCCAGGCCGCGCTGCTGGTCGCCGCCACCGGGTTCTGGGAGGTCTCCGACCTCTACTCCCAGGCGCTCACCGCCGCCTACCGCGACGCCCTCGCCGAACGCCTGGTCGAGACCGACCGGCGGCGCTCCGCGCTGGTCGCCGCCCTCGTCGACGGCCCGCCGCCCGGGGACGACACCGCCTGGGAGATCGCGCACATGCTCGACTTCCCGTACCGGGGCACCTTCATCGTCGTCACCGCCGAGGCCGCCGCCCCCGGCACCCCGCCGCTGCCCGGCCTCGAAGCGCGCCTGCGCACCCTGGACGCGGGCTCCGCCTGGCGCGCCCAGCCGGGCCACGAGATGGGCGTGCTGTCCTGCCCGACCCGGCGGGCCGTCCCGCAGGTGCTCGACGCCGTCCGGGCCGCCGCCACCGGCCGGGTCGGCATCAGCCCGGCGTACGACCGCCTCGACCAGACCCCGCGCGCCCTGCGCTACGCCCAGGTCGCCCTGGAGTCCCTCCCGGTGGGCAGCGCGGGGGTGCGCCAGCTCGACGACACCCCGCTCACCGAACTGGTGATGACCAACCTGGAGACCACCCGCCGCGCCGTCAACCGCATCCTCGGCGGCGTCCTCTCCCTCCCCGAGAGCGACCGCACCACCCTCCTCGCCACCGCCCGCGCCTGGCTCGACGCCCACGGCTCCGCCGCCGAGGCCAGCCGCGCCCTCTACTGCCACCAGAACACCGTCCGCTACCGCATGCACCGCCTCGAGGAGTACCTGCGCGGCCCACTCGACGACCCGAAGGTCGTCGCCGAACTCGCCATGGCCGTCGACGCGGTGGGCACCTTCCCGAGGCTCCTCTCAGACCGCCAACGCGGCCCGGAAGTCGCCGAGACCCGCCCGTAGCTCCTCGGTGCGGAACGGGCCGAACTCCAGCTGCAGGTGGCACACCGTGTCGTCGCCGTTCGGCGTGAGGAACGCCATCAGCACGAACCCGACCGATCCGAGCGGCAGGGCGGTCAGCTCGAACGGGTTGTTGCGGCCCTCGGACACCCTCTCCGAGAACCTGTGGGGCGAGCCGTCCAGCCGGGCGAGCATCCGCTCGGCGAAGTCGGCGGCCTCGGCGACGGTCAGGCAGGTGGTGAAGTCGGCCGTGAACGTCTCGCAGTACTCGGCGCGCACCCGCCACTCGTTCTCCTCGTCCGCCGGGGCCAGCTCCAGCCACGAGTACTTCTCCGCCAACCGCAGAACGGGCTGGTCCACGCCGGTGCCTCCCCCTCGCCGCATCACGTCCGGCGAGCGTAGCGAGGCCGACCGACAGGCCGGTGGCCACGTTCCGGGCTACGCCGGGGCCTCCGCCCCGACCGCTTCCAGGAGGGCCGCCACGGGCGGGGCCCAGGGGCGGGTGGTGGGGCCGGTGAGGGTGAGGGTGCGGTGGGCGGCGGGGCGGATGGGGATTAGGACGCACTCGGGGGGCAGCATCGTCTGGGCGAGGGCGGGGATCACCGAGACGCCGACGCCCGCGTGCACCATGCCGATCAGGGTGTTCAGGTCCCGGATGCGGTGCCGAGGGGCGAAGCGCACGCCCGCGCGGCGGTAGGCCTCGCGGATGCGGCGTTCGCAGCCGCCCTCCGAGAGTAGGAAGTCGTCGTCCTCCAACTCCCCGACGTGCACCGCCTCCTGGCCCGCCAGCGGGTGGTCGCGCCGCAGGAGGGCGTGCATGGAGTCCGCGCCCAGCGCGACCGCGCCCGGCGGCAGCGGGCCCGCGTCGACGAGGACCGCCGCGTCGACCGTCCCCGCCTCCAGCCAGGTGGCCAGCTCCGCGTCCTCCCCCTCGAAGACCCGCACCGTCACCTGCGGGTACGCCTCCCCCCACGCCCGCAGCAGCCCCGGCAGCACCGACTGGCACACCGTCGTCGGCGCCGCCAGCCGCACCGTCCCCGCGAGCCCGCCCAGGTGCCGGCTCGCCACCGCCCGTACGGCGGCCGCCGAGGAGACGGCCGTCCGGGCGTGCGGCAGCACCCGCTCGCCGAGCGGGGTCGGCCGGCTCGGCGCCCCGCGCAGCAGGACGGCGGCGCCCAGGGCCCGTTCGAGCGCGGCCACCGCGTGGGAGACCGCGGACTGGCTGACGCCCAGCTCGTCCGCCGCCGCCCGGAACCCGCCCGTGTCGGCCACCGCGACCAGCGCGCGCAGCTGCGCCAGGTTGACCTCCGCACCGCCGCTCACGAGACCGCTCATGAGACCTCCTCATCGACCGATCACCCCGACGTGTTGGACTCATCCTCGGCATCCGCGCCACCCTCTGTCCACACACGAGGAGAGGGAGGTGGTCGGAGTGCGGCGCTGGTTGCCGGCCTTCGTGGCGCTGTCGGCGATCTGGGGCGCGAGCTTCGCCCTGATCAAGGTCGCGGTGGACGCGGGCGTCCCGCCGGTGTGGGTCGCGCTGTGGCGCTGCCTGGCCGGGGCGCTCACCCTGTGGGCGGTGCTGGTGGCGCGCGGGGAGCCCGTTCCGCGGGACCGGGCGCTGTGGGGCCACTCGGCGGTGGTGGCGGTGCTGCTGAACACCGTCCCGTTCACCCTCTTCTCGTACGGGGAGACGCGGATCTCCTCCGTCCTCGCCGGGGTGATGAACGCCACCACCCCGCTGTTCACCGTCCTGTTCGCTGTGCTCACCGTCCCCGAGGAGCGCCGCCCCGGCGCCCGCCGCGTGGTAGGCCTCGCCCTCGGCTTCGCCGGGGTGCTCACCGTCCTCGGGGTGTGGCACGGCCTGGGCTCCGGCGCGGCGGCCGGCGGCGCGGCCTGCCTGGCGGCGGCCTGCTGCTACGGCGCCGGGTTCGCGTACATGCGCCGCTTCCTCGCCGGCCGCGCGGAGTCGGTGACCACCCTGTCCGCGCTCCAGATCGGCTGCGCGGCCGCCCAGTTGGCGCTGGTCGCCCCCCTCGCGGCGGGTGCCCCGCACTGGCCGGGCGGGGGCGCCGCCGCCGCACTGCTGGTGCTCGGCGCGATGGGCACGGGCGTCGCCTACCTGCTGAACCTGGGCGTGGTCCGGGCGGCCGGGACGACGGTGGCCTCGGCCGTCACCTACGTCACCCCGCTCTGGTCCACGCTCCTCGGCGCCGCCCTCCTCTCCGAGCCGGTCGGCTGGAACGCGCTGGCCGGCGGCGCCCTGGTGATCGCGGCCGTCTCCCTCACCCGGCCCCGCCCGGTGCCCGCCGTCGTACCGAAGGTTCGTCAACGAGCGGGTTGAGCGAGCCGGTTAGAGTGGACGGGTGAACGACGCGGGGGAGGGGCAGCAGCCGGTGGCCGTCCTGGCCGCGCTGCGCGCCCGCCCGCTGGCCTTCCCGTTCACCCGCTGGACGCCGCGCTGCTGGGCGCACCTGCTCGGCGGCGCCCTGATCGGCCCGCCGCTGCTCGTCACCCTCGCCGCCCTGCTGACCCTCGGGCTCGGCCTGTCCGCCGTCGGGCTCGGGCTGCTGGTGCTGCTCGCGCTGGCGCTCGCGGGCATCCCGGTCGGGGCGGTGGAGCGGTGGCGGCTGCGCCTGGTCGAGCCCGTCCCGCTGCCCGACCCGCACAGCCGCCTGCCCGGGGCCGGGCGCGGCGCCCGCCTGCGGACGCGGCTGCGCGAGCGCGCGACCTGGCGGGAGCTGGCCCACGCCGTGCTCACCGCGACCGTCCTCGCCGTCCCCTCCCTCGGGTTCACGCTGCTGCTGGCCCTGTCGGGGGCGTTCGTGATCTCCCCGCTGGTGGTGTGGTCGCTCGCCCCGGAGACCGTCATGCTGCTCCCCGGCCACGCCGTGGACGGCCCGCTCGCCGCCCTGCCGTTCAGCGCCGTCGGGCTCGCCGGGCTGCTGCTGTGCGCGTACGCGGGGGCGCTGCTGACCGGCGCCCAGGTCGCGCTGGCCCGGATGCTGATCGGGCCCCGGCGGGACGACCTCGGGCACCGCGTCCTCGAACTCACCCGCTCCCGCGCCCGGTTGGCCGACGCCTTCGAGGCGGAGCGGCGGCGCCTGGAGCGGGACCTGCACGACGGGGCGCAGCAGCAACTCGTGGCGCTCAGCATGACGTTGGGGCTCGCCGAGTACGAACTTCAGGGCGCCGGACGGGCTTCGGAGCTGGTCGCCCGGGCACGCGGCGAGGCGCGCGAGGCGCTGGAGCAGCTGCGCGGGCTCGTGCGGGGCATCCACCCGCAGGTGCTCACCGACCACGGCCTGGCCGCCGCCGTCGACGAGGTCGCGCTGCGCCACCCGATCCCGGTGGCCGTGGACGTCGCACTGCCCGGGCGGCTGCCCGCCCTCGTCGAGTCCACCGCCTACTTCACCGTCACCGAGGCGCTCACCAACGCGGCCAAGCACGGCGGCGCGAGCGCGATCACCGTCCACGGCCGGATCGAGCGGGGGCGGCTCGTCGTCCGGGTGACGGACGACGGACGGGGCGGAGCCGATCCCGCCGCCGGCGCCGGGCTGGCCGGGCTCGCCGACCGGGCCGCCCTCCTCGACGGCCGGCTGACCGTCACCAGCCCCGCCGGGGGCCCCACCACCCTGCGCCTGGAGGTCCCGTGCTCCGCGTCGTGATCGCCGAGGACGCCGTGCTGCTGCGCGCGGGCCTCGTCGAACTCCTCACCCTCGGCGGCCACACCGTCACGGCGGCCGTCGGCGACGCGGACGCGCTCACCGCCGCCGTGGACGCCTCCCGGCCGGACGTGGTCGTCACGGACGTCCGCATGCCGCCCGACCACACGGACGAGGGCCTGCGCGCGGCCCTCGCCCTGCGGGAGCGGCACCCGGGCCTGCCCGTCCTCGTCCTCTCCCAGTACGTGGCCACGCCGTACGCGACCCGGCTCCTCGCCGCCGCGGGCGCCCAACCGGCGGGCCTGGGCTACCTGTTGAAGGACCGGGTCGGGGACGTCGCCGAGTTCCTCTCCGCGCTGCGGCGGGTCGCGGCGGGAGACACCGTCATCGACCCGGACGTCGTCCGGGTGCTGCTGCGCGCCCAGACCGCGGAGCGGCCACTGGCGCGGCTGACCCCGCGCGAGCGCGAGGTCCTCTCGCAGATGGCCGAGGGCCTCACCAACCAGGCGATCGCGGCGCGCCTGCACATCACGGAGGCCTCCGTGGTGAAGCACTGCGGCAACATCTTCACCAAGCTCGACCTGGACCCGACGTCGGGCAACCGCCGCGTGCTGGCCGTCCTCACCCACCTGCGCGCCGAGTAGGCGGCGGGGTGGCCGGTCAGCGCCGCTCCCACTGCTCCTTCGTGATCTCGTACTGCACGCCGCCGAGGTCGGCCCCCTCGACGGCCGCCATGTCGTCGGGCGTGGGGAGGGGGTGGGAGAACGTCATGCCGACCTTCTCCATGACGTTGCGCGAACCGCGGTTGAGCACCATCGTCGCGGCCCACACCTTGGTCAGGCCGAGCTCGGCGAAGCCCTTGCGCAGCAGGGCCAGCGAGACCTCGGTGGCGTAGCCCTTCCCCCAGGCCGCCCGCCGCAGCCGGTAGCCGAGCTCGGCCTCGTCCCTCGGGCCCTCCTTCCGGGGGCGCAGGCAGAACCAGCCGACGAATTCCCCGCCCTCCCGCTCGTACGCGGCGAACAGCCCGAGTTCGCCGTCCCACCGGTCGTAGCCGGCGAGGATGGCCGGTATGTGCTGCTCGCGGACGACCTCGGCGGGAGTCGCCTCCCCGCCGGACAGGAACCGCATCACCGCCGGATCGCCGTCCAGCTCGATCAGCAGGTCCGCGTCGTCGGCGGTGAATCGGCGCAGCGTCAGGCGCTCGCTCTCCAGGTACGTGGTCACGGGGCGGATCATGCACGAGGTGCAGGGCGCCCTCAACGGAATTACGGTGCGGTACCCCGCTGCACAGGAAGTCGGCGGGGCCGACCTCCTGTGCAGCGGGTTTCACGCGGGGAGCGGGACGGAGGGGTCGAGGAGGGTGGTGAGGTGGTGGGCGGAGGTGGTCCAGGACCAGTGGTGGGTGGCCCAGGTGCGGGCGGCGGCGGACATGGCGGTGGGGGTGAGGAGGAGGCGGGTGAGGGCGGCGGCGATGGCGAGGATGTCGCGGCCGTCGACGACGTGGCCCGTGACGCCTTCGAGGACGGTGTCGGGGGCGCCGCCCGAGCGGCCCGCGAGGACGGGGAGGCCGGAGGCGGCCGCCTCCAGGTAGACGATGCCGAGGCCCTCGGCCTCCAGCCCGAGGCGCCGGGTGCGGCAGGGCATGGCGAAGACGTCGGCGAGGCCGTACCAGCGGGCGGTGTCGGCGTGGTCGAGCCCGCCCGTGAACCGGACGGTGCCGGGCTCGGTGAGCCGCAGGGCGAGGCGGCGCAGGCGGTCCTCGTCCGGGCCGCGCCCGACGAGGACGAGCTGCGTCCCGGGGACGGCGCGGCGGACGGCGGGCAGGGCGCGGATCAGCATGTCCTGCCCCTTGCGCGGCACCAGCCGGGCCACGCAGAGGACGACGGGCCCCGCCGGATCGGCGCCCGGGGACGGCCGGAAGACGGACGGGTCCACACCCGGCACGAGCCGCGAGGTCCGGGCGCCCGGCCCGAGCGCGGGGGCGATGCGGGCGCGGCTGTACTCGCCGAGGTGGGTGACCACGTCGACGCTGCTCCCGATGCGCCGCAGCAGCCGCCGGGCGCCGGGGGTGCGGGCCCACCAGATCTCGTGCCCGTGCGTGGTGGCGACGGTACGGCGGATGCCGGGCGCCTGCCGCAGCAGCGAGGGGGTCATCGCGGCGAGCGGGGCCGCGGCGCCGAACCAGACGCGGTCGCAGCCGTGGGCGCGGGCGAGTTCGGCGGCGCGCCGGGTGACGCGCGGGGTGGGCAGCAGGGTGCGGGCGCGGTCGCGGACCACGGGGAAGGGGAGGGCCGCGTCGTGGCGCTCCGCACCCGGCTCGGCGGAGGTGTAGACCACGACGTCGTGGCCGGGCCGGCGGACGGCCATGGCGTGGACGAAGGTCTCGATGCCGCCCTGACGGGGCGGGAAGTCGTTGGTGACGATGAGGGTGGTGCCCATGACGGGGACGGGCCTCGATTCAGGGAAGGGGCGAGGACGATGAGCACGAGCGGCAGCGCGAGGTAGCCGAACCGCCCGGCGGGCGCCAGCAGGAAGGCCGCGGCGAGCCCGAGGGCGAGGAGGCGGGCGGCGCCCGCCGCGTCCCGGGGCGGCCGGTACAGCAGGGAGAGCCCGATCGCGAGCCCGGCGGCGAGCAGCAGCCCGACGGCCGCGTACCAGCCGCCCGGGCCGAGGTCGGCGAGGAGCCGTCCGGGCAGCGGGCTGGCGGCGGGGGTGGGCAGGCCGCCCCGGCCGAGGGGGAAGGCGAACACCTGCCGCAGGAGCGGCCCGGGCGAGCGCAGCGCCACCGGCAGGACGAGCAGCGCCGTGCCGCCCGCCGCGACGAGGGCCCCGCGCAGCGCCGTGCGCCGTCCGGCGACGGCCGCGAGCAGGGCGGTGACGACGGCGAGTGCGGGCCAGGCCGTCCACTTGAGCGCGCAGGCCCCGGCCAGGGCGAGGCCGGAGGCGACGGCGCGGCCCTGCCCCGCGCGGGTGAGGGCGAGCAGGCAGAGCCCGGTCATCGGCAGGTCGACCCCGCTGACGGCCATCGGCAGCGCGACGACCGGCGAGGCGACGAGCGCCCCGGCGCGCAGCCGCCGCCCGGGAGGCACGCTGCGCAGCAGGCAGAGCAGGAACACGCCGGCGCACCAGAGCCGCGCGTCACCGAGCGGCCCGAGTACGGCCCGGGGCACTCCGAGCAGTGCCATCCCGGGCAGGTACGGCGTGTACTCCCCGACCGTCCGCGGCGCCTCCAGGTACGGCGTCCCGGTGTGCAGCAGCAGCGCCCCGGAGCGCTCGATGACGCCGACCTCGCTCTGCCCCTGCCCGGTCAGGACGAGGGCGAGCAGCGGCACCGCCACCGCCCCGGCGAGCGCGACGACCACCGAGGCCTCGATGCGCGAGCGTCGTGCGACCACCACGGCGAGGGCCGCCGCGAGGTAACCGGCCCCCGCGCACCATCCCCAACTCCGGTGCGGCCCGAGGCCGGAGAGCAGCGGGAAGGCCCACGCCCACCCGGCCGCCGCCAGCCATCCGCCGCACCACCACCGCGCTCGTCCGTTCACCCCTCCATTGCATCGGCGCAGCTCAGCGCGGTCAGCGGGGCCAGGTCGAGTCCTGTGGTCGGGTTTCCCCTACCCCCGCGACCCGATGCGCCCTTGCGGCCCCGGCGGGGATGCCGCAAGCATGGCGGCCATGGAGATCCACGGGGAAGCACAGGAGCCGCAGGGCGCCCTCGTCAACCGTCTGCTCGCCGGCCAGGGGACGCGTCAGGACGCCGAGGCGGCGAGCCGCAACTTCGACCGCTGGATGCGGGAGGCGTGGGGCGGCCGGGAGGACCTCGCGATGGCGCACTGCGTGAACGCGCTCGCCGGGGCCTGGGGCGGCGGCTGGTCGCTGCTGCCGGAGCGCGACTCCACCCAGCACGTGTGGCTGTTCACCTTCCTGTGCCCGAGCAGGGAGGAGCTGGAGGCCGAGGCGGAGGGCTTCGTCGCGGTGGTCCGCGGCAGCGGCGGCTCGGAGGCGGTGGCGCACCGCTGCCGCCTCGTGCGCGGAATCCCCGGCTAGAACCTGAACTGACGTTCGGTGCAGTCCGGATGACGGTTCGTGCGCGCAATCCCACTAGAGTGGTCGCCGTGGTGAGGTCGTGGGACGCGGCGGTGGAGCGGGCGCAGGACGGGCTGGCGGCGGGGCCGCGGCTGCGGGCGGCCGTCGAGGGTGAGGAACGGCGGTTCGCCCTCTGGGACTTGGCGTCCCTGGTGGAGGGCGGCCTCGGCGAGCTGGTGGACCCGGACGCGCTGACGCCCGGGGCCGAGCGCACCTGGCGGGAGCGCCTGGGCGAGAGCGGCCGGGAGTGGCCCGGCGGCGAGCTGTACCGCCGCCGCTACTGGGTGCTCGACGCGGACGGCGCCGTCGCGGGCACCGTCGCCGTGGACAACTGGACCAAGGGCCCCGGCCAACTCGCCGTCTCCTCCCTGTACGTACGGCCGCGGGCGCGCGGCCGGGGCCTGGCCTCCGGTGCGCTGGACGCGGTGTACGAGGCCGCCGCCGCCCAGGGCCTGCCCGGCTACCGGCTGGAGGCGCACTGGTCCTGGCGGCCCGCCGTGCGCTACTACCTGCGGCGCGGCCTCTGGGTGGTGGGCTGGCGCGGCGCCGTCGAACTGGCCCGGATGCCCCAGCTGCCGCCCTACCGGGTGCGCGAGGAGGACGGGCGGCTGCTCCTGATGGTCGCCGACCCGCGCGGCGGGTGGGTGCCGATACTGGCCGCCGGGTGCGAGGGCGACAGGCTGCGGCTGGACGAGACGGCCCACTACCGGGGCACGGACGGCTGGGTGCACGAGTACGCCCGCTCGACCCTGGCCGTCCATCTCGCCCTGGCCGGACGGCCGTTGGTGCGCGGGCCGCAGTGGTGGGCGGAGGCCTGGCGCTGGGCGGACGGCGGCGAGCCGGAGGGCCTGGCGTACCGGATCGAGCAGCTGGAGGCGCACGGCCGCAGGCCGCAGCTGGCAGACTCGGGGGATGGCTGAGATCGAGATCGACGGCGCGCCCGCCGACCCGGCGCGCCTGGCCGCCCTGGGGCTGCTGAACTACGGGCACTTCACCACGATGCGCGTCGAGGCCGGCCGCGTCCGGGGCCTGTCACTGCACCTGGAGCGGCTCGTCCGCGACTGCCGTGCGCTCTTCGCCGCCGAGCTGGACGGGGAGGCGGTGCGCGAGCGCGTCCGCGCGGTGCTCCCGGCGGGCGGCGCGCCCGTGATCGTCCGGGTCACCGTGTACGACCCCGGGCTCGGCCTGGAGCGCCCCTCGGCCGCCGCCGCCCCCGCCCTGCTGGTCACCACCCGCCCGGCTCCCGCCGCCGGGCCCGCACCGCTGCGGGCGCGGACGGCGGTGTACCGGCGCGAGCTGCCCGAGGTGAAGCACGTCGGCCTGTTCGGCCTGGTGCACCACCGGCGGCAGGCCCAACTCGCCGGATACGACGACGTGGTGCTCACCGACGAGGAGGGCCGGGTGACGGAGGGCGCCACCTGGAACCTCGGCCTGCTGGCCGGCCGCAAGCTGGTCTGGCCGCAGGGCCCGGTGCTGCCCGGCGTCACCGCCGCCCTGCTCGGGGGCGCGTACGAGGGGCCGCAGTCCCACCGGCTGGTGCACCGCGGCGAACTCGCGGAGTTCGACGGGGCGTTCGCCGTGAACGCGGGCGTCGGCCTGCGCCCGGTCGCGGCCGTCGACGACGCCGTCTTCGACCCCGCCCACCCGGTGCTCGCCGAACTGCGGGCCGCCTACCGGTCGGTGGAACCCGAGACCGTATAGGGGGTTAACCCCACCCCTGACCCGCCAGGCGCCTCCATGGTGGTGCGCCCACGGCCTTCCTAGCCTGGAACCCGTCGACGACCAGCGACGATCCCGAAGGAAGGCCCCCTCCATGGCACGCCGCCACGACCGCCCGACCGCCGACGCGCACCCGCCCGTGCCGCACCTCATCGACCGGCCCGCGCCGCCCGCCGTCGAACTGCGCGGGGTGCGCCGCAGCTACGGGCGCGGCGGCGAGACGGTGCACGCCCTGCGCGGCCTCGACCTCGCGCTGGAGCGCGGCAGCTTCACCGCCGTGATGGGCCCCTCCGGCTCCGGCAAGTCCACCTTCCTCCAGTGCGCCGCCGGCCTGGACCGGCCCGACGGCGGGCAGATCCTCCTCGGCGGCCGGGAGATCAGCGGCTTGAGCGAGAACGACCTCACCCGGCTGCGCCGCAGCCGGATCGGCTTCGTCTTCCAGTCCTTCAACCTGCTGCCCTCGCTGACCGTCGAGCAGAACGTGCTGCTGCCGCAGCGCCTCGCCGGTGAGCGCCAGGACCGCGCCCGGGCACGGGAGTTGCTCGCCCGCGTCGGCCTCGGCGAGCACGCCCGGCGCCGGCCCGGCCAGCTCTCCGGCGGGCAGCAGCAGCGGGTGGCGATCGCCCGGGCGCTGATCACCGAGCCGGACGTGGTCTTCGCCGACGAGCCGACCGGCGCCCTGGACACGGCCACCGCGCACGAGGTGCTCGGGCTGCTGCGCCGGGCGGTGGACGGGCTGGGGGCCACCGTCGTCATGGTCACCCACGACCCGATGGCCGCCTCCTTCGCCGACCGGGTGCTCTTCCTCGCGGGCGGCGCCTTCGTCGACGACCTGCCGCACCCCAGCCCGCAGGCGGTCGCGGACCGGATGCTCGCCCTGACCGTCCGCCCGGCCGCGAAGGCGGGGGCGGCGGCATGAGCAACGGACTGGCCCGCGCCTCGGTGCGCTTCCGGCCCGCCTCCTTCGTCGGCACCCTGGTCGCGCTGCTGTTCGGCGCGGCTGTGGTGACGGCCTGCGGCACCCTGCTCCAGACCGGCGTGACGGCGGGCCTGCACCCCGTGCGGTACGCGAGCAGCCCGGTGGTGGTCGCCGCCGACCAGAACGTCTCGATGGAGGTCACCAAGGGCCACAGCGAACACGTCCAGGAGAAGCCCGCCCCCGAGCGGGTCCGGATCGACGCGGCCCTGACGGCGAGGATCGCCGCCCTGCCGGGGGTCGCCTCCGCCCGCCCGGACTCGGCCTTCCCGATGCCGGCCGGGAACGCCGGGAACACCGCCGGTGGCCTCCCCGCCCTCACCGGCCGCGCCTTCGCCGCCCTCGGCATCGCCGGCCCCCAGGACACCCTCCTCGAAGGCCGCGCGCCCGGCGCGAACGAGGTGGTCCTCGACGCCGACACGGCGCGCGCCGCCCACCTCGCGCCCGGCGCGAGCCTCACCCTGACGGCGCCCGGCGGCACCGCGAGCTACCGCCTGGCCGGGCTCGCCGCCGCCCAGCAGGCCGGCCCCACCGCCTGGTTCGCCGACACCACGGCCGACCGCCTCTCCGGCCACCCCGGCCGCATCGACGCCGTCGCCGTCCAGCCCCGCCCCGGCACCACCGACGCCGCCCTCGCCGCCGAGGTCCGCCGCGCCGTCGGCGCCGACGCCCACACGTACACCGGCGACGGCCGGGGAGGCGTCGAGCACCCCGGCCTCGGCCAGGCCCGCGTCCTGCTGACGGCCATCGGCGGCTCCTTCGGCGGCAACGCCACCATGACCGCGATCTTCGTCGTCGTCAGCACCGTCGCCCTCGCCACCGGCCAGCGCGCCCGCGAGTTCGCCCTGCTGCGCGCCGTCGGCGCCACCCCGCGCCAGATCCGGCGCACCATCGCCACCGAGGCCGCCCTGCTGGCCCCCGCCGCCGCGCTGCTCGGCGCCCTGCCCGGCCTCGCCCTGGCCCACTGGTGGTTCGACCAGCTGGTCGAGCGCGGCGCCGTCCCGCAGGGAGTCCGGCTCAGCGTCGGCCCGCTGCCCGTCCTCGTCGCCGTCGCCGCCTGCACCCTCGCCGCCCTCGCCGCCGGCTACCTGGCCTCGCGGCGCCCCTCCCGGCTGCGCCCCGGCCAGGCCCTCGGCGAGGCCGCCGTCGAGCCCGCCGGCGCCGGCAAGGTCCGCGCCGCCTTCGGCCTGCTGTTCGGCGTCGGCGGCGTGGTGCTCGCGATCGTCGCCTCGCAGATGAGCGGCGAGCAGGCCGGCACCTCCGCCTTCGGCGTGGTCATGTGCCTGATGACGGCCGTCGGCCTCCTCGGCCCGTGGGTGGCCAGGGTCCTCGTCGCCGTCCTCGGCGCCCCGCTGCGCGCCTTCGGGGCCCCCAGCTCGCTGGCCGCCGACAACACCCGCGCCAACGCCCGCCGCCTGGCCTCCGCGGTCACCCCGATCGTCCTGGTCACCGCCTTCTGCGGCACCCTGCTGGCGATCCAGAGCACCCAGCGCCACACCGCCGACGACAACGTCCGGGCCGGAGTGACCGCCGACCACGTGGTCACCGCCGCCGGCCCCGGCCTGCCCGCCGGCACCGCCGACCGGGCCGCCCGCCTGCCCGGTGTGGACGCCGCCGTCGGCCTGCTCTCCACCGGCCTGGTCTACGAGCACAACGGCAGCCTCTCCAGCGCCGACGCCCTCGCCGTCGACGGCGACCCGGCCCGCCTGCCCCGCGTCCTCGACCTGGACGTGCGCAGCGGCTCCCTCGCCGACCTCGGCCGCTCCACCGACACCCTCGCCCTGGACGCGATGCTCGCCGACACCCTCGGCGTCCGGGTCGGCGACCGCCTCCCCCTCTGGCTCGGCGACGGCACCGCCGTGAAGCCGACCCTCGTCGCCACCTACGGGCGCGGCCTCGGCCTCGGCAAGGCCCTGCTGCCCCGCGCCGCCGTCGCCACCCACGTCACCGCCGCCTACGACGGCCGCGTGCTCGTCGCCGACGCCCCCGGCGCGGACCGGACGGCGGTGGCCGCCGCGCTCGGCGGCCTCGGGGCGGGGGCGGTCACCGACCGGGCCGGGTACGCCGCCCAGGCCGACCGCGACCAGGGGATCAACAGCTGGGCCAACACCGTGATGGCCGCCGTCCTCGGCGGGTTCGCCGCCGTCAGCGCCGCCAACACCCTGGTGATGACCGTCCTGGACCGCCGCCGCGAGGTCGCCCTGCTGCGCCTGGCCGGCACCACCCGGCGCCAGGTGCGCGGCATGGTGCGCTGGGAGGCGCTGCTCGTCGCCGCCGCCGGTGTGGCGCTCGGCGCCGCCATCGCCTGGGCCACCCTGGTGCCCGTCGCCCGGGCGATCACCGGCACCGCCCCGTACATCCCGCCGCTGCTGGCGACAGGGGTGCCCGGCGGGGCCCTGATGCTCTGCCTGGCCGCCACCGCGCTGCCCGTCCGGGCGCTGATGCGGCGCAACCCGGTGTCGGCCGTCGGGAGCGCGTGACGGGGCATCGCCCTGACACTGCTCCGAACCGCTCCAACACTGCTCCGAACTGCTCCGGACTGCTCCGGACTCCTCCGAACTGCTCCGAACGGGCGAAAATCTCGGCGCCGGACCCCGCCACAGGGGCCCGGCGCCGACCCGAACACACCGCCGAATGACGGACTATGACGCCAAGTCAGCTACGCTCACGCCGCCTCCCCGACCATCCGGGCGGCGTGGACGCGCGAGCGCCGCCGCCGCGCAAGAGCTGGAGACCAGAGCGACATGAGCAGTCCCCCCGCGCCCGCCGCGCCCCGCTGGCCGCTGATCCTGCTGCGCGTCACCACCACCACGGTCACGCTCCTGGCGCTGCTCCAGGTCGTGCTGGCCGGCAGCTTCCTCAACGGCACCTACGACGCCCTCAGGGCCCACGCGGACACCGCGACGGTCCTGGCCACCGCCCTGCTGGTGCAGCTGCTCTCCGCCGTGCTCCTGCGCTGGCCCGGCCGGGGCCCGCAGTGGCCGCTGTGGGGCACCGCCGGGCTCGTCGGCGCCGTCGTCGGCCAGATCGTCTCGGGCCAGGAGCGGGCGGTCGGCCTGCACGTCGTCCTCGGGGTGCTGACCGTCTCCGGCGTCCTGTTCGCCCTGGTCGGCGTCTGGCGGCTGCCGCTGCCCGTCCCCGAGGCCCGGCTCCCCGCCGACGCCGAGGGCCCCGGCATGCTGCCGCGCCCGGGCGGCCCGGTGGAGGTGGCCCGGTGAACCGGCGCCGCTTCCTGGGCCTCGGCGCCTCCGTCCTCGGCGCCGGCGCGCTGGCCGCCGTCGCCGTCCCCTCCGCCGCGCTGCTGCTCGCCGAGGGCCGCCCCGGCCGGCTGCTCACCAGCGACCTGCCTCTGCCGGACGCCTTCCAGGTGCCGCTGCCCGTGCCGAGGGTCCTCACCCCGGTGCTCTCCGACGGGGCCGCCGACCACTACGAGATCACCCAGCAGGTCGCGAAGCTGGAGATCCTGCCCGGGGTGACCACCGAGGCGTGGACGTACGGCGGCACCTTCCCCGGGCCGACCGTCGCCGCCCGCACCGGGCGGGCCGTCGTGGTCAGGCACCGCAACGAACTGCCCGTGCCGACCGTCGTCCACCTCCACGGCGGGCACACCCCGGCCGACAGCGACGGCTACCCGACGGACCTGCTGCTGCCCGTCGGCTCCACCGACCACGCGATGGCGGGCATGGAGGGCATGTCGGGCATGTCGGGAGGACGGACCGTCACCGGCGAGCGCGTCCACACCTACCCGGGCCTCCAGCGCGCCGCCACCCTCTGGTACCACGACCACCGCATGGGCTTCACCGGCCCCGCCGTCTGGCGCGGCCTGGCCGGCTTCCACCTCCTGCGCGACGAGGAGGAGGCCGCCCTGCCCCTGCCGCACGGGGACCGCGACCTGCCGCTGATGCTCGCCGACCGCTCCTTCGCCGAGGACGGCTCCTTCCACTACCCGGCCGTCGACCCCTCCCGGCCCGGCGTCACCAGCGACTACGCCAACGGCCTGCTCGGCGACGTGATCCTCGTCAACGGCGCCCCCTGGCCCCGCCTGGACGTCGACCGCGCCCACTACCGGCTGCGCCTGCTCAACGCCTCCAACACCCGCCTCTACCGCCTGGAACTCGACCCGCAGCCCTCCGGCGGCGACGCCCTCGTCCAGATCGGCTCGGACGGCGGCCTGCTCGCCGCGCCGCTCGCCCACGACGCGATCGAGATCGCCCCCGCCGAACGCTTCGACGTGGTCGTCGACTTCTCCCGCTACGCCCCCGGCACCCGGGTCCGCCTGCTGAACCGATTCGGCAGCGGCCGCACGGCCGAGGTGATGCGCTTCGACGTCACCTCCCGCGCCGTCGCCGACGACGCCCGGGTGCCCGACACCCTCTCCGCCGTCCCGCCGCTGGACCCGAACGCCGTCACCGTCACCCGCGACTTCGCCTTCCGTCGCAGCCGCGGCGACGGCTGGACGATCAACGGGGACCCGTACGAGCCCGGCCGCGACCTCGCCGCCCCCGCCCTCGGCGCCACCGAGCTGTGGCGCTTCTCCACCGACCTGCACCACCCCGTGCACGTCCACCTCGACCAGTTCCAGGTGTACGGCCGCAACGGCAAGGAGCCCGGCCCGTACGACGCCGGATGGAAGGACACCGTCGACCTGCGCCCGGCCGAGACGGCGGAGGTGCTGGTGCGCTTCACCGACTACGCGGGGACGTACATGCTGCACTGCCACAACCTGGAGCACGAGGACATGGCGATGATGGCCGACTTCACCGTTCAGTAGGACACGTCCCGTCATTCGGACGGCGTAGCGCCGGAGGGCGGGCGCTGCGCCCTCCGGCCGTCCTGTCCTAGCCTCTGCGGGAGGCCGTACTGTCGGGACCCGCTGGGAGCCGCGCCATGACCACCCCCGCCGAACGCCGCCGCCAGGGCCGCGCCGCCCGCGAGCGGATCTCCCGCTCCGAGCACGGGCGGTGGATCCCCGCCGCCGACCGGCCCGACCCGCTGGAGGTGCTGGTCCGCCAGGGCGAGGACAGGGTCGCCCGGCTGCTGCCGATCCGCTACGGGCGGATGGCCGACACCCCGTTCACGTACCTGCGCGGCGCCGCCGCCGTCATGGCCGCCGACCTCGCCGCCGTCCCCGACACCGGGATCACCGTCCAACTCTGTGGCGACGCCCACCTGTTGAACTTCGGCGTCTTCGCCTCGCCGGAGCGGGCGCTGCTCTTCGACGTCAACGACTTCGACGAGACCTACCCCGGCCCCTTCGAATGGGACCTCAAGCGCCTCGCCGCCAGCCTCGCCGTCGCCGCCCGTGACAACGGCCAGGACGGCGACCGCCCCCGCCGCGCCGCCCTCACCGCCGCCCAGGGCTACGCCACCGCCGTGCGCCGCCTCGCCGGCCGGGGCGAACTCGACGTCTGGTACACCCGGGTGGACACCGCCGACCTGCTCGCCCTCCTGCGCAAGCCCAAGCAGCGCAAGCGCGTCGAGTCCGACCTCGCCCGCGCCCGGCGCCGCACCAGCCTCCAGGCCTTCGGCAAGCTCACCGAGGAGCGGGACGGGCAGAGGCGCATCGTCAGCTCGCCGCCGCTGATCGAACCGCTGAAGAAGACCGAACTGCGGGCCGTCGGCAAGGTGTTCAGCGACTACCGGGCCACCCTCGCCGAGGACCGCCGGGTCCTGCTCGACCGCTACCGCTTCGTCGACGCCGCCACGAAGGTCGTCGGCGTCGGCAGCGTCGGCACCCGCTGCTACATCGTCCTGCTGGAGGGCCGGGACGCGGACGACCCGCTGTTCCTCCAGCTCAAGGAGGCCGGCCGCTCCGTCCTGGAGGACCACCTGCCGCCCACCCGGGTGGACGCCGAGGTCGCCGCCCACCATGGCGGGCGCCGCGTCGTCACCGGCCAGCACCTGATGCAGGCGAGCAGCGACATCTTCCTCGGCTGGACCACCGGCCCCGAGGGACGCCACTACTACGGCCGCCAACTGCGCGACATGAAGGGCTCCGCCGACGTCGCCGCCATGACCCCCGCCGCCCTGCGCGCCTACGCCGACCTCTGCGGGCGCACCCTCGCCCGCGCCCACGCCCGCACCGGCGACCGCCTCGCCATCGCCGGGTACCTCGGCGGCTCGGACGTCTTCGCGGAGGCGATCGCGGACTTCGCCGTCCACTACGCCGACCGGACGGCGACGGACCACGCCCAGCTGACGGCCGCCGTCGCGGACGGGCGGATCACCGCGACGCCGGGGGTGTGACCGCGTTCCCGCGCGTGCGCCGCTGGTAGGACCGGGCGGCGGCCGCGAGGGCGAGGCCGTACGGGCCCATGCCCCGCGTAGGCGATCCGGCGGATGCGGGGGGAGGCTTCGTCGTCGTTCGTGTTCACACTCCCGATGCTGCTCGGCGCCCCGGGCCTCTGCGTCCGCCCCGGGTGCCGACCGCCTCCCCCCGGCGGGGGAATCCGGTCGGCCGACTAGGCTGTACGCGAAGGGGGTTGAGGATGGCGAGACGACGCGTGGTGGGCGCGGTCCTGGCGGGCGGGGCGCTGGTGCCGTTGGCACTGTGTGTGCTCGGCCGGTGGGAGGGCCGGTTCGGCGGGCACGGGGCGGTCGCGGAGGCGCTGAACCGGCCGCTGCTGATGGTCGGGCTGGCCGGGGTGCTGCTGCTGGTCGGCTCGCTCGTGCGGGGCCGCGCCGGTGCGATCGGCCTGGGGGCGGGGCTGGTCGGGGGCTTCGCCGGGTGCGTGGCGCTGGCGGCGGCCGGGGTGTCGGCCCTGGGGCTGGGCGGCTTCCTCCCGGCGACGGAGACGCGGACGAGCTCGCCCGAACGCGCCGACCATGTGCTCGTGGTCGTCCACGACGAGGGCACCGGGGAGACGGAGTCGCAGCAGTGGACGGTTCGGCTGGAGACCGGCGGCGGCTGGACGGCCCGCCACTGGACGATCGTCGACATGCGCGAGCGGTTCCCGACCGACGGGGCGTTCGGCTCCGCCCGGTGGACGGGCCCCGGGCAGATCACCGTCACCTCCGACACCGGGGCGAAGGTCTACCAGGTGGACGCGGCCTCGGGCCGCCCGACCGCCGTCTCCACCACGGGGGACGTCCGCTCGCTGGTCGGCTGATTGTCAGTGCCGTGTGCAAGGGTGACCGGCATGACGAAGACGTACCAGGTCGAGGTGGACGGCCTCGCCCCCGTCCCCGCCGAGGGCCGCCCCGACCTCGTCCGGGCGATGCAGCAGTTGGAGGTGCCCGGGCGGGACTTCCTGGTGGTCAGCCGCGCCGACGAGGACTACGCCCAGGCGTACCAGCACGGCCCGGAGGACTGGCAGGTCGAGTACCGCGAGGGCTCCGCCGACCGGCACTACCGGGCGGTGGACCTCCAGTCCCGCGAGCGGGCGGAGGAACTGCTCTGGGGCTGGATCTCCGGCGAGCCCGCCTGGCACGACGAGGTCGCCTGGCGCCGCCTCACCCCCGAGGACCTGAACGGCTCGGAGGATTCGGAGAACTCGTGAGCGACGGCACCCCGCCCTGCGGCCTGGAGCTGTAGAACCCTGAGCGCGAGCGGCTCACGGAGCCCCAACCCGCCGCGACAGCCGCCGAACCGGGCCACCCCGCCCGCCAGTTCAGGGCGCATCTCTAGCGGTCGGCACAGCAGTTCCGGGCGATCACATGCTGTGCCTCGGAGTGAGCCTGGCGCGGGCATCCGTTGCGGCGATGGCGTAGACGCGCTGCAGCAGGTCGGGGCCCTCGTCCAGCTCCGTGTCGGTGAGGGTCATCCCGCAGTGCTCCCGCAGCAGGCGGCGGCCCTCGGCGACGCGTTTCGTGATCTGCTCGGCGGTGGGGTACGCCGCCGCCGGCAGGGCCACCTGGGCGCCGATCGTGGTGCCGGCGGCCGCCGCGAGGGCGGCCAGCCGGTCGTGCGTCTCGCGGGGGACCTTGATCGTCACATCGGCCATGCCGGGACCGTACACCGGTGGTCCGTCGGTCTGCCTGCGTTCACGGCACCAGGAGCCTCAGGGCCTGCCGTTCGACCTTCACCTCCACCGGGAGGGCGGCGATGAACTCGCCGTCCGCGTAGGCGGTGATGCCGGGGGACTCGATGCGCAGGGACGGGGTGCGCAGCGTGGTGACCTCGGGGTGGTGGATGTGGGTGCCCTTGAAGAGGGTGGGGAAGAAGCGGGCGATGCGGAGGCGGGGCATGGCGGCGACGAGGGTGAGGTCGAGGAGGCCGTCGTCGGGGAGGGCGCCCGGGCACATGAGCATGCCGCCGCCGTAGCTGCGGGTGTTGCCGACGGCGGCGAGGGTGAGGTCGCGGTCGATGACGGTGCCGTCGGCGAGGGTGAGGCGGAAGGGGAGGGGGCGCAGGTTGGCGAACTCGATGAGGATGGCGAGGTTGTAGCGCATCCGGCCGCGCGGCCAGCGCAGGCGGTTGGTGCGGTCGCTGACGAGGGAGTCGAACCCGGTGGCGAGCACCGAGCCGAAGTAGCGCACGGCGCCGTCGGGGCCGGTGATGCTGCCGAGGTCGACGGTGCGCGTGCGGCCGGCCGCGACGACGTCGGCGGCGGCCTCGGGGGAGCCGAGGGGCAGGCCGTACTCGCGGGCGTGGTCGTTGCCGGTGCCCGCCGGTATGACGCCGAGGGGGACGGCGGTGCCGGCGAGTTCCTGGACGGCGAGGTTGATCATGCCGTCCCCGCCGACGACGGCGACGGCGTCGACCCCGCCCGCCACGGCTTCGCGGACGAGCCGCCCGGCGTCCGCCGCGTCGCGTCCGGCGTGCGCGTCGACCTGGAGGCCGAGGGCCCGCAGCCGGGCGGCGGCCCGCTCGGCGGCGGGGCCGGCGTGGCCGGCCCCGGCCGCCGGGTTGGTGAGGACGGCCACCCGTTGGGCAGGTCCCGTCACGGGATCAGCTTGCCCGGGTTGAGGATGCCCGCCGGGTCGAGTTCGGCCTTGACGGCGCGCAGGACGCGCACGCCGAGGTCGCCGATCTCGTCGGTCATCCAGGGCCGGTGGTCGGCGCCGACGGCGTGGTGGTGGCTGATGGTGCCGCCGGAGCGCACGATCGCGTCGCAGGCGGCCCGCTTGGCGGCGGCCCACCGCTCCAGCGGCTCCTCGCCGAGGGCGGCGACGACGGTGAAGTAGAGGGAGGCGCCGGTCGGGTAGACGTGCGAGACGTGGCAGAGCACGAGCGCGCCGGGCAGGGCCTCGGTGAGGGCGGCCGTGACGGCGAAGCGCAGGCCCGCGAGCCCGCTCCAGTTGGCGGCCGTCTCCAGGGTCTCGCAGAGCGCGCCCGCGTCGAGCAGGGAGTCGCGCAGGTACGGGGCGTTGAAGCGTCCGTGTTCCCAGGCGCGGGCCGGGGCCTCGCCGAGGGAGGTGCCGCCGGCGGCGAGGAGCACCGCACGGGTGAGTTCGGAGCGGGCCGCGACCTGTTCGGCGGTGCCTTCGAAGACGGTGACGGCGAGGCAGCCGCTGACGGCGGGGGTGCCGCCGATCTTCTCGGTCATGGCGAGGTTGACCATGGTCTCGGCCTCGTCGGAGAGCCGGATGACGGTCGGCCCGGTGCCCTGCTGCTCGACGGCGCGCAGCGCGTCCGTCCCGGTGGTGAAGTCGGGGAAGCTCCACGCCTCGTACGCCTTGACGGCGGGCAGCGGGTGGACGCGCAGGCGTACGGCGGTGATGACGCCGAGGGTGCCTTCGGAGCCGAGGAAGAGCTGGCGCAGGTCGGGGCCGGCGGCGGAGGCGGGGGCGCGGCCGAGGTCGAGGACGCCGACGGGGGTGACGACGCGCAGGCCGCGCACCATCTCGTCGAAGCGCCCGTACCCGGCGGAGTCCTGGCCGGAGGAGCGGGTGGCGGCGAATCCGCCGATGGTGGCGTAGCGGAAGCTCTGCGGGTAGTGGCCGAGCTCCCAGCCGCGTTCGGCGAGCAGCGCCTCCGCCGCCGGGCCGGTGAGGCCGGCGCCGAGGACGGCCTCGCCGGAGGTCTCGTCGAGGCTGTGCAGCCGGTCGAGGCGGCGCAGGTCGAGGGAGAGGACGGCCCGGAGGCCGCCGCGCTCGGGGTCGAGGCCGCCGACGACGCTGGTGCCGCCGCCGAAGGGGACGACGGCGATGCGGCGTTCGGCGCACAGGGCGAGGACGGCGGCGATCTCCTCCTCGCTGCCGGGCAGCGCGACGGCGTCGGGCGCGTCCTGGGCGGCGCGGGCGCGGCGGCGCAGCAGGTCGGGGGTGGACTTGCCGCCGGCGCGGGGCAGGCGGTCGGCGTCGGCGGCGCTGACGTGCTCCTTGCCGACGGCCCGGGCGAGCGCTTCGAGGTCCTCGGCGTCGATCCGGGAGGGGGTGAGGACGGCCTCGTCGGCCTCGGGGCCGGGGGCGGCGTCGCCGGTGACACCGAGGGCGGCGGCGAGCAGCCCCTTGACCTCGGCGGACAGCTCCTTGGCCTGCGCCGGGTCGCCCCAGGCGTTCCACTTCATCGGGGGGAGCGGCAGCGCGGCGCCGCCAGGTCCTGCTTGCGTCTCTGGTGCCATGCGTTACAGTTTCACACATCATGTCAAGTAGTAACGTCGAGTCCTCTCTCATGGGCGAGCCCCGCAGCACCGACGACGCCATCCTGGACGCCGCCGCCGACCTGGTCGTCCACCTCGGCGTGCGCCGTACCCAGCTGGCCGAGATCGCCCGCCGCGCCGGGGTCAGCCGCCCGACCGTCTACCGCCGCTGGCCGGACGTGAAGGCGGTGATCGGCGCGCTGCTCACCCGGGAGATCCTGGCCACCATCCAGGGCGGCGCCGTGCTGGCCTACGCCGACCGCGAGACCTTCGTCGAGGGCATCGTCGAGGTCGCCGTCCGCCTGCGCGACCACCCGGTGCTCGGCGCCCTGCTGCACTCCGACGACTCCGACCTGCTGCTCGAGTACGTCGTCGAGCGGCTCGGCACCAGCCAGCGCGGCCTGCTGGAGGCCCTGCGCGCCGGCATCGAGCAGGGCCAGGCGCACGGCTCGATCCGGGCCGGAGAGCCCGTCGAACTGGCCGCCATGGTCCTGCTGATAGCCCAGTCCACCGTCCAGTCGCACCGCATGGTCGCCTCCCTGCTCCCCGAGGCCGCCTGGCGCCGCGAACTGGCCCGAGCACTGAACGGATACCTCGCGCCATGACGCCCACGGGCAACCCCCACGCCGGGACCGGCCGACTCGACGCGCAGCGCCGCCGCTGCGACCTCGACGCCCTCGCCGCCGACCCGCGCATCGACCTGCTGGTGATCGGGGGTGGCGTCACCGGCGCCGGGGTCGCCCTGGACGCGGCCTCGCGCGGGCTGCGCACCGTCCTCGTCGAGTCGCGCGACCTCGCCTTCGGGACGAGCCGCTGGAGTTCCAAGCTCGTCCACGGCGGCCTGCGCTACCTCGCGACCGGGCGCCTTGCCGTCGCCCGGGAGAGCGCGGTCGAGCGCGGCGTGCTGATGACCCGCACCGCCCCGCACCTGACCCGGGCCATGCCCCAACTCGTGCCGCTGCTCCCGGACTTGGTTGGCGCCGGGCAGGCGGCCCTGATCCGGGCCGGCTTCCACGCGGGGGACGTGCTGCGCCGCACCGCCGGTACGCCGGCCGCCGTGCTGCCCCGGGTGCGCCGCATCGACGCGGACCGCACCCGCCGGCTCGTCCCGGGCGTACGGACGGAGGGCCTGCGCGGCGCGCTGGTCGCACACGACGGCCAACTCGTGGACGACGCACGGCTGGTGGTCGCCCTGGCCCGTACGGCCGCGCAGTACGGCGCCACCGTGCTGACCAGGGTCCGCGCCGAGGAGGTCACCGGCACCGGCGCCCGCCTGGTGGACACCCTCACCGGGGAGGGCCTGGAGATCCGGGCGGGCGCCGTGATCAACGCCACCGGCGTCTGGGCGGACCAGGTCGATCCCTCGATCAGGCTGCGGCCCAGCCGGGGCACCCACCTACTGGTGGACGCCGCCGCCCTCGGCCACCCGACGGCCGCGCTCACCGTGCCGGTGCCGGGCTCGATCAGCCGGTTCGTGTTCGCGCTGCCGCAGCAGCTCGGCCGCGTCGCCATCGGGCTCACCGACGAGGACGCGCCCGGGCCCGTCCCGGACGAACCGCAGCCCAGCGACGGCGAGTTGACCTTCCTGCTGGACACCGTCAACGCCGCCCTGGCCACCGCCCTGACCCGCGCGGACGTACGCGGCGCGTACGCGGGGCTGCGCCCGCTGATCGACACCGGTGGCGGGAACACCGCCGACATCTCCCGCGAGCACGCGGTGCTGGAGTCCCCGAACGGGGTGATCACCGTCGTCGGCGGCAAGCTCACCACCTACCGGCGGATGGCCCAGGACGCCGTCGACAAGGCCGTGGGCCTGCGCGGCCTGCCGGGGCGCGCCTGCTGGACGGCCCGGCTGCCGCTGATCGGGGCCCCGGGGCACCGGGACAGCCGCCCGGTGGAGGCGAGCGGCCTGCCCGCCTCGCTGCTCGCCCGGCACGGCGGGCTGGCCCACGAGGTGCTGGCGGCGGGGGAGTTGGAGCCGATCGCCGAGGGGCTGGACGTCACCCGGGCCGAGATCGTCTACGCCGTCACCCACGAGGGTGCCCTGGACGCCTCCGACGTCCTGGACCGCCGTACGCGCCTCGGGCTCGTGCGCGAGGACGCCGACCGGGCCCGCAAGGCGGTGGAGGAGATCGTCGGCGAGCTGACGGAGGCGTGAGAGGGGAGAGGGGCCCGGCGCCGCACACACTGGATTGCCGGCAGTCCGGGGAAGGAGAAGGGGCGCCCGGAGGCGCCCCTCGGGAGGCGGTGGATCAGGGCAGCGGCGTGAGGTCCGGCTCGACCCAGCCGGTGCGGGCCCGCTCGTCGGTGAGCGTCCCGGGTCGGTAGTGCCGGGAGAGCAGGTCCTTGTCGAGCAGTTCGGGGTGCAGGGCCGCGAAGTCGTCGAAGTCGTCGGCCTCGTCGGCGTGCCGGGCGACCAGCCGGACCCAGGCCCGGGTCATGGTCACGTGGAACTTCTGCGGCGCCCCTGCGGCCGTGGCGGTGCGGCGGATGCCCTCGGCGATGAGGTCGAGCGCGCCGTCGGGCCCGCACTGGCGTACGGCGAGCCAGGTGAGGCGCACGTGCTGGCGGTGGCCGAAGCGCTCGGCGCCGGTCATGGCCTCGCGCAACAACTCGGCGAAGGTGTCGGCGGGTTCTTCGGTACTGGAGTTCACGTGATCGGATTGTACGGTTCCGTGACATTCACGGGCAAAGGTGGCGATCAGCGCGCCGTGCGCTCCGGCATCGGGTGGTCGCGGCCCCCGAGTTCGAGGGTGCAGGTCAGCGGGTGCTCGGCTTCGCCCGTGCGCTCCAGCCGGACGGCGAGCGGGGTGGGCGGCTCCTCGGCCAGCTGGCCGGTCAGCAGCAGCGGATAGACGCCGTGGCCGTGCACGCGGTGGAAGGCGCACTCCTTGCCGTCCACCAGCAGCTCCGTCTCCGTGATCACCGTGCCGGAGCGGACGTTGACGGTGACGGAGTGCCCGTTCTCGTCGAGGTGGAAGCTGTACCGCCTGCGCATGGGGGCCTCCCGCCGGGGCGCCGTGAGGATCACCGTCAGTCTAGGTCGGGCGGCCTTCCCCGGCGCGGCGCGGCGGACGGACGTCGTCCGGGGGGTGGCGGTTCCCGGGGTCGGCCCTGAAAAATACCCGGGGGGAGCCCGCCCGCAGGCGGATTCTGGAGATCTCTACAGTGTTGTAGATTCGTTCGCAGGGAGATCCGAGGAGGGCATTGTGGGAGTTTCGCTGGCCAAGGGCGGCAACGTCTCGCTGAGCAAGGAGGCGCCCGGTCTGAGCGCCGTGATCGTGGGGCTCGGCTGGGACGTTCGCACGACCACCGGGGCCGACTACGACCTGGACGCGAGTGCGCTGCTGTGCAACGCGCTCGGCAAGGTGGTCTCGGACCAGCACTTCGTCTTCTTCAACAACCTGCGCAGCCCCGAGGGCTCGGTCGAGCACAGCGGCGACAACCTGACCGGTGGCGGCGACGGCGACGACGAGCAGATCAAGGTCGACCTCTCCCGCGTGCCGGCCGACGTGGCCAAGGTGGTCTTCCCGGTGTCGATCTACGACGCGGACGCCCGCCTGCAGAACTTCGGCCAGGTCCGCAACGCGTTCATCCGCATCCTGAACCAGGCCAACGGCCAGGAGCTGGCCCGCTACGACCTCACCGAGGACGCCTCGACCGAGACGGCGATGGTCTTCGGCGAGCTGTACCGCAACGGCGCCGAGTGGAAGTTCCGCGCCATAGGCCAGGGCTATGCCTCCGGCCTGCGCGGCATCGCGACGGACTACGGCGTGAACGTCTGAGGCCGACTGCGGCGTGAGCCCCGGTCCCCGCACGGGGCCGGGGCTTTTTCCTGCCCTTCCTTGCCCCCGATCGGTTCGCCGGACGAGGCTATGCAACTAGTTGCATAGCCTCGAGGCCGTCCCCTACCCTTCGGTAACAACCACCCCGGAGACGCACGCACGCAGGAGACGCCGATGACCCCCGAGCCCGGCCCGTACCCGCACCTGCTCAGCCCGCTCGACCTCGGCTTCACCACCCTGCCCAACCGGGTCGTCATGGGCTCCATGCACGTCGGCCTGGAGGAGGCCCCCGGCGGCTACGACCGCATGGCCGCCTTCTACGCCGAGCGCGCCCGGGGCGGCGTCGGCCTGATCGTCACCGGCGGCATCGCCCCCAACGAGGCCGGCCGCCCCTGGGACGGCGGCGCCATGCTCACCACCGAGGAGGAGGCGGCGAAGCACCGCGTCGTCACCGAGGCCGTGCACGCCGAGGGCGGGAAGATCGCCCTGCAGATCCTGCACTTCGGCCGCTACGCCTACCACCCCGGCCTCGTCGCCCCCAGCCCGCTCCAGGCGCCTATCAGCCCGTTCGTCCCCAACGAGCTCACCGCCGAGCAGGTCGAGCAGACGATCGAGGACTTCGCCCGCTGCGCCGAACTCGCCCGCCTGGCCGGCTACGACGGCGTCGAGATCATGGGCTCCGAGGGGTACCTGGTCAACGAGTTCGTCGTCGCCGCGACCAACCGGCGCGAGGACGAGTGGGGCGGCCCGTACGAGAACCGGATGCGCTTCCCCGTGGAGATCGTCCGGCGGGTGCGCGAGCGCGTCGGCGAGGACTTCATCATCGTCTACCGCCTCTCCATGCTCGACCTGGTACCCGGCGGCTCCACCCTGGAGGAGGTGGTGCGGCTCGCCAAGGCCGTGGAGGCGGCTGGCGCGACCGTCATCAACACCGGCATCGGCTGGCACGAGGCCCGCATCCCCACCATCGCCACCTCCGTGCCGCGCGGCGCCTTCGGCTGGGTCACCAAGCGCGTGATGGGCGAGGTCGGCATCCCGCTGGTCACCACCAACCGCATCAACACCCCCGAGATCGCCGAGCAGTTGCTCGCCGACGGCTGTGCGGACCTGGTGTCGATGGCCCGCCCGCTGCTCGCGGACTCCGCGTTCGTCGCCAAGGCCCGGGAGGGCCGCGCCGACGCCATCAACACCTGCATCGGCTGCAACCAGGCCTGCCTGGACCACACCTTCAACCTCAAGATCACCTCCTGCCTGGTGAACCCGCGCGCCTGCCACGAGACCGAACTCGTGCTCTCGCCCACCCAGTTGAAGAAGCGCATCGGCGTGGTCGGGGCGGGCCCGGCCGGTCTCGCCTTCGCCGTCTCCGCCGCCGAGCGCGGCCACGAGGTCACACTGTTCGACGCGGCCGAGACCATCGGCGGCCAGCTCAACATCGCCCGACTCGTCCCCGGCAAGGAGGAGTTCGACGAGACCCTGCGCTACTTCCGCACCCGGCTGGCCGAGTTGGGCGTCACCCAGCGCCTCGGCGCCCTCGTCGACGCCGAGCAGCTGGCGGGGGAGGACTTCGACGAGATCGTCCTCGCCACCGGCGTCACGCCCCGGACCCCCGCCGACATCCCGGGGCTCGACCACCCCAAGGTGCTCGGCTACCTCGACGTGCTGCGCGACGGCGCGCCCGTCGGCGAGAGCGTCGCGATCCTCGGCGCGGGTGGCATCGGCTTCGACGTCGCCGAGTACCTGACCGACTCCGGCGACGGGGCCAGCCTCAACCCGCCCGTGTTCCAGGCGAAGTGGGGCATCGACGCCGAGTACCGCGAGCGCGGCGGACTGCGTGCGCCCGAGCGCCCGACCCCGCCCCGTCGCGTCCACCTGCTGCAGCGCAAGACCGGCAAGGTCGGCGCCCGGCTCGGCAAGACCACCGGCTGGATCCACCGCACCGAACTCAAGCACCGGGGCGTGGTGATGGTCGCCGGCGCGACCTACGACCTGATCGACGACGCCGGACTGCACTTCACCGTGGACGGCGAGCGGCAGCTGCTGCCCGTCGACACCGTGGTGCTGTGCACGGGGCAGGAGCCGCGCCGGGACCTGTACGAGGCGCTGCGCGAGCGCGGCATCGAGGCGCACCTGATCGGCGGGGCGGACGTCGCGGCGGAGCTGGACGCCAAGCGGGCCGTGAAGCAGGGGACGGAGCTGGCCGCCGCCCTGTGAGGTGCGGCGGGGATCGCCCTGACCTGCGGCGATCCCCGCCCGCGCGCCCCCGGCAGGCCCCGGTGGGACACTGGTGGCTGTCCCTGCCCGAACTCTCGACCGGGGGCCCCGCATGTCCCTCCCGAGGCCTGTCTCCGCCCTCACCGCCGCCGCCCTGTGCGCGGCGGTCGCCCTGGGCCCGGCCCAACTCGCTTCCGCCTCGCCCTCCTTCGCCCCGGCGGCCCCGGCGGACCAACTCCCGTCCACGGACCAGCTGAAGGCAGCGCTGCTCACCGCGAACGACCTCGGGCCGCAGTCCGGCTTCACCGAGGTGCCCTCCACGCCGAGCCCCGGCCCGGGCGGCAACCCGAGCCCGGTGAGCGGCTGCGACGCGCTGTCCGCGCTGCTCAACTCCCATGCCACACCGCCGCCTTCGACCGTCCCGCACGCCGAGACGGAACTCGACGGGCAGGACGACAACCCGATGGTGTCGCAGTCCCTCACGGCGGGGGACCTGAACCAGGTGACCGCCGACTTCGCCAAGGCCGCCGACGCGTTCAAGGCCTGCAAGACGGTGACCTTCGACGCCGGGACCCCCGACGAGACGACGTTCAACGTCAGCCCCGTCACCCTCGGCGACCGCCCGGACGCCCCCGCCGTCCGCCTCGACGGCACGCTCGGCGGCGTGCAGCTCAACGCCTACATCGGGCTGGAGCGCTTCGGCACGGTCGGCATGGTCTTCGGCTTCTTCCAGCGCGACGGCTCCTCCTCGCAGGCGGCCTCGATGTACTACCGCACGGCCGTCGCCAAGGTCGAGCGCACCCTGGGCACCACGGCCGGGGCCACCACCCCGCCCACGGCGGTGGCCGCGCCGGGCGCGGCGGTGTGAGGCGGGCGAGCGATGGGCGGGGGTTAACCCCCTCGGCGATCCGGGAGGCGCCCCCATCCCGCCCCGGCGACCGCTCCGGAAGGCTGTGGGGCCTGAGGAGCACGATCGTCACGGGGTGGGGGAGCAATGCGGGCAAGATCTCAACGCGCGGTGTGGGCGGGCCTGTTGGGGGTTCTGCTGGCGATGCTCGTGCCGCTGAGCGCCTGGGCGGACGATGCGCCGGTCGCGACCCCTGTGTCCTTCACCGGCGCCGACGGCACCACCCTGCACGGCGAGTTGATCGCCCCGCGCGGCGCCGCCCACCGCCCCGCGCTGGTGATGGTCGGCGGAGCCGGCCCCGTCACCACCGCCGAACTGCGGCCCGGCGCCGAGGCGTACGCCCGGCACGGAATCCCGACGCTGATCTACGACAAGCGCACGGACGGGTACTCCACCACCCACCGCGACTTCGGACAACTGGCCGAGGACGCGCTCGCCGCCGTCCGGTTGCTGCGGACCCGCCCCGAGGCGGACCCGGGCCGGGTTGGGCTGTGGGGGCTCTCCGAGGGTGCGTGGGCGGTGTCGCTGGCCGCCGGGCGCTCCGACGACGTGGCGTACGTGATCACCGCGGGCGCCGTCGGCCTCACCCCGGCCCGTCAACAGGCGTGGGCGTACGGGGAGTTCCTGCGTCACGCCGGGGTGTCCGGCTCACTGACGGAGGCCATGCAGGTCACCGCGATCCGGCAGCTCGCCGGGGCCGGACTGTTCGCCGAGGCGGACTACGACCCCGTCCCGGCCTGGCGGAGGGTGCGCCAGCCCGTGCTCGCCGAGTGGGGCGCGCTGGACCGCGAGGCGGCCCCGGCGGAGAGCGAGCGGATCGTCCGGCAGGCGCTGGAGGACGGCGGCAACCGGCACTTCACCATCCGCACCGTCCCCGGCGTGCGGCACAACCTCCAGCGCACCTTCGACGACGGCTTCGACCGGCCGACCGCCCTGCCCGCCGACTACGCGGACCACGAGGCGGCCTGGATCGGGCAGCTGGCAGACGGCCTGCCGCCGGTCAGCGTGGACGCGCCGCCTGCGCAGGGTGTGGAGAGCCACGCCCTGGCGCCGCTCGGCTGGTACGAGCGGCCGTGGCTCCAGGCCTGCCTGTCCTTGTTCTGTCTGGCCGGCTTCGGGGGCTACCTGCTCGGCGGAGCGCTGCGCCGCCTGCGCCGCCACCCCCGGCCCGCCGACCTGCCACGGCTCGCGTGCTGGGCGGCGTCGGCGGGGGCGTTCGCGGTGCTCGGGTCCATGACGTACCTGCTCTTCATGGTGCTGACGGCCGGCAGCCTGCCGGGGCCCGTGCTGCTCGGCCGGCCGGTGGTGTGGCTGCTGCTCCAACTCGCCTCCGTGGCGGCCCTCGTGTGCACGGGCCTCGCCGTCCTGCGCGGCCACCGGGCGCGCCGGGTCCTGCTGCTCGCCGCTTCCGGGGCGGCCTTCGTGCCCTGGGCGCTGTACTGGGGGCTGCTGAAACCCTGAGCGGGCGGGCGAGTTGGTGCCTAGGGTAGGGGGATGATCGACGTCGACGGGTACCTGGCCGTGCTGGGCGTGGAGCGGCCGGGGGCGCCGAGTGCCGAGGCGTTGTGGGCGCTGCACCGGGCGGCGGTGGAGCGCGTCCCGTACGAGAACCTCGACATCCACCTGGGCCGGCCGACCACGCTCGACCCGGCGGAGTGCGTCGACCGGATCGTGCGGGGGCGCGGCGGGTACTGCTTCCACCTCAACGGGGCGTTCGCCGCGCTGCTGGACGCCCTCGGCTACGAAGTCACCCTCCACACGGCGGGCGTCCAGGGCACCCCGCAGGACGAGCCGAACCTCGGCGGTGAGCACCTCGGGCTCACCGTCCGCCTCGACGGCGAGGTCTGGATGGCCGACGTGGCCCTCGCCGGGGGCCTGTACGAGCCCGTCCCGCTTCGCAAAGGCACGTACGCCCAGGGGCCGTTCACCGTCACGCTGGAGCCCTCCGAGGTGGCCCCGGGCGGCTGGCGCTTCCGCCATGACCCCCAAGGCCCGTTCACGGCCGTCGACTTCGCGCCCGAGCCGGTGGAGCTGTCCTCCTTCGCCGCCACGCACCACCGGCTCTCCACCTCCCCCGAGTCGGGCTTCGTCCGGACCCTCACCGCCCAACTCAGCGACGCCAAGGGCATGTTCCTCCTGCGCAGCCGCCTCCTGCGCCGGATCGAAGCGGCCGGGACGGAGGATCGGGTCATCGACTCGGCGGAGGAGTTCGAGGAGGTCCTCGCCGACGTCTTCCGGATCTCCCAGGAGGGCATCACCGACGCCGAGCGCGCGGAGCTCTGGCGCCGCGCCTGCGCCCAGCACGAGGAGTGGACGGCCGAGCAGGGCTAGGCCCTCTCTTTCGGATCTTGGCGGATCAGCGCGCGGCGTTGGGCGCCCGGCTGGGCGTGCCGGCGGATCGTGCTCGTACTGGGTCGTACTTGGACGATTCGCCGGTGCGTCCAGGCGGGATGCCCGGCGTCGTGCGCCCGGCAAGATCCGAAAGAGAGGGCCTAGGGAGTGTCGGGCGACGCGCCCCGGGGAGTTCGCCCGGCGGCCGCGTCCCCGAGCGCGTCCAGCAGCGAGCGCAGCGCGGGCCGGGCGGGCAGGGGCTCGCGCACCACGGCCTGGATCGCCCGCACCGGCTCCGGGCGGAGGACCCTGCGCACGACCACGCCCGGGTGGCGGCTGCCCAGCCCCAGCTCGGGGATCAGGGCCACCCCGAGCCCGGCCGCGACGAAGCCCTGGGCGGTGGCGTAGTCCCCGCTCTCGACGACGAAGCCCGGGCTGAACCCCGCCGCCCCGCAGGCCTCCAGGACGGGGGCCAGGCACGGGCCGGGCTGGTCGCTGCCGACCCACGGCTGGTCCGCGAGGTCGGCCAGGTCGAGTTCCCGCTTCGCGGCGAGCCGGTGGCCCCGGGGCAGTACGGCGAGGTACCGGTCGTCGGCCAGGTGCGTGAACCGGAGGCCGTCCACGGGCGGCGCGTCCGTCGGCCGGATCATCAGGGCCACGTCCGCCCGGCCCTCCCGCAGCTCCAGCAGGGACTCCTCCGCCTCGCCGAGCCGGAGTTCGACCTGCACGCCCGGGTGCTCCCGCCGCAGCGCCGCCACCGCCGGGGCCACCACCGCGGCCCCCGCGGTGGCGAAGTAGCGGACGGCCAGCCGGCCCGTGCGCCCGGCCCGCAGTTCGGCGAGCGCCGTCTCCGCCTCGGCGAGGTGCCGGCCGATGACGTCCGCGTACGCGCTGAGCACCCGGCCGGCCTCCGTGGGCCGTACGCCCCGGCCCGTCCGCTCCAGCAGGCCGATCCCGGCCTCCTTCTCCAGCGCCGCCATCTGCTGGCTGACGGCGGAGGGCGTGTAGCCGAGGTTCCGCGCGGCCGCGGTGACCGACCCGCTGGCGACCACGGCCCTGAGCACCTGCATGCGACGCACATCGAGCATGTAGAGCAGCTTAACGCTCCGTCCAGATCTTTTCGCTTGTCTTACGACCGGCGGGCGCGGCACCGTACCGGAGGACGGACGAACCGATCTTGGAGGCGGACGGTGCACAACGGCTCACGCGGAACCCCGCTGCGGATGGCGGTCCTCGCCCTGCTCTGGGGGTCGGGCTTCCTCTGGATCAAACTCGCGCTGGCCGGCGGCCTCTCCCCGCTCCACATCACCGTCCTGCGCTGCGCGCTGGGGGCCGGGACGCTGCTGCTCCTGGCCCGCTCCGCCGGGCAGCGGCTGCCGCGCGACCGCCGGACCTGGGGGCACCTCGTCGTCGCCGCACTGCTCTGCAACACGCTGCCGTTCCTGCTGCTCGCCGTCGGCGAGCAGCAGGTCGACTCGGGGGTGGCGGGCGCGCTGAACGCCACCACGCCGCTGTGGTCCCTCGTCATCGGCCTCGCGCTCGGCGCGGAGCGCGGCCTGCGGCCGGCCCGGCTCGCGGGCCTGCTGACCGGCTTCGCCGGGACGCTCGCCATCCTCGCGCCCTGGCAGCGCGGCGGGCTGACGGGCTGGGGCGTGGCGGCGCTGCTCGCCGCCGCCGTCAGCTACGCGGCGGCCTTCGCCTACATGGCCCGGCACCTCATCGGGCGGGGGACGGGGCCGCTGGCGCTGTCGGCCGCGCAGCTCCTCGCCGCGACGGGGATCGGCGCGCTCGCGCTCCCGGCGGGCGGGTCCGCTCCGGAGGACGCCACGTTCGCCGGGCTCGGAGCGGTCGTGCTCCTCGGAGTCCTCGCGACCGGGGTGACCTTCCACCTCAACTCCCGCATCATCGCCGACGAGGGCCCCGTCACGGCCGCCGCCGTCGGATACCTGCTGCCGGTGGTCTCCGTCGCGCTGGGCGCCGTCGCCCTCGGAGAGCGGGTCGGAATGCGCGTGGTGGCGGGCACGGTCCTGGTGCTCGCGGGCGTCGGGCTGACGCGCAGCGGTCGGAGGGCGGCGTGAACCCGTGGCGCAGCGCCGACTTCCGTACGCTCTTCGGGGCGTCCACCCTCAGCCAACTCGGCACCAACGTCGGCTACATCGCCGTCCCGTTCATCGCCGTCTCCGCCCTCGACGCGACGCCCGGGCAGGTCGGGGTGCTCTCCGCGCTGAGCACCGCCGCCTTCCTCCTCATCGGCCTGCCCGCCGGAGCCTGGGTGGACCGGATGCGCCACCGGCGGGTGCTCATCGCCGCCGACCTGCTCCGGGCGGCCCTGCTCGCCTCCGTCCCGGCGGCCTGGTGGCTCGGCACCCTCACGCTCGGCCAGCTGTACGCGACCGTGCTGCTGAACGGCTGCGCGACCGTCTTCTTCGACATCGGCTCGCAGAGCGTGCTGCCCCAACTCGTCGGCCGCGAGGGGCTCGTACGGGCGAACTCCGCGCTGGTCAGCCTGATGGCCGTCGGCAACATCGCGGGCCGGGGCGTGGGCGGGACGCTCGTCCAGCTGCTCACCGCGCCGGTCGCCGTCGCCTGCGCGGCGGCGGGGTACCTGGCCTCCGCGCTGCGGCTCACCGCGCTGCGCCGCACACCGCCGCCGCCGCCCGTCGGGGGCGCGAACGTACGGCTCGGGGCGCAGATCGGCGAGGGACTGCGGCACGTCCTCGGCAAGCCCGAACTGCGCGCCCTCGCGCTCACGGCGGCGGTGGGGAACCTGGGCTCCCAGATCATCAACACCATGCTCCCGGTGCTGTTCATCCGCGAACTCCACCTCCCCGCAGGGGCGTTGGGCCTCTTCTGGGCGGCGGGCGGCATCGGCCTCCTCCTCGGCGCCCGCTGCGCCCGCCCCCTCGCCCGGCGCCTCGGCCACGGCCGCACCCTCGCCCTCCTCGGCCCCGCCCTCGCCCCCGCCGCCCTCCTCGTCCCCCTCGCCGCCCGGGGCCCTTGGCTCTGGCTCGCGGGCGCCGGCTGGCTGCTGGCCATGGCCAAGACCGGCGTCGACAACGTCCTGGGCGTGAGCCTGCGCCAACACGCCACCCCCGACGCCCTCCTGGGCCGCATGAACGCCACCTTCCGCTTCCTCCTCACCGGCGCCCTCGCCCTCGGCGCGGCGCTGGCGGGGCTCCTCGGGGAGCTGACGACGCTCCACGCCACGCTGTGGTGCGGAGCGGGGCTGCTGTCGGTCGCCTTCCTCCCCGTCTCCCTCTCGCCTCTCCGGGTGCGGGAGGCGCGAGGGGCGGTGGAGTCGGATTCCGGTGCTCGTTCGGAGGGCGTGGCCGGGTAGTTCGGGCGCTGCCGCGTGCCATCGGACGCCGTGGTGGTTCGTACTCGCCGCAGATAGCCTGAAGCTCCTGGACGACTACTGGGAGTGATCGCAATGAAGCGTAACGTCCTCCTGCGCACCGGTGCCTTCGTGGGTGCCGCCGTGCTCGCGCTGACGGCCCCGGCCACGGCGTTCGCCGCCACCGGCACGTTCTGGTACCTCTCGCCGCACGGTGTGGTGCGGCTCACCGACCCGAGCGACAACGTCTGCCACGCCATCGACGCGCAAGGGCCGCTGGCGAACGAGACGGACCGCCACGCCGAGCTCTACCCCAACCCGGACTGCGAGGGGCCCGTCAACGTCACGCTCAACCCGGGGGAGTACGAGCCCCGCTCGGCAGCTCGGGGCGTCCGCTTCGTTCCGTGACGCCACGTTGAGTTCGTGCCGCGGCCGCATCGCTCCGATGCGGCCGCGGGCTCGTCGCGCTCGGGCGCGCGCTCAGGCGCCCGTGGCGGTCGCGTTGATCGAGGCGATGCGGCCCAGCGGGTCGAAGGCGACCACGGCGGTGGTGCCGCCCGGGAGGCGGGCGGAGAGGCTGTCCGGGGTCTGGGCGACGGGGACTCCGTGGTGGGCGAAGTAGCCCGAGACGACCTCGCGCGGGGAGCGGCCGAAGAGGCCGGCGCCGGTGAGGAGGAAGCGGGGGAGGGTGACGGGGTCCAGGGCGGGGTGGGGGAGTTGGGGGTCGTCGGGGGTGAAGTAGACGCGGGTGGAGGGGCCGGCCGGCTGGCCGATGTAGCCCGCGGCGCCGAGGACGCCCATGCCGACGAAGGCGAGGGACTCGGCGGCCCGGTCCGGGTCGGCGAAGACGGAGAGGTCCACGCCCGCCTCGCGCAGCTCGGGCACGCCGTGGAGGCGTCCGAACTCGGCGATCCGCGCGCTCGCGGCGACCACCGGGGCGCCCTGGAACCCGGGATTGGCCCAGCCCCAGAGCCAGGAGCGCGCGGCCCGGTCGTACGTGCCGAGGAGCCCCACCCGGACCGTCCGGCCGGCGGACTCGTAGCGGCACTGCTCCAGGTCGGCCGTCCACGGCCCGCCGGGCAGGACCCGCCCCAGCGCCTCCAGTTGCTCGACGCCCCAGGCGGCGTGGTGCTCGGCGGTGCGGAGGAAGGCCTCGGAGAACGTCATGACGATCACCCTAGTGCGCCGCAGGGGGCCTGGGATGATGCCCCCGTGGATGCGAACTGGCGGGGCACGGACGTGGCGTTCGAGCGGGTCGGGGCGGCCCGCACCGGCGAGGTGCTGGAGGTGCTCGACGAGGCGGCGGGGTGGCTGGGCGGTCAGGGGATCAGCCAGTGGCCGCCGCGGTTCGAGGAGGCGTGGATCGGGGAGGCCGTCGCCCGCGGCGAGACCTGGCTGGTCCGTGCGGACGGGCGGGTGGCCGGGACGGTGACCGTGGACTGGGCCGACCGGCTGTGGGCCGACCTCGGCGGCACCGCCGCCTACGTGCACCGGCTGGCGGTGCGCCGGTGGGCGTCCGGCCTCGGCGCCGTCGTCCTCGACTGGGCGGCCGGGCAGGCGGCCGAGCGGCAGGCGGAGTTCCTGCGGCTGGACTGCGTCTCCCACAACCCCCGCCTGCGCGCCTACTACCGCTCCCGGGGCTTCGAGCACCGCGGCGACGTCGAGGGGAGCTGGACACCCACCGTGCTGCTCAGCCGCTACGAACGGCGGGTGCCCGGAGCCCTCCCGGTCTAGAGATCCAGCTGGTACTCGTACGTCGCGTGCGTCGGCGCGTAACCCAGGGCGTCGTTGACGTTCCTCGTGTACGGGTTGGTGTCGGCCGTGTCCGTGAGCAGGCCGCCCACCTGCGGGTGCCGGCGGCGGGCGTGGAGGATGGCGGCGGCCTTCATCCAGAGGGCGAGCCCGCGCTCCCGGTGGCGGGGGAGGACGCCGGGGGCGGTGAAAAGCCGTAGGAACGCCGAGCCGACGGGCGTACCGTCACCGTCGGAGGCCAGCCAGGCCAGGCGGTGGGCGGACGGGCTGCGCTCGGGGTCGGTCAGCGCGGTGATGCGGATGGTGGGCAAGGCGTCTCCGTCGTGGGGAGCGTGGGGAGGGGGGACAGGCGGACGGGGCTGGAGGACTGACCACGCGTGCGCATCTGCTGCACACCTCCCTGGCTGTAGGACGGCGACGATCATGGGGCGAGGCGAAAGCCAGCCGGTCCGACAGGAAGAGGCAAGGGATTTTCATGGGTACGCGAACGGCCGTCCCGAGCAACGTGCTCGGCCTGACCCCCGAGTTCACCGACCCGCTGTGGCGCACCGCCGTCCGGCTGGCCCCGGTGGAGGCCGAACTGCTGCGCACCGCGCCGCTGCGGCGCCTGCACTTCGTCGCGCACGGCGGCGCCTCGGCGCTCAGCACCCTGCAGTCGTACTCCCGGCTGGAGCACACGCTCGGCGTGCTCGCGCTCGCCGCGCACTTCCACCCCGGGGACGAACTCCTGCGCGTGGCCGCCCTGGTGCACGACATCGGCCACCTGCCGCTGAGCCACACCTTCGAGGGCCTCGGCGGCCTCGACCACCACGCCATCGGCCTGGAACTGCTGCGCGCCGAGCCGGTCCGCGGCGTCCTCGACCGGCACGGGATCGCCGCCGGAGACGTCGAGCGCGTACTGGAGGGCCCCTCCCCGCTCGTCGGGCGCCCCGGCCTGATGAGCCTCGACCACCTCGACTCCTATGCCCGCAGCGGCCGTTCGGCCGGGCGGCTGGACGTCGACCCGGCGGCGCTGCTGTCGCGGCTGCGCCTGGTGGACGGCGTGGTGTCGGCCGGTCGCGCGGACGCGGCGGTGCTGGTGGGGCTGGTCGGCGCGGAGGCGCGGCTGCACACCTCCTGGGACAACGTGGGCCCGGTCTCGGTGGTGCGGCGTCTGGCCGAACGGCTGCTGGCGGAGCCGGAGTCCAAGGCGGAGGAGGTGGCGCGGATGACGGACCAGCAGCTGTGGTCCGCCCTCGAGGCCTGCGAGGGGACGGCCGAGGAGAGCCGCCGAATCCGGTACGAGGCCCACGAGTTGGAGGTCGAGGCCGGGGGCGAGGGCCCGGGGTGGGCGTTCTCGCTGCGCAAGATCTACCGCTCCGCGCCGCTGCTGGATGGCGGCCGGCTGGAGGAGGAGGCACCCGAACTCGCCGGGGAGCTGGAGGAGTTGGGCTCGCTGCCGACGGAGTTCCGGGTCAGGTGGCGCAGGTAGTAGGAGACGGTGACGAGGCCGAGCAGCGGGCCCCAGAGGAGGAGCGGCAGGTAGCAGACGCCGATGATGTCGAGCCACGGCCCGTCGTACGCCGGGTGGTGCTCGATGCTCCACCAGCTGAGGACCCCGCCGCCGGCGCCCCAGAGCCAGGTGAGCGCCACCGCCCCCAGCGCGGCCGGGACGACGGCGGCGAGCGGGCGCACCTGCCGCCCGCCGAGGAGCGGGATCCAGCGCGGCACCACCTCGCCCCAGGGCCGCACCAGCCCGAGGGTGAGCAGGGCGAGCGCCTCGGAGACGAGGCTGAGCGCGATCACGTAGACGGTGCCGGTCCCGGGGATGTCGAACTGCTCGCGCAGCACCGACTCCCCGTACCCGACGGGCAGTCCGAAGCCGAGCGCGATCCGCCACAGCCCGGAGGGCACGGTGGTGAGCGCGGCGGCGTGCGCGGCCCACACCGCCCAGCGCGGGGGCGGGGGAACGGCGGGCGCGGCGGCGGGCGGGGTGACGGGCGAGGCGGCGGTGATCATGCCTCCAGGCTCGCCCGGTCGCCGCGTCCCCGCCTCCCCCTGGAGAGCGGGTCGCCTCCCCTCAACGGGGGAGGCGACCGGCCGCGCGCACGTACCGGACCCATACCTGCGCCCGTGCGTGCGGGAGGGCGGTCGGCCACGGATCAACGCGCGGGTGCGCTCCACGGGTCCTCGAAGCGTGGCTCCGGGGAGGGGAGTTCGGGGTGGAGGATCTCGCGGACGCAGCGATGCAGCCCGGTCTCCCGCGAGGAGCTCGCGGCGGACATCCAGGGCAGCGCACGGTCCATCGCGCGGGCCCGCTCCTCGGTGGCGAGTGCGTCGACGGCGTCGCGCAGGCGAGAGGGGGCGGGCTCGTCGGTCACGCAGAGCCAGCCGATCGCGGCGGCGAGGCGGACTTCGGGCGCCTCGGCCCCGTCCTGCCACAGCGCCCGCAGCCACGCCGTTGCGGCCGGGTGTGGACGGGCCCGCGTCGCCTCGGCGGTGGCGAGCGCGAGGGCGGCGCGGACGGTCGGGTCCGGCTCGGCGCCGAACCGGTCGAGGAACGCGCCCCGGAGGGTGCGGTCGGGGTCGGCGGCGGTCGCCAGTGCGTACGCGGCGTTGACGCGGTTCGCCGGGGCGGGATCGCCGAGCAGGGGCAGCAGGAGGCCCGCGTCGGCGGTGATCGCGGCCCGGGCGGCGGCGACGGACCAGGCGGCGGGGTAGCCGGTCACCTCGTACCCGTATCCGTCGTCGTCGGCGTCATCGAGCCCGTCGGAGCGGTGGAGCAGCAGCGTGTCCCGGCACGCCCGCCCGACGTACCGGGCGCGGGCCGGGGCGGAGGCCTCGGCGAGCGCGAGGGAGCGGTGGGGGTGGCGGGGGTCGGCGGCGATCCGGATCAGGAACGGGACGGCGAGCACGGCGCCCGCCCGCGCGTCGTCGGCGCACAGGCTGCCGACCACGTCCGCCCCGACGGGGAGGGCCCCGGTGTGCAGCAGCCGCAGGGCCTCCCCGACCCGGTCGCCGTGCGGGAAGCGCTCCCAGGGGATCTCGTCGAGCAGGAATCCGTCCTTGGCCCCGGTCCGGAGGGAGGCCACCACCGCCCGCACGTCGTACGGCCCGCCCGCGAAGGCGGACGGCGGTGTGCCGTCCGCCAGTTCGCGGCACACGGCGAAGGTGGGGTCGAGCCGCCAGGCGTCGCTCACGCCGGGTCCAGTTCCGCGCGGGTGCGCAGGAAGGCGAGGTACCGGGGGTCGTCCTCGGCGAAGAGTTCCGCGCCGCCGCCCATGTAGGCGCGCATCAGCTCGTCCGCCGCCCGGTCCCGGTCGCCGAGTTCGAGGGCGGTCTGGCCGAGGCGGAGGTGGACGTACGGGTTGCCGAGCCCGCCGGGGCACTGGACGGCGTTGTGGAAGCACTTGTGCGCCCGGTCGTGGACGCCGGTGCGGAAGTGGACGTCGCCCAGGGCGGCGTAGATCCAGGTCGAGGCCGCCCACTGGCGCGGGTCGCCGGGCAGCAGGCGCAGGGCGGCGACGTAGCGCTCCTTGGCCTGGGCGAACTCCCGTGCCCCGGCGAGGGAGTCGCCCTCGCGGCACAGCTCCGTGATCTCGGCGTGGATCTCGTCCGGCAGGTGCACGGGTCGTCCCTCGGAGGCTTCGGGCGATGGGCTGTCCGAAGCCTAGGACACGCTCAGGTCCGTGAGGCGCCAGGTGTTCACCGTCTTGTCGTACCCGCCGGTGGCGAGCCGCAGTTCACCGCCGACGTCGATCTGGCACAGGGCCTGCACCCAGCCGCAGCCGAACGACCCCGTGAAGCCCTCGACGCCGCCCACGGTGCCCACGTGCTCGCCCGTGGCCGGGTCCCAGAGCTTGACGCCCGGCCCGTCGCCGGCGGAGGCCAGCAGGTGCCGCTCGCCGACCTCGACCTGGCACAGGGCGTGCAGCGAGCCGAAGTCGTCCTCCATGGAGCGGAGTTGCTCCCCGGTGGCCGGGTTCCACAGCCGCACCTTCTGGTGGGTGTCGGCCGAGGCGAGCAGGATCTCGTCGGCGGCCCGTATCTGGCACAGGGCCGTCGGCCAGCCGTCGTGGTGGCCCGTCAGCACCCGGAGCTGCTCGCCCGTGGCCGGGTCCCACAGTCGCAGCGTCCTGTCCAGGTGGGCGGTGGCGAGCAGTTCCCCGCCCTCGGAGTGCACCGTGCTCACCGCCATGACCCCGCCGGCGCGGGGCGAGAGGACCCGGACCAGCTCGCCCGAGGCCGGGTCCCACAGCCGGATCGCCTGGTCGTCCCCGCCGGCGGCCAGCAGCACTCTGTCGCCCACCCGCACCTGGCACACCCCGCGCAGGGCGGCCATCGTCGCCTTGAGGACGGACACCTGCCTGCCCGAGCCCGGCTCCCACAGCCGCACCGTCCGGTCGTCCCCGCCGGAGGCCAGGAGGGGCCGGCCGTCGACCTCCACCTCGCACAGGGCGTTCACCCCCCAGCGGTGCCCGATCAGGGTGGCGACCACGTTCCCCGTGTCCGGGTCGTTGACCGTGATCACCGGCCGGCGGCCCGCGGAGGCGAGCAGGTGCCGCTCGCCCACCCGGATCTGGCACACGGCCTTGACCCGCGGGGTGATCGCCTTCAGCGCCACCCTCCTCGCGGAGACGAGGACCACCACGACCACCAGCGCGGCGATGAGCGCCTGCTCCGCCGAGATCACCCGGAACAGGGCCAGTGCGACGACGACGGCCAGCAGCAGGCGCATCCGGAGGATGCGGAACACCACGAGGTGCAGTCCGAGCGAGAGGCGCGTGTTGACGGTCGACACCCTGGACTCCTTCGGAGCATGTGACGCATGGTCAAGTACCCGTAAATTCAAGGTATTCAGGCCACCCTAGTGCCCGGAGACCGCGCCTGTTCCCCAATCGCGCCGGACGGAGGCTACGGCCTTCGCCATCCGGTGCACGGTTGGCGGGGGAGCAGGGTGTGCGGCAGGATCGTCGTCGAACGAATGGGGGTGGCACTGTGCTGGTGCGCAGGGTGGTTGCGCTGGTGGTCGCGGCGGGGGCCGTGGTGGCTTTGGCGGGATGCGACGGCGGTGGGGGCGGTGGTGCCGACGCGGCGAAGCCGAAGCCGAAGGCGACGGTCGGTCACGACACGGCGCTGGTGCGGAAACTGTTCCCGTACTTCGGCGAGGTGACGGAGACGACCTGGGCGACCAAGGTCCTCGGCACGAACACCCGGCAGGACGTGCCCGGGCCGACGGACCAGGAATTCACCGGGGTCGCGAAGCTCGGCGGGAGCTCGATGGCGGCGCTGGTGGCGCTGAAGAGCGACTGGGCGAACGCGCAGATCACCTGCGCTGTCCCGGAGGAGCTGAAGGCCGAGACGGGCGACCTCGCGGGCTGGCTGCGGTCCGAGCAGTTCGACCGCTCGGTGGCGAAGGGCCACTACACCGGCAGCTTCTACCTCGACGTCCCGCACGGCCGGGTGTTCTTCTGCACCATGAACCCGAGGGAGCCCGCCGCCTAGGAGCCGGACGGCCGGTGCCGCCCGCCGCTCCCGGTCGTCACGCCGGGGCGGCGGGCGGCGGGCGGCGGCGGGCGGCACGGGGCGGCACCGCGCGGATGCGTCTACCTCGGCACCGTCGCCGCGGCCGCTCCCGTCATCGGGCCCCGCTCACCAGGTCACGGGCAGCGACCGCATCCCGTAGATGAACGAGTCGGTGCGGAACTCGCGCTCGCCGGCCGGCCGCAGCCCCGGCAGCCGGCGGAACAGCGTCTCCAGGGCGATCTGGAGTTCGGCGCGGGCCAGCGGCTGGCCCAGGCACTGGTGCACGCCGAAGCCGAACGTCAGCTGCCGCCGGGCGTCCCGGTGCACGTCCAGCTCGTCCGTCGCCCGGTGGGCCTCGCCGCCGAACACCGTCTCGTCCCGGTTGGCGGTGGAGAGCATCGCCATCACGCCCTCCCCGGCCCGGACGGTGACGCCGCCCAACTCCACGTCCTCCAGGGCCACCCGGGGCAGGCCGGTGTGCACGATGGTCAGCAGCCGCAGCAGCTCCTCCACCGCGCCCGGCAGGGTGGCCGGGTCGGCCAGGGCGGGGATCTGCTCGGGGTGCTCCAGCAGCAGCGCGACCGACAGCGCGATCATGCTCGCGGTCGTCTCGTGCCCGGCGATCAGCAGCAGCACCGCCATGCCGGCCACGTCGTCCGGGGTCAGGTCGTCCCGCGCCGCGAGCCGGCTGAGGGCGTCGTCCTCCGGCTGTGCGCGCTTGCGGCCCGTCAGGTCGCGCAGGTACTCCCGGACCTCCTCCTGGGCCTCCCGGAGCTGCTCCACGGTGCTCTCCCGGCCGAGCATCGTGCGGCTCAGGCTCTGGAAGCGGTCGTGGTCCTCGTACGGCACGCCGAGCAGCAGGCAGATCGCCAGCGAGGGCACCGGCAGCGCGAAGTCGGTGACCAGGTCGGCCGTGGTCCGGCCCTCGGTCATCCGGTCCAGCACACCGTCCACGATCCGCTGGATCTCCGGGCGCAGCGTCTCCACCCGCTTGACCAGGAACTCCCCGGTGATCATGCGGCGCTGGCGGGCGTGCTCGGGGTCGTCGAGCCGCAGGAAGTCCGGGTTGTCGGTGATCAGCGAGCGGGCGCCGGCGATCAGCAGGGGGAAGGACGGGTGGCGGATGTCGGCGCTGAACCGGCGGTCGGACAGCACGGTGCGGACCTCGGCGAAGCCGGTGACCAGCCAGCAGAGGTCCCCGTCGGGCAGTTCGGCCCTGGTCACCGGCCCGGTGGCGGCGGCCTCGGGGTACGCGGGCGGCGGGTCGAACGGGCAGCCGCCGGAGTGCGCGGCGGGCAGCAACGGGACGGCGGCGGTGGGTGTGGTGGTGGGTGCGGTGGTCAAGGCGGGGGTCTCCTCATGTCGCGGGTGTCCTCGTGGGGGCGCAGGGAGGCCCAGGAAGGTACCCAGCGGCCTGCGGGGCCGGTGGCGGGGTCCGTCAGGCCCCGGTCCGCGCGGGCTCGTCCCCGGTGACGGTGATCGCCAGGCCCGGGCAGAGCTCGGCGGCGAGCCTGACGACGTCGAACTGCTCGGGCAGGAGGACGGTCTGACGGAGCATCACCAGACTGTCCCGCTCGTCCTGGTCGAAGACCTCGGGGGCGTTCGTCACGCACATACCGGAACTGCAGCAGCGGTCCCGGTCGACGCTCACCTGCATGTCGGGCACCTTTCGCCAGGGCGGCACCGGCTGCCCGGCGGCCGCCTCTCGATGTCCCGGTCAACCTAGCCGCCGCTGGTCCGCCTACGGAGGGGTACGGTGGCCGGATCGAGATTGGCTGATTCGGTCTCTTTGCGTGAACCCCGGTGCGGCGTAATGCGTTTCCATCGGCGGCCCTTCGCCGGACGGGGTGCCGGACGCGGCCGCGCGGACGGCCTCGCAGGGCTTCGGCGGTGGCCAACTCCCGTACGGGGGGCGCCGTGCAGGCCTCGGCGGCGCTCCTGCCCGGCCCGTGGCGCACCCACCCGGGCGAACCGCAGGGTGGGCCCGGCGGGGCGGCGGGGGCCGCGCCGGAGGCCGTCGAAGGCGACCTCGACGACGAGTTCCGGCCGGTCCTGGACGGAACCTAGGAGCGTGGGTCAGTAACGGGCAAGGGGCTGGGCGGTCGTGGTCGGCGAGATCGGTTGTGGGCGCCCGGCGTGTGTCTGCTGGGCGGGAGGTTCGGGTCCTGTCGGCCCGGGAAGTGGCCTGATGGGGCGGGGCTGGCCCCGCCCGGTCAGCCGATCGCCGCGGTGAGACCGGCGGTTCCGACGTGTCGGAAGATCTTGCGGAGGTTGTGGCAGGCAGCCAGTAGTCGCCACTCCGCCCGGGCGCCGTCCTCGCCGCGGAGCATCAGCCGGCGGCCGTTCTGACAGGTCATGATCTGGCCGAAGACGGGTTCGATGATGGCCTTGCGGCGGATGTAGGCGGCTTTGCCGGGTTTGGTCCGCAGCTTGCGGGCCATGCGTTCCTTCAGCGTGGCGTTCGCCGGAATCCGTCCGCGCGGTGCGGGCGGGACCTGCTCGTCGTGGCCGAGGCGGCCGGTAGCCATGAACGTTTCGGTGCCGCAGGCGAGTTGGCGATCCTTGGCGGCCTCAAGGTTCGTCTCGGAGCAGTACCCGGCGTCAAGGAGTGCCTGCCCCGGGTGGATGCCGGTGTTCGCGTGGGACTGGTCGAGCATCGTGGTGTAGTCCAGCGTGTCCGAGGCGTTGGTCGTCAAGTCGGCGGCGGTGATGACCTGGTGGGCCTCGTCGACGACGGCCTGCGCGTTGTATGCCTGGATGTAGGCGCCGGCGCCGTTCTTCATGATGCGGGAGTCGGGGTCGGTGAAGTTGGCCTGCGCCTTCGGTTTGGGCCGGGCCTTCGCGGCGGCCTTGTGCCCGGCCTCGGTGACCGCGCTCTCGTCACTGGTGCCGGCACGCCCCTGGCGGCGGCGCCGGAAGCGGGAGATCGAGCGGAAGTCCGGGGCCTGGTCGGCGGCCAGGAACCGGAACGCGATGTCATCGACGCACTTGCGCTCGATGGCCCGCGAGGAGTGGACGCCGGTGGTGTAGCCGCAGATCAGCAGGCGCACCATCAGGCGCGGATCGTAGGGCGGGAAGCCGCGCTTCTCGGTGTAGTCGGCCAGGACCGGTCCCGGATCCAGCACGTCGTCGACCAGGTCGGCGACGAACCCGGCCAGGTGCCCCTCGGGCAGCCGGTCGTCCAGTGACGGCGGCAGCAGCAGGGCCTGGTGCGGGTCGAATGCCCGGAACCGCTTGTCCGCCGCCGCCGCCGCACGGCCCTGCGGCTGCTTGTTCTCGACCGGCTCGACCTCGAACAGCCCATCCCCACCACGCATACAGCCATCATTCCGTACGAATGATCACGAATCGAAGGCGGGTTGCCGGTTGCCGGCCCACACTCTTGGCGCCTCCTACTCAGCCGAGCACCGTGTACTTCACTCGCTCTTGGAGCGGAGTCAAGCGCTCCGTCAGCCATCGCGTCTCGATGCTCTCCACGCGGTCGGGCGGTTCGTCCTCATCTCCGGCCCAGCACATGTATATGTCGACCTTCCCGTGCGGAAGGGCCGCGGACACCAGCGCCGCCAGGCATTCCCGTGAGTGTTTCTGCGCGAGGAGCTCCTCGCGCTCCTCGTCTCGCATCGCGTCGATGAGCGCCATCGCATCGGCCACGTCGGCGAATCCCTCCCACTCGAGCTGGGAGCTGTTGAATCCGCAACCACAGCCCTCATGTGAGCCAACGTAGGTCACATGTGGTGAAGTGAAGCGCGCTCGAGCGGGCGCGTCGGTGGCAATCTCGCGGACCTCGCAATAGCAGGTCACGAGGTGGGGATCGGCAGTGCAGAGGATTGGCGGTACGGGCTGTTCGGTTCCAATCCACACCATCAGACACATGCGGACGAGGCTACGCTCGGCACGCCGCGATTGCACTCAGTACCTGTGTCGTCGGTGGTCCACTCCCGCACGAATCGAAGGCGGGTTGCCGGTTACTGACCCACGCTCCTAGCCGCGCAGCAGGTCGCGCCCCAGCGGTGTGAGGCTGTGCCGGACCTGTCGGCCCAGGCGCTCGGTGGTGACGGCGCCCGCGTTGCGCAGGGCGGTGGCGTGGGCCGAGGCGGTCGGCGGGGAGACGTCGATGCGCGCGGCCAACTCCGCCGTGCCGCACGGGCCTTCAGCGATCGCCAGCAGCGCGCGGGCCCTGGCGGGGCCGATCAGTCCGGCCAGCCCGTCGGCGCGGCGGGCCGGCCGCTGTCGGCTCGGGTACAGCAGGACGGCCGTGCGGCCCTCGGCGAGCGCCGCGGTCGGGGCGTGGAGGAACAGGTTGGGGCGCAACTCCAGCCCGCTGCCGTCCAGTTGGTGGGTGAGGTTCCACTCCGGGCTCCCCCAGCGGAGGCGGCCCTCGTCGCTCCAGGCCAGGCGCGGGTGGAGCCCGGCGAGCATCGCGCCGGTGCCCGACTCGGCGAGGGCGTGCGCGCGGTGGGCGACGTCCGCCCGCAGGGCACGCCGGATGTCGCGCCAGTCGGGGGCGAGGCAGGCGCGGTACAGCGCCCAGGCGGCGTCGGTGAGCAGCCGGAGGCGTCGGTCCCGGTCGTCGCGCAGTTCGGCGATGGGGCGCGGGAGTCGGGGCCCGTCGCCGTAGAACTCCATGGCCCGGTGGAAGTCGCCGTCGTCGACGGCGAGGAGGGCGTCGAGTTCGTCGCCGAGGCCGGTCCCGGGGACGGAGGCGGCGGGGGCCAGGAAGTCGGGCGGGCCGAGGGGGCTCGCGTTGACCAGCTCGATCAGGGGCGCGGCCCGCTGCGGCGCGCGGGCCATGACCTGGCGCCACCACCGCTCGTGGCCGATCGAGTCGCGCACGCAGTGGTACGCCGGGCCGGCGACCCCGCTGAGCAGGTGGTCCATGGGGGAGACGCCGAAGCGCACCCGCGCCAGGTCGGCCATCCCGAAGCTGATTTCGAGCACAGCAGATGATGGCGCCCGAGTGCCGTCCGGCGCAGGAGAAACGTTCAACCATGAGGCCCTGGACCGAATAGCTGGTGGCCGGTGAACCCCCGGCGTGACCATGCTCGGGCCGCGGGGCACGCGGCGGCCAACCGTCCTGGTACAGGGAGCAATCACATGGGAACGTCCGGAAAGCCCGTCAGACGCCGTCGCACCGTGCGCACCACCCTCGCCGCCCTCGGCGTCGCCGTCTCCTCGATCGCCGTCGCCATCGGCGCTCCGGCCACGAGCGCGAGCGCACAGGCGCACTCGTGCGCCGCCGACGACGGTGGGCGCCTGCTGCTCGGCACGCCGGTGAACATCTGGGACCGGAAGCTCTGGGGCGGCCTGCCCATCGGGGACACCAGCCTCGGCGTCCTCTACATGGGCTACATCCCGTCCTGCCGCCAGGTCTACGCGGAGATCCATCTCAACGGCAACGGCGGGCTCATCGCCGGCGGCACGATCTACCTGGCCGACGAGCGCCACAACTCCACCGGCCGGCTCACCTTCGGCCCCGTCGTGGGCTACCAGTTCGTCACCTCGGGCATCGTGTCGATCGACGTCCCGGAGTACGACCAGGGGAGCACCTACGCCTACCCGATGGCGTTCCGCGCGGCGCTCTCGTTCACCGAGTACAACGGGTGCAGCACGATCCTGACCTCGGGCACGCACGAGTTCTCCACGGGCGCCAACCACGACGACGGCAACGGCGCGACCTGCGACCACTGAGGTTCGTCCCCGTGTGCGCAGGAAGTCGGCCAGGCCGACTTCCTGCGCACGTCATTGGTGCGGGAGAAACTCGGAGGTGCGTTCGGCGGTCGGTTGGGAGTATGGGCCGCATGCTGACGCTGTCGATGAACGACGCCGCGGTCGAGATGCTCGGGCTCGCCGACGGGGCCGGGCTGATGCCGCCCGAGGGACTGTCCGACGGGCTGCGCGAGTTGCTGGCGAGGGGGATCACCCGCCAGGGCGAGGTGATCAGTTGGGGGAGCGGGGCGAACGGTGCTCTGGACGCTCCCGGGAACTACCAGAACCTCAGCGTGTGGGAGAGCTCCCACAACTCCTTCCACCTGGAGGACTACGTCCCCGTGGACCGGCTGATCGTCGAGTGCGTCCCCCAGGTCTCGGAGGACGCCCAACGCGTCCTCCTCCGCCAGGGGTTCGCCCTCGCGATGGGGATGCGGGGGCTCTTCGCCGAACTCGACCCCCCGGCTCCGGTGCGGTTCCTCATCGCGGCCAACGACACCTGTGCGACGTTCAGGTTCGTCCAGGTCCGCGAGGGCGAAGCGGTGTTCGGCGAGGACCTCGACGCGTTCCGGACGGACAGGGTGCTGGTCGTCGAGTACCTGCCGAACCGGTATCAGGCCGTGCCGAAGGGGTTGTCGATCACGTAGCGCCACCGCCCGTCCTCCCCGCGCCGGGCGACGTCGGTGGCGGTGCCGGTGAGGTGGATCTTGGTGCCGTCGGGGGTGGTGCCCTCGATCGTCCAGTCGACGACGAGGAGCGCCAGGTCGTCCGCGACGTACGCGTGCCGGGGCCGGGCGGTGATCGGCAGCCCGAGGGACTGGAACTCCGCGCTGGCGCGGGTGAGTTCGTCCCCGGTGGTGCTGCGGCCGGGCGCGGGGACGAAGACGGCGCCGGGCTCGTAGACCCGGGCGAGGGCGTCCGGGTCCCCGCTGTTGAAGGCGGCGGCGAAGACGGCCGGGTGTTGTGCGGGGTCGGTGGCCAGGGAGAGGCTGGCGGGGTGGCGAGTCATGTGAGTAGTGAAGTTGGGTCCCGCGTGGGTCACCAAACGGAAAGCGACGGGTCCGGGCGGCTCCGGCCCTGGGACGAGGAGTTGGTGCCGGACGCGCGCGGCCGGACCGCGCGCCCGGAGGCGGACTGCCCCGTGGAGGTGGCGCTCGCCGCGATCGCCGGCCGCTGGACCACGCTGGTGATGCGGGAGTTGATGCACGGCCCGGCCTCGTACGGCGAACTGCGCGACCGCCTGCCGACCCTCAGCCCGAAGGTGCTGGCCGAGCGCCTGCGGGCGCTGGAGGAGCGGGAGTTGGTGGTACGGGAGCGGCTGGTCGGCTTCCCCGTGCGGACCTCGTACGGGCTGACGGCGCGGGGCGAGGCACTGCGCCCGCTGCTGGTGGAGCTGTACCGGACCGGAGCGGCGCTGCGCGGTGGTGGAGCGTCCGGCTGAGGAGGACTGCCGCTCGATGCTCAGCGCACTGAGGAGTCGTACGCCAGAACGGGGGACATGCTGCATGAAGGCGGATCGCACGGGGAATCTGCGTGTACACACTATGTCTATCGAAAGGTGTCACCCGTGCGTCGCATTGCTGTCATCATGCTGGGAGTCGCCGCATTCGTCGGAGCGACGGCGTCACCGGCGAGCGCCATCATCGATCCATCCGCGACGATTGCTTGTCTCGTGGGAACCGTCCCCGGCGACGTTGCCAATCCCGCCGGGGCGAGCGGGGCGATCAACGCCTGTCTCGGTTCGTAGTCTGCGGCGCGGCCGTATACCGCTCGTACGAGGCCGGTTTGTGTGAACGTGTGTGAGGAGTGGGAAGTCGGTGGGGCCGACTTCCCACTCCTCTTGTGTGGTCAGGGAGTTGCGGTGGCGGTTGGGGGTGGAGGTGGGGGCTTGGGGGCGTGGTGGTGGGTGTGGGGGAGGACCCAGGCGAGCAGCGCGAGGAGGAGGGTGAGGGGGAGGAGGGTGCAGAGGGTCGCGCTGGTGTGACTATGGCGGGGTTCAGGGGGCATCGGGGGTGACGGGGTCGAGGTCGAGTTCGGCCCAGACGGTCTTGGAGTTGGGGAAGCGGGGGATGGTGCCCCAGCGGTCGGCGAGGGCGTCGATGAGGGTGAGGCCGCGCCCGGACTGGGAACCGGGGCGGTGGGTGGTGGGGAGGACGGGGAGGCGCTCGCCCCGGGGGTCGCTGATCTCGATGCGGAGGGTGGTGACGCCCCGGCGCACGGGGGTGGTGAGGGAGAGGTGAAGTTCGAACCCGCGCCCCGCAATGCGACCGTGCGTGATCGCGTTGGCGGCGAGCTCCGCGACGATCAGGAGGGCGGAGTGGAAGGACTCCGTGTGAGCGGAGTGGAGTTCCCAGAGCGTGAGTTGACGTCTCGCGATGCGGCGGCCCACGGCTGCGCCCTTGGGGGTGGCGGGGAGGAGGCTGGTGTGACTGCGGGGGTTGTGGAGGGGGATTTCCGTCGTCATGGCTCAAAGCGTGCCGGTACGGACATACGCTGACCATGCACCCGGGCTGTACAGAGAGTGCCTGTGTAGGTGCGGACAGCTTTTGTTCATGCAGCTGAGTGGGGTGGTCCCGATGGCGCAGCGCAACAACGACTCCGATGATGAAATCCGGCCGGAACCGCCGGAGGACCTCGGGGAGGTTTCGGACTTCTTCCGGGCGATCGGCAAGCAGATCAAGCTCCTTCGGGAGCAGGCCGGGATGACGCAGAAGGAGTACGGCGAGCACGTTGGCTACGGAGAACAGCTGATCGGCTCGGTCGAGCGTGGTACCCGTACGCCGCAGCCGGAACTGCTGGTGGCGACGGACAAGCTCTTCAATGCTGGTGGCATGCTGGCCGTCACCAAGGACGACGTGATAAATGCGCGCAAGAAGGCGCGAATGCGCTACCCAGCCTGGTTCAGGGGCTACGTCACCCTGGAGCCTGTGGCTGTCGAGATCCACGAGTACAGCCTCTTCGCGGTTCCGGGACTTCTTCAGACCGAGGCGCACGCGCGTGCTGTGTACGGGATGAGGCAGCCATTGCTGGCCGAGGATGTCATCGACCAGCGAGTAGCCTCTAGGCTGGCTCGCCAGGAGATCCTGACGAACTGGCCACGCGCGATCTTCAGTTGGGTCATCGACGAGAGTGTTCTGTTGCGGCCCCTGGGGGGTTGGGAAGTCCACAGGGAACAGCTTCAACGGCTTCTGGATGTGGGGCGGATGAGGGGGATGTCTATCCAGATCATGCCCCTCAGTCGAACCGAGCATCCCGGAATGGGTGGTCCGTTCACGCTGATCACGCCGAAGGGGCGGCCACAGAACGGATACATCGAGGCTCAGCAGAGCAGCCGACTGATCACGGATCAGGAGGAAGTCCGTATTATGAACGTACGCTACAACGCCCTCAGGGCACAGGCTCGTACGCCGCAGGAATCCGTGTCCATGGTCGAGAAGATGCTGGGAGAACAATGAACGCGAAGCTGTCGTGGATCAAGAGCAGCTACAGCACCAACGAGGGCGGCCAGTGCGTCGAGGTTGCGGATGCGCCCGGCATCGTCCACGTCCGTGACTCCAAGGACAAGAGCGGTCCCCAGCTGGCGTTCGAGCCGGCCGCATGGGAGGCGTTCGTGAAGTTCGCCGCCAACACCGAGGTCTGATCCCGGACCTCCCCTCAACGGCCCACCGCCTTCCCGGCGGCGGGCCGTTGGCGTACCGTCACGGAGCATGAAACTCCTCTGGTACAAGAGCAGTTACAGCAGCAACGAGGGCGGCGAATGCGTCGAGATCGCCTGGCGGAAGAGTAGTTACAGCGGCAACGAAGGCGGCGAATGCGTCGAGGTCGCCGAGACCACCGCAGCCGTCCTCGTCCGCGACTCCGAGGACCCCTCCGGCCCGCACCTCACCTTCGACCCGGCCGCCTGGCAGTCCTTCCTCACCTACGCCGCCACCGCGACGGTGTAGCCCATGGCCCGGACGAACATCCGCGCCGCCGTCAACGACCTCGTCTTCTCCCACGACCTCGACCTCCACGAAGCCGCCGAGCGTCACATCACCCCGGACTACACCCAGCGCACCGACGGCCACCCCCTCGACCACGCCGCCTTCCTCGCCCACGTCGCCAACATCCGTGCGACCGTGGCCTCCGGCTCGATCGAGGTCCATGACGAACTGGTCGACGGCGACCGCTACGCCGACCGCCACACCATGACCGTCACCAACAAGGACGGCTCGTCCTTCCGCATGGAGGTCTACCTCTTCGCCGAGTTCGCCGCCGACGGTCGCTTCCGCCACGTCGACGAGACCACCCTCCTCCTCGACGGCGTCGCCCCCTGACCGTGCTGAGTCCTCCCGGCCCGACCGCCGGGAGGACTCACCCCACCGGAACCGGCGGAACGGACAGGTCCGCCCCGCTGCTCCCGGAGCCCTGGACCTGGTACTGCCCGCCGCCGATCGGCACTGAGCGGTTGCGCATCGCCCGGACCAAGCTGCTGGGCCACTGCGTCCGCTCCGACCAGGTCACCGCGACGAGGTTCGCGTCGGTCAGAATCGCGTCGCGCAGGTCCGCGCCACTCAGGTCCGCACCCGTCAGGTCTGCTTCGATCAGGCTCGCGCTGTTCAGGTCCGCGCCGGTCAGGTCGACGTTCACCAGGTTGGTGCCGAGAAGCCTCGCACTGCGTAGAACGACGTTTGTCAGTCTCGCCCCACCCAGGCTCGTGTTGGTCAGGACGGCGCGAGTCAGGTCGGCGCCGGTCAGGTCGGCGCCATGGAGTGAGGAAGCGCTCAGGTCGGCATGGGCCATGTTCGCTTCGCGTAGCCTCGCTCCGACCAGGATCGCGTGCGGCAGCGCGGCGGAGCGCAAGTTCGCGCCCCGAAGGTGTGCCTCGAGGAGCACTGCGCGGCTCAGATTTACGGATTCCAGAGTTGTGTGGGTGAGGATCGCTCTGGTCAGGTTCGCGCCCGTCAGGTTCGCGCCCGTCAGGTTTGCGCGGGTCAGGTAGGCGCCAGCCAGGTTCGCCCCAGTCAGGTCAGCGCCGGTCAGGTCAGCGTTGGCGAGCCGGACCATGCGCAGGCCCGTATATCGCAGATCCGCGTCCGCCATGTGCTGCCTTCGCGCGCCCCCGGCCAGGAGCACGCGGGACCACCAGGTGGACGCCCGGATACGGAGCCATGGGCTGGTGGGGCGGGCTGCGGCTGCGAGGCGGTTGAGGAAGGGCGTGTCAGAGGACATCCTCACGGACCTCCCTCTTCTTGAGCTGAGGGGGCATCGGCAGGGCCTCCTCCGCCTGCTCCACGGGAGTGCGCCCGGGAAGACGCCGTGGCCCGACCTCGACGCCCGAGAGCGCTCCCCTGATCGTGACGGGCGCCGCGATCCCGAAGATGAACGCCGGCCAGGGGCCACTGATCTGGCTGTGAGCGGCCATGGCCACCACCGCGCCGAGCAGCAGCCCGGCCGTCCGCACGACCGCGTACGGCCACACGTCGCCCCTGGGCCACGGCCACGAATACCCCGCCCGCACGATCTCGGTGGTCAAGGTCCACAGCGAGGCCGCTCCACCACCGGCCAGCCCCCACAGGGCCGCCTGCCACCACGTCATGCCCCCACACGATAGCCGCCCAACGGTCGTTTCCATGCACCAAGTTGAAAATCCTCGCGCCTCGGCGAACGCCTGTCCGGGCCCATCCGGCGCGTCGCGCGACCCGGGCGGTGCGGAACCGTCACGATGTCAGTCGTCAACGAACTGATTGGTCGTCAGAAGGTGGCGCCTCGGTTCACCGGGAAGACGAAGGGATCACAAGGCGTGACCTCAACCAGTTCTCACCTCACGGGAGTTCTCCTCGCCGGCGGGGACGACAGGCGCAGGCAGGTGTCGGGGATCAAGGAGGCTGCCAAGGGCAGGACGGTCGTCGCCGTTGCCGGCGGCGAGGCCAACAGTCTTGCGCTGACCGACCAAGGGCAGATCCTGGACGCCGGGCGCGACAACACCGGGCAGGTGGCCGGGATCAGGAAGGACGTGGACGGCAAGCGGGTTGTGGCCCTCGCCGCCAGCGAAACCGTCATTCTGGCGTTGACCGACCAAGGGCAGATCTTCGGCGCCGGAAGCGATGGCGTCGGGCAGGTTTCGGGGCTCAAGAAGGAGACCAAGGGCAAGAAGGTCGTCGCCGTCGCCCCGGGCGACTACCACAGCCTTGCGGTGACCGATCAGGGCGAACTCCTCGCCGTCGGGAACGACGAGTACGGGAGGGTGTCGGGGATCAAGAAGGCAGCGAAGGGCAAGAGGGTCGTCGCCATCGCGGCCACCTTCGGTCACAGTCTCGCGGTGACCGACCAGGGCGAGCTTCTCGCAGCAGGGCTCGACAAGGACGGGCAGGTGTCAGGGATCAAGGAGGCGGCGAAGGGCAAGAAGGTCGTCGCCGTTTCGGCCGGCGGCTTCCACAGTCTCGCGGTGACCGATCAGGGCGAGCTTCTCGCCGCCGGGGGCGACGGGAACGGGCAGGTGTCGGGGATCAAGGAGGCCGCCAAGGGCAAGAGGGTCCTCGCCGTCGCCGGCGGAACCGCCCACAGCCTGGCGGTGACCGACCGGGGTGAGCTTCTCGCCGCCGGGAACGACGGCTTCGGGCAGGTGTCCGGGATCAACAAGGAGGCGGCCGGCAAGAAGGTCGTCGCCGTCGCCGCCGGAGACCTCCACAGTCTGGCGATCGCCGTGGTCACCGTTTCCCACGCTGCGGTGCACCAGCTCAGCTCGACCGTCGGGGACCACTTCGAGGCGGACAGGAACGCCACCTTCGGCCAGGGGCTCACCGTTCTCGCCAGGGACGTCAAGGGCCATCCGGTGCCGAACGCCCTCGTCCGCTTCGCGATTCACGACCCCGACCGCACCGGTTCCACCTTCACCGGTGGCGCCACGACCCATGACGCCGTCACTAATGCCGACGGCGTCGCACCCGCCTCCCCGCTGACCGTGACCGCCGGAGCCGCCACGGGTGGGTTCACCGTCCACGTCACCGCGCCGGGCACCGAAGCCAATCCGTGCGACTTCCACCTGAGCGTCAAGTAGATCCGCCGCCGGCCGCCTCGGGGGTCGCCCAGCCCCGCAGGATGGCGTTGACCGTCGAGCGGAACGCCGCCTCGGCCGTGGGTGCGTCGAACGCCCCGGCGAGTTCGAGGGTCACGAGGCCGTGCAGGCCCACCCAGAGGGAGAGGGCGATCGCCGTCGGCTCGCCGTCCAACACGGACTCGTCGACCCCCCGTCCGATCGCCTCGACCAGCGGGCGGACGGGGTCGCGTCCGCCGACCGGCCCCGAGGGCTCGAAGGACTGCACCCCGCCGAACAACACCGTGTACAGCTGCGGGTGTTGGACCCCCCACCCCCGGTACGCCGCCGCGAGCGCCCGCAGGTCGGCGAGCACGTCCCCGCCCGCCGCCACCGCCGTCACGGCCCCGTACAGCCCGGCGACGGCCTCCTCCCGGACGGCCGCGATCAGCCCGTCCTTGCTGCCGAACAGGGAGTACACGGCCGCCGTGGACGCCCCGGCGGCCGTGGCGACGGCGCGGATGGTGAGCGTCTCGCGCGGCCGCGTGGCGAGCCACTCGGTCGCGCACTCCACGAGCCGCTCTTTGACGGTGTCGTCGTTGGTTCTCGGCCTACCCATGCGAGCGAGCCTAGTGGTTCTGATAACGTCGTTTTGAAACAGCGTTTGGAAACTCTGAGGGTTCGCTGTGTCCATCGTTCGCGCCTTACTCCTCGCCCTGGCCGCCTTCGCCGGGCTGACCGCGCTCTTCCTCGGCCTCATCGTCCTGACGGACGGGGCGGGTTCGGGGCTCGCCGCCCTGCTGCCGACCGTCGCCGCCGGGGCCGCCGTCGCGCTCCGGCGCAGCCGTCGCCGCAGCCGGGCCGCCCGGCTCGTACCGTTCCTGCCGGTGCTCGCCGCAGGCGCCCTCGCCGCGACCGTCTGCGTCCCGGTCTCGCCCACTGCCCGGCAGTACCCGCCGGACCTGCCGTTCGTCGCCACCGAGCACTGGAACCTGCCGACCGGCAGCCGCGTCGCGGTCTACCACTACCCGCCCTCACCGGGCACCGCCGCGCACGCCGTACCGTTCGTCTACCTCAACGGCGGCCCCGTGCGCGGGATCTCGCTGATGGACCACCGCTTCCTGCAACGCCTCGCGGCGCAGGGCTACGACGTCTACACCTACGAGCAGGCCGGCGGCGGGCGCAGCGACCTGCTGCCGATGGACCAGTACTCGATCACCCGGTCCGTCCGCGACCTCGGCGCCGTCCTCGAACGCGTGGGCCGGGCCGACGTCCTGGGCTTCTCCTCCGGCGGCGTCGTGCTCACGAACGCCCTCGCCGACCCGGCCGTCGCCGCGCGGGTGCACCGGGCCGTCATCGCCGAACCCGGGCCGATGGACGGGCCCACCGCGCGGATCACCGGACAGAAGGGGCAGCCGTCCGCGCGCGACCTCGCCCCCGCGATGAGCGGGCCGCGCTCGACGACCACCCCGCGCTACGCCGTCGCCTTCGGGCTGATGCGGCTCGGGCTGCTCAGCCCGGGGAGCGGGCTGGTCGGGCAGGCGGAGGGCGAGAACGCGTTCACCGCCGCCGACCTGGGCAGCGACACCGCCTCCGCCTACTGCGCGGGTGACGCGCACCGCATCCCTGTCGAGAACAGCGCCGAGAACTTCGCCTTCAACCCGGCCGCCAGCCTGCGCGTCGAGGAGACCGTCAAGGAATCGCCCTCCCTCGCACCGCAGTTGAAGCTCTCCCAGGTGCCCGCGATGCTGATGATCGCCGAATGCTCCTCCCAGGTCCGCCAGTGGGAGACCGCCGTCCTCGACGCGGACCCGGCGATCCGGCGCACCCAGTACATGCCGGGGGTCGGGCACCACCTGTGGAACGGGCTCGACGGCAACGACGAGCGGGCGGCCGCCGTCATCACCGCCTTCCTCCAGGACGCCCCGGCACCACTGCCCGACCACCCGACCCGCGCGGAGATCCCGGCCTTCCTGGCCGACCACAAGTGACCTACGGGAAGCACGAGTTCCATGCGTGTCGTGTTCATGCGTTGGATCGGCGCCGGCGGGTACGCGCAGGCGCAGGGTTCGCTGGTGATCGACGGGGTCTGGTACGGCAAGGTGTTCTCCCCGTCGGAGTACATCGGCCAGGCGTGACGACGGAACCGCCCGCCCCGCCGATCGCGGCGGGGCGGGCGGTTCTGCCCGTTCCCGGTCAGCCGCGCAGGAGGTCCACGAGGCCCGTGAGGTCCTCCTCGACGGCACCTCCGGCGAGGCGACGCTCCATCAGGTCGAAGTAGGGGAGCAGGAGTTCGGTGCTCACTCCCTGCTCCTCGGCGGTGCCCAGCAGGGTGGCCTTGCCCGCGACCTGCATGGCGAGGTTGGAGACCACGCCCGTCGTGTAGTCGCCGCTCTCCAGGCGCCGGGCGGTGCCCTCGATGGAACCGGCCATCGCCGCCAGCCAGTTGGTGAGCAGCGGGGCCAGGGAGGTCGGCGCGATGCCCTCGCCGCGCACCAGGGCGTAGGCGTGGGAGACGCCCGCGAACATGCCGTACATCGCGCTGAGCAACGCCACGTCGTGCAGGGCCGCGTGCCCGGCGTCGGGGCCCACGTAGCGGGCGTCGGCCGGGGCGGCGAGGGTGTCGCGGTGCTCCTCGAAGAGGGCCTGCGAGCCGCTGTAGAACACGTACGGCCCGGCGGCGGGGACGCCGATCATCGGGGGGACGGCCATGATGCCGCCGTCCAGGTAGCGGGCGCCACGCTCTTCGGCCCAGGTGGCGCGGGCGCGGGCCCGGGCGGGGGTGCTGGTGACCAGGTTGACGAGGTCCTTGCCGCGCAGGTCGGCCTCGGCGAGGGTCTTCTCCACGGAGTCGTCGTCGAGGAGGCAGACGACGACCAGGCGGTTGGCGGCGACGGCCTCGGCGGCGGTCGCCGCGACCTCTACGGGAAGGCCTTCGGCGCGGGAGGCGGTGCGGTTCCAGACGGTCAGGGGGTGGCCGGCGGCGAGCCAGGCGCGGCCGAGGGCGGTGCCCATGGAGCCCAGGCCGAGGAGGGTGAGCGGGGTCTTCGCGGTGTTCGTTGGCATGTGCTTCAGCCTCGGCGGGCGGCCGAGCGTGATCAAGTACGCACTTCGGAGTGGGTGGTTACCCTGAGGTGAGCGACGAGGTCGGAAGGGGTGGGGCGATGGCGACCGTGCCGAGGCCGGGCGGTGCGGCGGGTACGCACGTGTGCGGGATCGACGCCGCGATGGAGGTCATCGGCGGCAAGTGGAAGGTGCTGGTCATCTGGGCGCTCTCCGAGCGGCCGCACTGCCGGTTCGGCGAACTCCGGCGGCTGGTGCCGGGGATCACCGAGAAGGTCCTCGCCGCGCACCTGCGGGAGCTGGAGGCGGACGGGATCGTGCACCGGGAGGCGTACGAGGAGGTGCCGCCCCGCGTCGAGTACGCGCTGACGGACTCGGGGCGGCGGCTCAACGAGGCGCTGGCGCCACTGGGCGCCTGGGGCCGGCGTCACGTGGCGGGCTCGACTACCGTCGGCTGAAGGCGAGTTGGGCGATGCCGCAGTCGTAGGTGGTGGCGGCCGTGGCCCGGAAGACGCGGGAGGCGAGGGTGGGGCCGAAGACGCTGCGGCCCGCGCCCGCGAAGCCGGGGTTGGTGAACAGGCGCAGCTCGTCGACGAGATCGGCTTCGAGGAGGGCGGCGACGAAGCCCGCCCCGCCGAAGCACAGCACGTCCCCGCCGGCTGCCTCCAGGGCCTTCGGCACCGTCTCGCGCAGCCCGCCGGTGAGGACGGCGGTGCGGGGCCATTCCCGCGCGGGGAGGTCTGCGCGGCAGGCGACGAACTTCGGCAGCTCGCCGATGCGGCGGCTGAACTCCCAGTCGGCGTCGGCGGGATGCAGCGCGGCCATGCGGGACCAGTGGCCCAGGTATCCCTCGTCGACCATCGGGCGGCTGAGGAGGATGCCGGAGGTGCCCGCGAACAGCGCGTTGTAGTCCGCGCGCAGATCAGCGCTCCACGGCCAGTCCGGGCCCCAACCCCACTGCTGCCAGCGGGAGTCGGGCACGCTGCTGTCGACGTACCCGTCGATGGACGTCTGCATCGCGACGATCAGGCGGCTCATGGCTTCCTCTCCTGCTCCTCCTGGGGCCTCCTGCGTATCACCCGTCACTGACATCGCACGTCTGACGATTCGTCATGTCTCATGCCACATCGGCCTGTCCAGGGCAATGGAAATTAATGTGACGTCCATCTCTCTTTCCTGTCAGACTCGGTACGCTTGAGACCTCATCGTTCGTGAGTGGGCAGGAGGGTCCCTTGGCGGCCCAAGTAACCATCAACGAAGGCGTTCTGTGGATCGGCGGCGAGGCCTATCCGCTGCGCAACATCTCCCATGTCGGTCTGAGGGAACTGACCGTGGACAAGGGCCTCGCATGGAGGAAGTTCATCCTCCGGAGCATCGGCTGGCTCATCCTGGGCGGCATCTTCGCCGCCGTCGTCGGCAACCTGGGAACCGTCGTCCTGCTGGTCGGCGAGGCGCTCCTGGTCTGGCGGCTGGTCAAGGCACTTCAGACGCCCCCGGTGTACGGCCTCGTCCTCAACACCTCCGGCACCCAGCGCCACGCCCTCTGGTCGACGCAGCAGGAGGAGATCCAGGAACTGGTCAGGGAGATCACCAAGGCGATCGGCCACCCCGACGTCGCGCAGACCGTCATCAACGTGGCCCACGCCATCCAACAGGGCGACGTGATCAACCAGTACGGCCGGGACAACATCGGCAAGATCGTGAACAACGGGGGTGTCGAGAAAACATGACCGGAGACCAGATCAACCAGTACGGCCAGGGGAACACGGGCAAGGTCGTGAACTCCGGCTCCGGTAACGTCGTGATCGGCGGCAAGGGTCTCGGCAGCACGGCGCAGGAGCCCCCCATCGAGGTCCTCCTGCGGGAGATCGAGAGGCTGCGCCCGCACCTGGGCGCCAACGACCGGGCGGAGGTGGACAGGGCGGCCGGCTCGATCGCCACGGAGACCTCGGCCGAGCGCCTGCGCGGCCTGGTGCAGCGCATCACCGGAATCGCCGCCCTGGTCGGCGAGGTGGGCGTCCCGGTGATCCTGGCCGCGAAGGCGCTGCTGGGAGTCTGATCCGGCTGAGCGCGCGAGGAGTGGGAAGTCGGCCCGGCCGACTTCCCACTCCTCGTCGTTCATGGCCCTGCGGCCCGTGGTGGAATGGATGCCTACGAAGGGGGTGGGCCGCGTGGGGATCACACCGGAGGACCGGGAGCTGTGGGACGCGGTGGTGGCGGCCGAGGGGGAGGCCGTCAGGGCGCGGGCGGCGTTCCACCAACAGGCCTCCGCCCGCGCCGAGGTGCTCTCCGAGGCGCTGCGGGCGGACGGCGTGAGCGCGGTGCACGCGCTCTCGTTCCTCGGTCACCTGTCGGACGACGTTCCGCTGTTGACGGAGCAGTTGGTCGGGCGCGTGCTGAGCGTCCGGACGGCCTTGGCGGCGAAGCAGGCGCTGGAGCGGGCGTCGTGGAGCGAGGAGAACCGCCTGGAGATCCGGCGGATCGTCGAGGGCCACCTGCCGACGGCGGACGAGGACGAGTGGCGCAGGCTGGGCGAACTGCTCTGGTACATCCGGGACGTGGAGGCGCTGCGGCACCTCGTCGACCGCGCCGCCGCGAGCGAGGACCCGGCGGTCCGCGAGGCCGCTGAGGACCTGGCGGAGTGGCTCTGAGCCGGGGTGTTGACGGTGGTCGGGGCTATGGTCCGGTGACCGGTCGATGATCACGGGAGGTTCGATGGAGCACGTCGCCCCGATGGAGAAAGCGGATGTCGCCGCCGTCTTCCCGGAGCTCGGGACGCTGGCGCGGCAGGCCGTACGCCTGTGCCCCCGGAGCGGGGACCCGGGGGTGGGGGACAGCTCGGTGGGTGGGGCGTTGCTGTGGCCGACGGGGGAGCCCTGGCCGGTGTGTGAAGGTCCCCATCCGGACCCGGAGTTGCCGGTGACGGTCGCGGACGTGCGGCTGCGGCGGGCGCTGTACGAGGTCACGGGGCGCACGCCGGAGCAGGACGCGGCGCTTGAGGCGACGTTCGAGGGGCACCTGTCGAGCGGGCAGCCGAACGCGATGCTGCCGGTGGCGCAGCTGTACGCGCGGGACGTCCCGCTGTTGCCGTGGCCGGAAGGGGCCGACGTCCTCCAGGTGTTGTGGTGCCCGCTGGAGCACGATCCGGACTGGGCGCCGGCGACGAGGGTGGTGTGGCGCTCATCGGCGGCGGTCGGAGAGGTGGCGGCCGAGCCTCCGGTGCCGGCGGATGTGACGGACCACGGCGGCTACGTGCCGGAACCGTGCGTGGTGCGCCCCGAGGTGGTGACGGAGTACCCGGCGCCGCTGGAGCTGGAGGAGGGGCTGAGGGAGCGGATCGGGGACTGGTGCGCGCGGGAGTTCGTCGGTGCCTCTCCGGTGTATTCGGACGTGGAGAGTGCCCGGGCGTACTACCAGTGCGAGCTGGCGGTGACGTCCGGGTGGAAGGCGATGGGCTGGGGGCCGTGGAGTTCTATGGACCCGTGGCCGATGTGGTGCGAGGAGTGCGGTGAGCGGATGAGGCCCCTGCTGACGATCGGGGGCGACGAGGAACAGGTCGGCGTCACGATCGGGCGTAGCAACGACCTCCAGCTCTACTACTGCCCGCTGGACCCCGCGCATCCTCACGGGGTGGCCGTCCAGTAGGGCGGGGTGAAGGTGCGGGCCTGGGCGGGGGTGAGGGGGTGGGCGAAGAGGTAGCCCTGGCCGAGGGGGCAGCCCATGGCGGCGAGGCGGTCGCGTTGGGCGGGGTGTTCGATGCCCTCGGCGATGACCTGGACGTCCAGGGTGTCGGCGATGCGGGTGATGCCCTCGACGAGGGCGTCCTGCTGGGGGGAGTGGCCGAGGCCGTCGATGAAGGACTTGTCGATCTTGAGCAGGGAGATCGGGAACTCGCGGAGGTAGGACAGCGACGAGTACCCGGTGCCGAAGTCGTCGATGGCGAGGGCGACGCCCAGGCCCGTCAGCGTCGCCATGTCGGCGCGGACGCGGTCGTCGTGGCGCATCAGCACGGACTCGGTGAGCTCCAGGACGAGGGAGGTCGGCGGGATGCCGGAGGCGTCGAGGGCGTGGCGCACGACCTCGACGAAGCCCGGGTCGCGGAACTGCCGCGCCGAGACGTTGACGTTGACCCGCAGCGGCACCGCGCGCGGCGTGGCGGCCTGCCAGGCGGCGGCCTCCTGGGCGGCGCGTTCGAGGACCCAGGCGCCGAGGGGGACGATCTGGCCGCTCTCCTCCGCGAGGGAGATGAACTCGTCGGGCAGCACCATGCCGCGCCGGTCGTGGGGCCAGCGGACCAGGGCCTCGAAGGCGACCAGCCCGCCCGAGCGCAGGTCGACGATCGGCTGGTAGTACAGCTGGAAGGCGGATTCGGCGATCGCCTCGTCCAGGTTCTCGTTCAGCTCGTGCCGCTCCACCAGCCCCGCCTGCAGCGCCGGGCGGTAGTGGCGCCACTGGCGGCGGCCGGCCGCCTTCGCCGCGTAGAGGGCCAGGTCGGCGTGGGTGAGCAGCTCGGCCGCGTCCACGCTGTCCTCCGTCGTCGCGACCCCGATGCTCGCGCCGACCCGTACGGCGCCTGCGCGCAGCTTGAACGGCTCGGCGAACACCGCGAGGACCACGTCCGCGATGGCGTCCACGTCGGCGGGCGCGTACGCGTCCTCGACGAGCACCGCGAACTCGTCGCCGCCGAGGCGGGCGGCCGTGTCGGAGCTGCGCAGCGCGGTGGAGATCCGTAGCGAGACGGCGACCAGCAGCTCGTCTCCGACGGCGTGGCCCTGGGTGTCGTTGACCATTTTGAAGTCGTCGAGGTCGATGAACAGCACCCCGGTGACGGCCCCGCTGCGCTCGCCCCGGGAGAGCGCGTGGCCGACCCGGTCGGAGAACAGGACGCGGTTGGCGAGGCCGGTGAGGGAGTCGTGGAAGGCGCGGTGGGTCAGCTCGCGCTCCATCTGGCGCTGCTCGGTGACGTCACGCAGGGTGAGGACGAGGCCCTCGACGGTCGGGTCGGCGCGCAGATCGGTGTGGCGGACCTCGGCCTCGATCGGCGTCCCGTCCTGGCGCAGCAGCCGCCAGTGCTCGCGGGGCTGCTCGCGCGGCTGCTCACGGGGCTGTTCGCGTGCCTGCTCACGGCCCGGCGGCGGCTCCACGGGCCCCCGCATCCGGGCCAGCGCCTTGCCGACGGCCCGGCTGTCCTCCGGCGGGACGAGGTCGGTGAACGGCCGCCCGTCCAGCGCCGGGTAGCCGAGGACGCGGTCGGCGGAGGAGGAGGCGTAGCGCACGCCGTCGTCCTCGTCGAGGATCAGGATGACGTCCCCGGCGTTCTGCACCAGGGCGCGGAAGTACAGCTCGCTGTTGCGGCGGGTGACCTCCCGGCTCAGCACCACGCGCTCGACGGCCAGGGCGGCCTGCGCGGCGAGGATCTCCAGGGAGCTCCACAGGCCCGTCAGCTCCATCTCGGTGCCGGTGACGATCAGCGTGCCGATCAGCGGGTCCCCGGAGGGGCGCTCGGCGAGGGCGAGCGGGCAGAGCAGGGCGGCGGGCATGCCGTCGAGGCGGGCGGCGAGGTCGCTGCCGATCTCCCGGACGGGCAGCAGGACGGTCTCGCGGTGGGCGGACAGGGCGAGGACCTCGTCCTCCGTGGCGCCCGGCTCGTGGCGGGCCGCGCCGCGCTCGGCGTGCCGGACGTGCAGCACGCCGCCCTCGGAGACGGCCAGCAGGGCGACGTGCCCGGCCTCGGCGGGCATCAGGGTGGAGGCGGCCTCCTGCACCGCGTCCGCGACCTCCTCCACCGTGACGGCGGCCGTCAGCCGCGCGCCGGCCTCGCGCAGCGCCCGCTCCCGGGCCACGGCCTGGCGCCGGTCCACCGCGACGACGGCGAGGCGGGCGAGGACGAGCAGGTAGAGCACGGCGGAGAAGGCGCCGATGACGCCCGCGTTGCCGGTGTTCCCGGCCAGGGACTCGATGATCAGGATGGCGGGGGCGATCAGCGAGGCGAGGGTGAGCAGGGCGAAGCGGGCCGGGCCGGGGTCGGGGTGCTGGGTCGGCACCGGTTTGGTGACCTCGACCATCGAGGGGTGCAGGGCCGCCGCGCCCCAGGCCGTGTAGTACAGCGCCCAGCCCAGCTCGACCGGCCCGCCGATGTGCCAGGTGCCGTGCAGCTGGATCAGCCCGTACAGCACGTCGGCGACGAGCAGGCCGACGGAGCCGAGGACGAGCAGGTGCAGGGAGCGGGACTTGCCGCCGCGCGGGGTGAGCAGGCGCAGGATCAGCGCGAGGACGACGACGTCGCCCAGGGGGTAGGCGATCGAGACGGCCTTCTGCAGCCAGGAGAGGTCCTCGTTGCGGGCGTACGGGAGGATCAGGTAGATCCAGGAGAGCAGGGCCAGCCCGATGGTGGGGATCAGCGCGTCGAGCAGGCCGGCGCGGTCCTGACGGGCCGTGCGCCGGCGCAGGAAGCCGAGCAGCCCGGCCGCGTACAGGACGTACTCGCCCAGGTAGAGGGCGTCGGCGGCGGAGGGGAACGGGTTGGGGCGGTGCAGGATGTCCAGTTGGACGGCCTGGACGACCTCGCCCGCGGTGAAGCTCAGGTTGGCGAGCGCCAGCAGGTACCAGCAGCGGGCGTGCGCGGGCCGGTTGAGCCGGACGCCGACGACGATGGCGGCGACGCCGCCGAGGCCGATGCCCGTCCACCAGATGATGCGTTGAGCCGGGTTGAGGTAGTAGACGCCGGTGAACAGCACCATCCAGATCAGGTAACCGGTCATCAGGCGTCGGCGCCGACGGGTCAACGATGCTACCTCCTCCGCGACTTCACCCGGCCGCTCGGGCGGGGGAGTTCGGGCGAGGGGTTGGTCGGGCACGGGCGTACGGGGAGGGGCGCCCGGGGGTTCGGTGGCCGGGCGTCCTCCTGGGCCGTGAGTGCGTATAGTCGGAAATGTCGCACTCCCAGCATTCTGCCGCCACAGCACGAGGTCAAGCCGGTGGACGCAGCAGCAGACAGCGCACGGGGCACGGAGGCGGAGCCCGGCCCCGGGCATCACGCCGTGGTCGTCGACGGCCACGGTCGGTACGCGCTCTGGCCCGGCGGGCCGGGCGTGCCCGAGGTGCCCGAGGGGTGGCGGCGGGTGCACGGGCCGGCCTCCCCGGCGGACTGCCGGGCGTACGTGGAGCGGGTGTGGCGGCCGGGGGAGTTGGGGCTCCCCGGGGCCACTGTGGATGCGGGCGCGGCCGGGGAGACGGTCGTCGGGCGGTTCCGTGCGCAGGCGGCCCGGGCGCCGCAGGCCGTCGCCGTCGAGGATGCGGCGGCCACGCTGAGTTACGGAGAACTCGACGCGTGGAGCGACCGGTTGGCCGGCGCCCTGCGCGAGCGCGGGGTCGGGCCCGAGCAGGTGGTGCCCGTCCTGCTGGAGCGCGGGCCCGCGCTGGTGGCGGCCTGGCTGGCGGTGCTCAAGGCGGGCGGGGCGCTGCTGCCGCTGGACCCGGGGAGCCCGAGGCGGCGGCTGGTGGGGCTGGTGGAGGACTGCGGGGCGCGGGTGGTGGTCACGGAGGGTGGCGCCTTCCCGGGGGTGGCGGAGGTGGCGCCCACGGAGGCGGGAGAGGCTGCGCCCGCCGCCGTCGGGCCGGACGGCCTCGCGTACCTGATCTACACCTCGGGCACCACCGGCCACCCCAAGGGCGTCGCCGTCGCCCACGGGGCGCTGCTGTTCACCCTGGAACGGGTGGTCGAGGCGTACGGGCTCGCGCCCGGCGACGCGGTGTCGCAGCTGGCCGCGCTGGGCTTCGACACCGCGCTGGAGCAGGTCTTCGCGCCGCTGATCGCCGGGGCGACGCTCGTCCCGGGCGGGGCGCCGACCTGGGCGCCGACCGAACTCGCCCCGCTGCTGGGCGGGTTGTCGGTGGTGGACCTCACGCCCGCCTACTGGCACCAGCTGCTGGGCCTGCTGCCGCCCGCCGGCCGCGCCCCGGACGGCCTGCGGCTGGTCGTCGTCGGCGGGGACGCGGTGCACGCCGACGACTGCCGCGAGGGCCTCGCCCGGCTGCCCGGCGTGCGGCTGCTCAACGCGTACGGCGTCACCGAGGCGGCCGTCACCTCCACGCTCTGCGAGCTCACGCCCGAGGTGCTGGCCGCCGCCGGGCCCGTCGCGCCGGTGCCGATCGGGCGGCCCCTGCCGGGGGTGCGGGTGCACGTGCTGGACGCCTCGCTGAACCCCGTGCGCCCCGGCGAGAAGGGCCAGATCCACCTCGCCGGGCCCGGCCTCGCCCGGGGCTACTGGCGCAGCCCCGGCCTCACCGCCGAATCGTTCCTGCCCGACCCGTACGCCCCCGGCCCCGGCGAGCGGATGTACCGCACCGGGGACGCCGGGCGCTGGCGCGCGGACGGGCGGCTGGAGATCCTCGGGCGCTTCGACGACCAGGTGAAGGTCCTCGGCCACCGGGTCGACCCGGCCGAGATCGAGGCCGTCCTCGCCGGGCACCCGCAGGTGCGCCAGGCGCGCGTGGCGGCGGACGGCACGGCCCCCGACGGCTCGCGCACCCTCACCGCCTACTACACGGGCGGCGCCCGGGGCGAGGACCTGCGGGCCTACCTCGCGGAGCGGCTGCCCTCCTACCTCGTCCCGGCCGCGTTCACGGCCCTGGAGGCGATGCCGCTCACGCCCGCCGGGAAGATCGACCGGCGGCGGCTCCCCGAGGCGGCCCCGGCCCCGCGCGCCGACGGCAGCCCGGCGGACGCCCGGGAGGCGGCGCTCGGGCAGCTGTGGGCCGAGCTGCTCACCGTCGAACGCGTCGGCCCCGAGGACGACTTCTTCGCCCTCGGAGGCACCTCGCTGCTCGCCATGGAGATGCTCGCGCGCGCCCGGATCGTCTTCGGCTTCCCCGTCGGCGCCGTCCGCTCCCTCACCCGGGCCCTGCTCGGCGATCCGCGCCTGCGCGCCTTCGCCGCCGCCCTCGCCGGGGCGGAACCGGCCGCCGAGGCCGTGGACTGGGCGCACGAGGCCCGCCTGGACGTCCCCGTACGGCAGTCCTGGAACCCCGCCCCCAGCCGCGCCGACCCCGTCGAGATCCTGCTCACCGGCGCCACCGGGTTCTGCGGGGCCCACCTGCTGCACGCGCTGCTCGCCACCACCCGGGCCCGCGTCCACTGCCTGGTGCGCGCGCCGGACGAGGAGCACGCCCTGGAGCGGCTGCGCTCCGCCCAGCAGCGGTATCTGCGCCACGACCTGCTCGACCCCCGGGTGGTGCCGCTGGTCGGGGACCTCACCGCGCCCCGGCTGGGGCTGTCCGAGGGGACGTACGCCTGGCTTGCGGAGCACCTCGACGCCGTCCACCACCTGGGCGGGCAGGTCAACTTCCTCTACCCGTACCGCCAGTTGAGCTCCGCCAACGTGGCGGGGACGCGGGAGGTCGTCTGCCTCGCCGGGCACAGCCGGGGCGTGCCGGTGCACTACCTCTCCACGCTCGCCGTGATCGCCGGATTCGGCGCGGCCGGGGTCCCGGAGGTCAGCGAGCGCACGCCGCTGGCCTACCCCGAGCGGCTCGGTGTCGGGTACGTGGAGAGCAAGTGGGTGGCCGAGCAGCTGCTGCACGAGGCGGCCGCCGCCGGGCTGCCCGTCACCGTGCTGCGGACCAACGACGTCACGGGGGACCTCGCCAGCGGGGCGATGAACCCCGGCACCGAACTCTGCGCCCTGATCGCCTACTTCGCCGACAGCGGCACCTACCCGGACGTGCGGCTGCCGCTCGACTTCGTCCCGGCCGACCGCTTCGCCCAGGCCGTCGCCCACATCGCCGCCCACGCCCCGGCGGACGGCGAGGTCTACCACCTCACCTCGCCCTCGCCCGCCACCCTCCCCGAGCTGGCGGCCCGGCTGCGGTCGCACGGGCACCGGATCGCCGAACTCCCGTACGAGGACTGGGTGCACCACCTCGTCCGCTTCGCCGCCGGGCACCCCATGCACCCGATCGCGCCCTTCGTCCCGCTGTTCGTGGACCGGGCGCCGGGCGGGGAGCTGAGCATCAGCGAGCTGTACTTCCGGCCGCCGTTCCCGAAGTTCGACCGGGAGAACACGGACACCCTGCTGGCGGGCAGCGGCGTCGAACTGCCGCACGTGGACGGGGCGTTGCTCGACCACTACCTGAGGAGGATGGCGGAGGACGGCATGCTGGGGGAGCCGAGGTGACCGCCCTGTTCGCCGGGCTGGAGACCGGGCGGGCGCCCGGGGACGCCCCGGTGGCCTTCGGCGGGCGGCTGGGGGCGGGGGAGCTGTTGGAGGCGTACCGGCGGGGGCTGTTCCCGCTCCCGGCGGCCGACGTGTTCGCCGCCGCGTACGCCGAGGCGCGGTACGAACGGGCCGTCGCCGCCGGGGAGATCGCGCTGCTGCCCGGCGGCGACCCGGCCGAGGACCCGTACGCGCTGGCCTGGTGGTCGCCCGATCCCCGGCCGGTGCTGGAGCCCGGCGGGGTGCGGGTGCCCGGGCGGCTGGCGCGGCGGCTGCGGAACCGGCTGGGGTGGTGGACGAGCGCGGACCGGGCCTTCGGGGAGGTGGTCGAGGCCTGCGCCGAGGGCCGCCAACCCGCATGGCTCACCGGGGAGTTGCGGGCCGCGCTGCTGGATCTGTACGCCCGGGGGCAGGCGCACAGCGGGGAAGTGTGGGAGGGGGAGGAGCTGGTCGGCGGGGTGTTCGGGGTGGCGGCCGGGGCGGTGCTGAGCCTGGACTCGATGGTCGGGCGCCGCCCGGACGCCGCGCGGGTGGCCGTGGCGGACCTCGGCGCCCGGTGGGGGGCTGCCGGGGGCCGGCTGCTGGACGCGCAGTGGGACGGGCCGCACGTGCGCAGCCTCGGGGCGCGGCCGATGGCACGGGCGCGGTACCTGGAGGAGCTGGCCGCGCCGGGCGGGGCCGGGCCGCTGGGGACGGGGCCGCTGCCGGGCTCGCGCCTGGGCTGACCTGCGCATACAGTCGCCCGGCACTCGCCCGGCACTCGCCTTGAACTCGCCTTGAACTCGCCTTGAACTCGCTTCGACAAACTGATTCCCCATCAGTAACATGGCGGCGCGTGTTCAAACCCTCGCTCAAGTCTTCGATAACCACGGTCTTCGTCGCCACCCTCCTCCTCGCCGGAACGGCCGCCTGCGGCCACCCCTCCGCGCCCGGGCCGACCGCGCTCGAACCCGCCGCCACGGCCGCGGACGCGACCGCCGCCGGGGGCAGTCCGGCCGCCGTCGCCCCCGGCGCCACCGGCCCCCGCGCCCGCGCCGGAAGCGCGGGAAGCCCCGGCAGTGCCGGCAGCGCCGCAGGCCGTCCCCCCGCGGCCGAGAAGAGCGGCACCGTCGCCGTCGCCCCGGCGGGCGAGCAGCGGGCGGCGATCGGCAGCCCCGGCAAGGACGGCGCCGCCGTCACCCCCACCGCCGCGAACCTCCAGCTCACCGGCTACGACGCGGGCGCCGGAACCGCCGTCCTCACCGGCTCCGGGGACGCGACGGCCGCCCGGCCCGGCCAGCTCCTCGCCAGCCCGCCCACCTCCGCCGCACCCCAGGGCGCCCTGCTCGCCGTCACCGGCGTCAAGCCCGGCGCCGCCCGCGACAGCCTCGCCCTCACCACCCGCCCCGCGACGCTGCCCGAACTGCTCGGCGCCACCGAGGCCGACGGGCAGGTGCCCGTGGACCCGCACGGCATCACCGTCACCCCGCTGGTCAAGGACCTCAAGGCGACCGTCGGCGCGGACGGCCCCGGCGGGGTCAAGGCCGACGCCTCCGGCACCCTGGAGGTCGTCCTCTCGGCCCCCGTTCCGCTGCCCGACGGCCTCAGCCTGGAGGCCACCGGCTCCCTCCAGCTCCACCCGGCCGTCCACTTCGCCTACCACGGCGCCGCCGCGAGCAGCCCGCGCACCGCCTCCGTCGGCTTCGACCTCGGTGCCCACGCCCACTGGAAGGTCACCGGCGACGCCAAGCGCGGCACCGGCGCCGCGCCCGTACGGGTGCCCTTCGCCAAGCTCCAGGCCAGCCCCGTGCTGACCGTCGCCGGGCTGCCCGTCGTCGTCAACCTCGGCCTCACCTGCTACCTGGAGGTCGGCGCCGACGGCCAGGTGCACCTGGAGGCCGAGCAGGACGCCGCCGGGACGTGGGCCGTCCGCGCCGACTACACCGGCGGCAAGGGCTGGACGCCCACCACCAGCGCCGACACCAAGGTCACCCCGGTGCAGCTGCGCCTCACCGGCAGGGCCGCCGTCCGCGCCGCCCTGGGCGTCGACGTCAGCCTCGGCCTGTACGACACCGTCGGCGTCGAGGCGGGCGTCGCCCCGTACGTCAGCGCCCGCGCCGAGGGCTCGCTGGTCGCGGACTCCTCGGGCAAGGCCCCGCAGGTCCAGGGCAGTTGGTCCCTGGTCGGCGGCGTGGACCTCAACGGCTCCCTGCTCGCCCACCTGAAGATCTTCGGCACCCCGGTGATCGAGGGCAGGCTCCCCCTGCCCCCGTACCACCGCGAGTGGCCCCTCCTCGGGGCCTCGCCGACGCCCACCGCCTCCTGAGCCGGACCCTCCGTCCGGGCGCCACGCCCGGACGGAGGGTGTCGGAATTGGCCGAAAGCGGCGAGGCCCGGGGTGAATTGCCCGCCGCGCGGCCGGTTTCGCTGAGACGATCCGGGGATGACCACACTGTTCCTGATGGTCGGCCTGCCAGGGGCCGGGAAGACCACGACGGCCCGGCGGCTCGCCGGGGAGCACGGCGCGCTGCGGCTGACGGCCGACGACTGGCTGATCCCCCTGTTCGGCATGGTCGAGGAGGACGGGAAGCGCGACGTGCTGGAGGGGCGCATGCTCTGGCTCGCGCTGGAGGCCCTCCGGCTGGGGACGAACGTGGTGGTGGACTACGGCTGTTGGTCCCGGGATGAGCGGTCCGCCATCCGGTGGCTGGCCGAGGCCGAGGGCGCGTGCTTCCGCATGGTGTACCTGTCGGTGGACGACGAGACTCAGCGCCGGCGGATCGCCCACCGCTGGGCGACCACCCCGGCCGAGACGTACCCGCTGACCGAGGCCGACATCCTGTACGGGCGGGCCCACTTCGAGGAGCCCGACGCGGTGGAGCTGGCGGCAAGCGGCGTCGCCGACCCGCCGGTGGGGTGGGCGGACTGGCGGGAGTGGGCCGCCGGCCGGTGGCCGTCGTTCGGCTGAGCGGCTCACGCACTACGCTTCCGCCATGCTGTCTGTGGTGGTGGCCCCCTGGGCGGGGCAGGCGGAGCCGGTGTTCGCCCGGCGGCCCGACGAGCTGCACGATGCGGCGAGCACGATGAAGGTGGCCGTGCTCGCGGCGCTCGTGCGCGGCGGGGCGGACCTCGACGCGCAGATCCCGGTGGTGAACCGGTTCGAGTCCGTCGTGGGCGGGGAGTTCGGCAACGACCCCGCCTGGGACAGCGATCCGCTGCCCTGGGAGCTGCTCGGCACCCGGGCGCCGCTGCGGCTGCTCGCCGAGCGCATGATCACCCACTCCTCGAACCTCGCCACCAACCTCTGCCTGGCGCGGACCGACCAGCAGGCCGTCGCCGAGGTCTGGCGGCGCGCCGGGGCCACGCGCAGCGCGACCCCGCGCGGGATCGAGGACTACGCGGCGCGCGAGGCCGGCGTCCACAACCGCGTCAGCGCACGGGACCTGGTCCGGCTGCTGCGCTCCCTCGCCGACGAGCCGGAGCTGCTCGCCGTCCTGGAGCGCAACGACTTCCGGGTGGACCTGGCGGCGGGACTCCCGCCGGGCACCCGCATCGCGTTCAAGAACGGCTGGGTGGCCGGATCCCGGCACTGCGTGGGCCTGGTGCACCCGCCGGACTGCCCGCCCTACCTGCTCGCCGTCTGCTACACCGGCCCGCTCGCCGACGGCAGCGACCGCACCGACCCGGCGGCCCGGCTGCTGGCCCGCGTCTCGGCGGCGGTGTGGGAGCGCCGTGCGCTGATCACCCCCGCCTGACGGCGGACACCGGTACCGGTCACCGCCCGGGCGCGCCCAGCGCCCGAAGCCCTTCGAGGGCGGTTCCGTTGAGCAGGTTGATCCGCACGAAGCCGTCGTGGCCCGTGAGTTCGAAGTGCCGCTGGTCGAGGGCGAGCAGACGGTCGGCGGGCGCGGCAGGGCGGGCGAAGAGGAAGTAGCCGGTGTCGACGGGGGCGTCGGCCCGCAGGGCGCCGCTGTCGAGGAGCCCGCGGTGGTTGGCGCGGACGTGCTCGATCAGGCGCCGGTTGCCCTCGCCGTCGAGCATCAGGTCGGCGGCCCGGTGGGCGAACTGCCGGTCGGCGACGGTCACGTCCCCGTGCAGGTTGAGGTGCAGCTCGGCGAGCGGCTCCCGCAGCCGGCTCGGGACGATCAGGTGCGCGCAGCGGTAGCCGTGGATGGAGAGGTACTTGGTGGGGCAGACGAGCCGCAGCGTGAGTTCGGCGGGCAGGGCGGCCGTCTCCTCGCGGCGGGCGCCGTCCCAGTGCAGGTACTGGAAGGTGCCGTCGACGAACACCGTGGAGCCGGTGGCCAGTTGCCAGTCGGCGATCCGCTTGATCAGCTCGCCCGGGACGGGCCGCCCGGTGTACCAGAGGGGGTCGGTCAGCAGCAGGACGGTCCGCTCGTCGGGCAACTCGGGGGCGAAGCCCGGCTGGTGGGCGTGCAGGGGGCTGACGGAGACCGGGTCGATTCCGAACTCGCGGAAGAAGTAGGCGAGTTTGTAGTAGACCGGCGGCAGGTAGTGGACCCGGCGCACGCCGTTCAGGTGCAGCCAGGTGCAGAAGGTGCTGAGCAGGCCGCTGGAGCCGCCGGCGGGGATGACGCGGTCCGGTCCGGTCTCCTCCTCGTCCCGGTCGCTGTGCAGCCGGGCGATCTTGGCGCGCAGCGCGTGGTCCTCGTCGATGGCGGCGTAGCGGGTGACGTCGGCGAGGCGGTGGGGCGGGGAGTCGGCGAGCGGGCCGAGGTAGTCGGCGACGAAGGGGTGGCCGCCGTTGTAGTCGGAGACGAAGAGCCGCCCGCCCGGGTGCTGCCGTTCGCGTTCGATCGCCTCGTGCAGGTCGAGCATGCGGAACAGGGGCGCCTGGGGCACCGTACCCCCTCTGATGGATGATCAGGTCAACCGCCCAGCTTGCTACGGCCCGTCGGGCGGCGGCAAGAGCGCCCTGGTCCCGGCGGTGGTGCCCCAGTGGCGCCGTGAGACCATCGTGGTCCGCCGGTCGGAGGGGGAGACGAGTTGAGTCGGATCGGGGTCTACCTGGCGCACCCGCGCAAGGACAGCTTCAACCACGCGCTGTACGGGGCGGTGGTCGACGAGTTGCGCGGGCGGGGCTGCGAGGTCCTCGCGCACGACCTGTACGCGGAGGGCTTCGCCCCGCTGCTCACCGCCGGGGAGACGGAGACCGTCGCCGACCACGAGGAGAGCGGCGACCCCCAACTCGCCCTGCACCGCGCCGAGGTGGCGACCCTGGACGCCCTGGTGCTGATCCACCCCAACTGGTGGGGCATGCCGCCCGCGATCCTCACCGGCTGGGCGCAGCGGGTGATGGTGCCCGGGGTCGCGTACAAGCTCGGTACGGCCGCCGGGGAGCCCGCCGGGCTGCTGCGGGCCGGGCGGGCCCTGGTGCTCAACACCTCGGACACCCCCGAGGCCCGCGAGCAGGGCGAGTTCGGCGACCCGCTGCAGCGGATCTGGGCGGCCTGCATCCTCCCGTACGCCGGGGTGGCGGACGTGCGGCGTACGGTCTTCCGTACGGTCTCCGACTCCTCGCCGGCCCAGCGGGAGCAATGGCTGCGCGAGGCCCGGGAGGCGGCCGCCTCCCTGATCTAGGCGCGCCGGAAGACGAGCAGCGCCAGCCCCGTACCGAAGGTGCTGACGCGGTCGAGCCGCCAGCCCTCCGCCTCGACCGCCTCGATCGTGTCCGCCGCCTGGTAGGTGGAGGCGACCAGGGAGTGCACGGAGTGCCGCCCGGCCCGCCGCAGGCGGGCGTCCTCACGCAGGCGCAGCACGTACGGGTCGGAGGGCATGCCACCACCCTGCCCCGCGCCGGGGCAGGGTGGCAACTCCCGCGCTCAGTAAGGCTTGACGAGCACGTGCGCGGCGCCGGGGACGCCGATCTCGAGGAGGGCGTCCTCCTCCTCGGTGGTCGGCGTGCCGGTCTCCTGCTTGAGGACGGCCCGCGACAGCGCCTGCACCCACATGGCACGCGGGCGCCGCCGCTCCTCCCAGGCCGCCAGCGCGGCGGGCACGGTGTCGGCGGACTCCAACTCCTGGGCGAGCACGAGCGCGTCCTCCACGGCCATGGCCGCGCCCTGCGCCAGGTGCGGGGTGGAGGCGTGGGCGGCGTCCCCGGCGAGGACGACGCGGCCGACGTGCCAGGGCTCCTCGACGGTGACCTGGGAGATCCGCGAGTACACCACCGCGGCCGGGTCGGTGACCTGGGCGAGGGCCTCGGCGATGGGGCCGCCGAAGCCGGCGAGGCGCTCGCGCAGCTGCTCGTGGGCGCGCTCCGGGTCGGGCCGGAAGTCCTCGGCCTCGGCGAACACCGAGCCCAGGTACATGAGGCCGTCGCTGATCGGGGTGAGCAGCGCCTTGGCGGCGAGGTTGCCGGTGGACATCAGCACGCCGTCCACCTCGGGCGAACGAGGCAGCGTGTAGCGCCAGTTGGCGAAGCCGGTGTACTCGGGCGCGTACGCCTCGCCGTACAGCCGCCGGCGCAGCGCGGAGCCGATGCCGTCGAAGCCGACGACCAGGTCGTAGCGCCCGGCGTGCCCGTCGGCGAGGGTGACGTCGACCCCGTCGGCGTCCTGCTCCAGCGCGCAGATCGTGGTGCCGAAGCGCAGCGTCGCACCGGCCTTGGCGGCGGCCTCGGCGAGGAGGCGGGCGAGGGCCGGGCGGGGGATGCCGTTGCTGGCGGGGGCGTCGGCCATGCGCGGCTGCGGGATGCGGGCGAGGACGCCGCCGGCCGGGTCGCAGATGGTCAGCGTGCCCCACTCGAAGCCCTCGGCCAAGCAGGCGTCCAGGACGCCGAGTTCGCGCATCACGTGCAGGGCGTTGGAGGGCTGGATGATGCCGACGCCGAGCGCCTCCGGCTGCTCGCGCAGCTCGGCGACGTCGACCCGGTGGCCGCGGAGGGCGAGGGCGAGCGCGGCGGTGAGGCCGCCGATGCCGCCGCCGTGGACGAGGACGCGCAGGGGTGGGGTCATGGCGTGGTGCTCCGTACGTGGACGAGAAGAGGCAGGCGAGGAGAGGCGGAGGTGGGGCTCAACGGATCTCAGACGGCCAGGGCCGACGAGGACAGGGCCAGCAGGTGGTCGACGAGCGCGAGCAGCACGTCCCGCCCGAAGGCGCGCTCGCGCACGTCGCCGATCAGCATCGGCACCTGCGGGTCGAGGTCGAGCGCGGCCCGGATCTCCTGCGGCGTACGGGTGTTGATCCCGTGGAAGCAGTTGATCGCGACGACGAACGGGATGCGCCGGCTCTCGAAGAAGTCGATGGACGCGAAGCTGGTCTCCAGCCGCCGGGTGTCGGCGATGACGACGCCGCCGAGGGCGCCGTTGACCAGGTCGTTCCACATGAACCAGAACCGCTCCTGCCCGGGCGTGCCGAACAGGTAGACGACCAGCTCCCGGCCGATGGTGATGCGGCCGAAGTCCAGGGCGACGGTGGTGGTCTCCTTCTGGTCGATGCCGTCGAGGTCGTCCACGCCGATGCCGGCCCGGGTCAGGTACTCCTCGGTGCGCAGCGGGGCGACCTCGCTGACGGCTCCGACGAGCGTGGTCTTGCCCACGCCGAAGCCGCCCGCGACCAGGATCTTCACCGCGGCGGGGGCCGCGGGCTGGGGTGTTGCCATGGTTCTACAGTCTCCGGAGTCCGTCGCGTACGGCCGAGAGGAGGGCGGGGTCCATGCCGCCGGCGGCGCGGGCCACCGAGATCGGGGCCCGGGCCCTGAGGAGCCCCTGGGCGATGAGGTCGCCCAGCAGGATCTTGGTGACCGACACCGGCAGGTCCAGGCCGGCGGCGACCTCGGCGACGGCCGCGGGGTGGCGGCAGCGTTCGAGGATCAGCCGGTGCTCGCGCTGGAGGGCGCGGCTGCCGGAGCGGCTGCCCCGGGCGAGGGCGGCGTCGGCGGCGGGCTCGTCGGTGGTGAGCACCGTGATGAGGGTGAGGTCGTCGCGGTCGGGGGCGGTGCGGCCGCGGGTGATGGTGTACGGGCGGACCATGATGCCCGCCTCGTCCAGCCCGTCCTCCTCGGCCACCTCGCTCCAGTGCGGCGGCCGTTCGCGCCGGGGCTCCTCCTCGAACGGCCGGCCCACCCGGTTCAGGCCCGGTTCCGCGCGGCGAAGGCGTCGAACGAGGAGGCCCCGGGGGCGGAGGCCTGCTCCGGGACGAGGGCGCCCCGCGTCGGGGTGCCGAGCTTCTGGCCGACCTGCTGGACGAGGGTGTGCATGGCCACCGACATCACCTCGGCGTCCACCTCCTGGGAGGCGATGACGGCCAGGTGGGTGCCCTGGGCGGCGGCGACGACGAACAGCCAGCACTCGGCCAGCTCCACGATCACCTGGTGCACCGGCCCGCCGTCGAAGAGCTGGCCGACGCCCCGGGCGAGGGACTGCTGGCCGGTGGCGACGGCGGCCAGCCGCTCGGCGTCGGCGCGGTCGATCCCGGCCGAGTGGCTGACCACCAGGCCGTCGTCGGAGAGCAGGACGGCGTTGCGCGTCCCGGGAACGGTCTCGACGAGTCCGTCCAGCAGCCAGTCCAGGTCCTGGTGGGTGGCGGTGGTGCGGTTCATGACTGCTCATCCGTTCGTATCGGTCGGGGGCCCGCGGTGGTGGGTGTGGTGGCCGCGGAGGACGGGGCTTCGGCGGGCGAAGCGGGGAAGAAGGCGGGGGGAACGGGGGACGCGGGGGAGGAGCCGCCGCGGGCGCGCGCCGCCCGGGACTGCCGCTGGAAGGCGCCGATGGCGGCGCCGGAGCGCCGGACGGGGTGGGGCTCGGGCGGGGCGGCCGGGGCACCGGCCGGCTCCGCCTCCGCCTCCGGGTCGATCCACTGCTGGCTCGGCGGCGGCACCCGCAGCTCGGCGGCCAGGCTGGCCTGGCGCACCCGCTGCGGCAGCGGCTTCTGCCCGCCCATGACGGGCGTCGGCTGCGGCGGCTCGGTGGGCGCGTACTCGCGGCTGCGGCGCTCGGCGAGACGGTAGTGGTCCGCCGGGCGGTACTGCTCGTCGGCGTACGGGGCCTCGGCGGAGGTGATGCGGGCGTAGGCGATGTCGGGGTAGACGGGCGAGCTGTGCTGGATCGGCTGCTCCCCGGTCTGCCCGGTCTGTCCGGGCTCCCCGTTCTGCCCGTCCTGCCCGGCTTCAGCGTGACCCAGGTCCGCCGGAGCCGGCACGGTGATCCCGTCCGCGATCAGCTGCCGGTACACCTCCACCGGGGCGACGGCGGGGGCGCACACCTCGACCTCCACGACGTCCGAGACGTCCACGACGTCCTCCGGGGCGGGCGCGGAGGCGCCGAGCACGGCCCGCCGCGACTGGCGCACCAGCGGGATCGGCTCGACGGGCGCCGCGTCCTCCGGCAGCCCGGTGTCCCCGTCGATGACCAGCTCGGGCGGCACCAGGACGACCACCCTCGTCCCCCCGAAGGAGGACGGCCGGAACTCGATCCGCAGCCCGCTGTGGGCCGAGAGCCGGGCGATCACGTGGAAGCCGAGGCGGATGTCGTCGGCCCGGGAGAGCACGTCGGTGCGCGGCGGGCTGGCCATGAGCCGGTTGGCCGCGTCGTACTGGTCCGGGTCCATGCCCAGGCCCCGGTCCTCGATCTCGATCGCCAGGCCGCGCCCGACCATGGCCGCGCGCACCTCCACCGGGGTGGGCGGCTTGGAGAAGGTGGTGGCGTTCTCCATCAGCTCGGCGAGCACGTGGGCGACGGGCCCGACGGCCCGCTCGGAGAGCCACGGGTGGCCCTCGACCTCGATCATGATCCGGCGGTAGTCCGGCACCTCGCCCTGCGCGGAGCGCAGCACGTCCAGCAGCGGGACGGGCTTGCGCCAGCGCCGCTGCGGCTGGCCGCCCGCGATGATGACGAGGTTCTCCTCGTAGCGGCGCAGCCGGGCGGTGAGGTGGTCGAGGTCGAAGAGGCCCTCCAGGACCTCCGGGTCCTCGTGCCGGCGCTCCAGCTCGTCGAGCTTGCGCAGCTGGCGGCCGATCAGCAGCTGGGTGCGGCGCGCGATGCGCTGGAGGAGGCGCTCGAAGCCCCGGTGCTGCTCGGCCTGGCGGACGGCGGCGGCCAGGGCGGAGGAGCGGGCGAGGTTGAGGGCCTGGCCGAGCCGGTCCAGCTCGTCGCCCCGGCCCTCGGCCTCCACGGCCGGGCTGGCCGCCTCGGCGTCGAGGCGCTCGCCGCGCCCGAGCCGTTCGACGGCCTCGGGCAGGGTGCGCCGCATCTCCTCGGCCTGGCCGTGCAGGCCCTCGACGCGACGGCGCAGCGAGCGGCTGATCCGCCAGGAGGCGACGACCACGGCGACGACGGCGACGAGGCCGACGACGGCGGTCAGGACGACCTTGACCAGCAGGTCGGTGATGCTGCCCTTGCCGACCTCGACGACGGCCTGGGTGCGGGCCTCCATGGCCTTGACCAGCTGCGGGTTGAGCTGGTCGACGGCCTGGCGCCACTGGTCCTGGACGGCGGGCAGCCGTACGGAGCCGCTGGCGTCGGCGGCGACGGGGCGGGTGAGCTGCTGCTCGATCGAGGCCTTGGCCTGCCAGGCGGGCCCGGCCATGAGGTCGCGCCAGGCGCCGGCCTCGGCCTCGGGCAGGTAGGGCAGGACCTGGCCGGTGTAGAGGTGGTCGCCGGCGCCGATGGCGAGCTGGACCTGCTGGAGGTCGGCGGCGCCGAGGCGCCCGCTCGGCCAGCCGCGGGCGAGGATCGCGTCCTCGCGGGCGAGCATCTCCTTGGCCCAGAAGGTGTTGACCAGGGTCTTGGAGATCCAGGTGACCTCGCCGTTGTCCACGTGGCTGAGCGCGGTGAACAGCCGCAGGTCCACGGCGATGAGGTCGGTGTAGTAGGTGTAGACGGCCTGCTGGTCGACGGAGCCGTGGTCGACGGCGGCGCGCTGCTCGGGCAGCCGGTTCATGGCCTGCCGGGCTTCGGCGACGGCGCCGCGCACCTCGGAGGGCGCGCTGTCGGCCGTCTCGCCGGAGAGCGACTGGAAGCGGCGCACCGCCTCGTCGGTGGCCTTGCGCTGACGGGTCAGCGGGCCGGTGTCTCCTCCGGGGCGGGCGAGCGCCTCGGCGGTGAGCCGGCGCTCCTCCTGGAGGTTGTAGTAGACGATGTTGGACGGCTGACCGGCCTTCTGGGCGAGCAGGCCCTGGGCCGCCTGTCTCTGGAAGTCGAAGACGGTCTCGCCACTGGTGACGGCCCACAGGAGGACGAGGGCCAGGCTGGGGACGACGGCCAGGACGAGCAGCGCCGCCCGCAGGCTCAGGCGCGGGCGACGCCTGCGGGGGGCCTTCGGCGTCGGGGGCCGCCGATTCGCACGCGCGCGCAGAGCAGACTCCTAGGGGCTGACGGCCCTCCCTTGCGGGGGACGACCGGCCGGGGTGCTGTCGAGTTTGACGAGGCGATATTAGTCATACCGTGTGATTCGAGTGAACGGGTGTTCGCCGCCTGAGTCGTACTTGATCACCGATCGGACACAATGTCATCCGCCCGTTGACCGTCCGTACTCGAAGGAAGCCCGATCGGAGCGGCTTGACACAGTGTCATGGCGGGTCGCGACCTCCGAATGGCCAAGGTGTGAAAACTGTGTGACGCGATTCCGGGGTCCACGAACCTTCCTGAGCCCGTCTCACTCCGTGAGCAGCCGCGCCCGGGTGGCCTCCAGCTCCGCCGCCAGCACCCGCCCCGCCCGCTCCGCGTCCCCCTCGCGCACCGCCTCCACCAGCTCCGCGTGCGCGGCCAGCCCGTGGTCGCGGTCCATCGCCCGCAGCTCGAACACGGCCACCAGCGCCACCAGGTGCTCCCGCAGCACCGGGGCGAACTGCGCGAACAGGTCGTCCAGGACGGGGTTGTGCGCGGCCGCGACGATCGCCGCGTGCAGTGCGATGTCCGCGTCCACGAACTCCGCGTCGCCGCCCGCGCCCGCCGCCCGGCGGGCCTCCAGCGCCGCGTCCACCGCCGCCACGTCCGCCGCCGTACGGCGCAGCGCCGCCAGCCGGGCCGCCTCCACCTCGACCATCGTGCGCACCTCGTAGACGTGCACCAGCTCCGCGCGGCGCAGCCGGGCCGGCCAGTCCTCGGCCGGGCGGTCGGCCGTCACGAACACCCCCGCGCCCTGACGGCTGCGCACCATCCCCGCGGCGGCCAGGGTGCGCAGCGCCTCCCGGACGGTCGAGCGGCCCACGCCCAGCTCCTTGGCCAGCGCCACCTCGCCCGGCAGGCGAGCGCCCACCGGCCAGACGGCGGTGCGGATCTGCTGCCCGATCCGCTCGGCGGCCTGCTCGGCGAGGGGGGAGGGGCGCAGCGGGGGCGTCGGCGTGGTCACGGGGCTCACCTGTCAGGTTGTCTGAGGAGTGGATCGGTGGTTACCCTACCGGCCATGCGGACGTGGAACCTCGCCCCCCGGGGCGTACGAGGCGTACCGGGCGGCCTCCTTCTCGGCGGCCGCAGCGGGGTCTGACCGGACCGGCACCCCGCTGCGGGGCGCCGTCCTGCCGGTCGCCGGTACCCCGACTCCGAGGAACCCCGCGATGCGACCCGCCACACCCTTCCCGACCCTGCGCACCCCCGCCGGGCCCGTCCCGGCCGCCGCCCCCGCCTGGAACCCCCAGCGCGGCGGCTCCATGCCCTCCCACCGCTACCGCCCCGCCCACGAGCGCGTCCACGTGCCCGCGCTGCTGCGCCGCTGGCCCGGCCGGCGCACCGAACGGGCGCCGCTGTGGGTCCCCGTCGACCTGCGCGACGGCAACCAGGCGCTCGCCGAGCCGATGGACCCGGAGCGCAAGCAGCGGATGTTCGACCTCTTCCTGGCCATGGGCTTCAAGGAGATCGAGGTCGGCTACCCCTCCGCCAGCCGCACCGACTTCGACTTCGTCCGCCGCCTGGCCACCACCCCGGGTGCGGTCCCCGAGGACGTCACCGTCGTCGTCTTCACCGCCGCCCGCGCCGACCTGATCGACCGCACCTTCGAGTCCGTCCAGGGCCTGCCCAAGGTCGTCGTCCACCTCTACACCGCCACCGCCCCCACCTGGCGCGAGATCGTCCTCGGCAAGGACCGCGAGGGCGTGCGGGCGCTGATCACCGAGGCCGCCGAACGCATGGACCGGCTCGCCGCCGGGCGCGAGGGGCTGCGCTTCCAGTTCTCGCCCGAGGTGTTCAACCTGACCGAGCCCGACTACGTCCTGGAGGTCTGCAACGGCCTCACCCGGCTCTGGGACGCCTCGCCCGAGCGGCCCGTCGTCCACAACCTGCCCGCCACCGTCGAGATCGCCACGCCCAACGTGTACGCCGACCAGATCGAGTACATGGACCGGCACCTGGAGCGCCGCGACGGCGTGATCCTCTCCGTCCACCCCCACAACGACCGGGGCACCGGCGTCGCCTGCGCCGAACTCGCCGTCCTGGCGGGCGCGCAGCGCGTCGAGGGCTGCCTGTTCGGCAACGGCGAGCGCACCGGCAACGTCGACCTCGTCACCCTCGCCCTCAACCTGCACACCCAGGGCGTCGACCCGATGCTCGACCTCTCCGACATCGACGAGATCCGCCGCACCGTCGAGCACTGCAACCGCCTGCCCGTCCACGAACGCCACCCCTACGCGGGGGACCTCGTCCACACCGCCTTCTCCGGCACCCACCAGGACGCCATCCGCAAGGGCCTCGCCCACCACGCCAAGGCCGCCGCCGACGCCGGCCTGCCCGAGCGCGAGGCACCCTGGGCCGTGCCCTACCTGCCGATCGACCCGGCCGAACTCGGGCGCTCCTACGAGGCCGTCATCCGCGTCAACAGCCAGTCCGGCAAGGGCGGGATCGCCCACCTGCTCCAGACCGGCGAGGGCCTGGACCTGCCCCGGCGCCTCCAGATCGACTTCGCCCGCGTCGTCCAGGAGGCCACCGACGACAGCGGGCGCGAGATGACCGCCGCCGACCTGTACGCGCTGTTCCGCGCCGAGTACCTGGACGCCGTGCCCGCCGACTGGGCCTGGAGCGTCGACGGCGACCGCGCCGAGGTCAACGGCCGTACGGGCGGCGGCACCGGGCCGCTGGACGCCGTCGCGGACGCGCTGGGCGCGCGGATCCTCTCCTTCACCGAACACGCCGTCGGCGCCGGGCCGGAGGCCGTCGCCTACGTGGAGGCGCAGGTCGGGGGCGTGACCGCCTGGGGTGCCGGGCGGGACACCAACGTCCTCACGGCGGGCGTACGGGCGGTGCTCGGCGCCGCGGCCCGGGCCGTCGCGAGCGGGAAGGCATGATGGGGCGATGACCGACTCCACGCTCCCCGCCCGCAGCCAGGCCGTCGCCCGGGCGCTCCACGAGGCCGGCGTCACCGGTGAGATCGTCGTCCTGCCCGACTCGGCGCGCACCGCCGCCGAGGCCGCCGCCGCGCTCGGCTGCGAGGTCGGCGCGATCGCCAACAGCCTGGTCTTCCGGTGCGACGGCGAGCCCCTGCTCGTCATGACCAGCGGCGCCCACCGCGTCGACACCGCCTACCTGGCCGCCGAGTTGGGCACCGGCGCGATCACCCGGGCCGGGGCCGACGAGGTCCGCGCCGCCACCGGCCAGGCCATCGGCGGCGTCGCCCCCACCGGGCACCCGGCGCCGCTGCGCACCGTCGTCGACACGGCGCTGGAGGGCTACGAGGTCCTCTGGGCCGCCGCAGGGCACCCGCACACCGTGGTGCCGCTGACGTACGGCGAACTGCTGCGCGTCACCGGCGGAACGCCGTCGGCGGTCACGAAGGACTGACACGGAGGGCTGAGTCGTACGGGCGCCGCACCGCTGCGGTGCGGCGCCCTGCACTGCCGACATGGCATGCCGCGTCCGCGAGTTGGCTGTCGCCGCCGCCGACGCCGAGGGCCTCGCGGTCTTCCGGGCCGCCGTCCTCGGATACGTCGAGGTCGGAGCCGATCCCGAGGGCAACGAGTTCTGCCTGCTGCGGGCGCGGGTGCCGGCGGTCTGAAAACCGGTGGTCGGGGGCCGCGCGACGGGTGAGGATGGCGGCATGGACCCCGTTTACACCCTGGCCTGGCACCAGACGGCCTGTCGGGTGATGCCCCGAGACCTACCGATGGCCGCCGCCGAGCTGCTCGCGGCCGGGGAGGACTCGCCCGCGCTGCGGGAGCTCGCCGGGCGCTCCGGCCGGGGCCTGGCGGCCGAGATGATCGAGCTGCTGCACGAGGCCCTGGCCGAACTCGGCCTTCCCGTACCGACCTGGGAGACCGCGCACCGCTGCGAGCTGCGGGAGGCGGCCGAGCGCGTGGCGGCCGGGGAGGTGACTCCGGAGGAGCTGGTCGAGGAGCTCCAGGTCGACAGGGACGCGGAATTCCCCGAGGCGGAGGGGCGGTTCGCGAACCTCTACATCGAGGTGGACTGCGGCGGCTGCCTGGAGGACCTCGGGGTCGAGCGGCTGGCCGACTGGACGGCGCGGGTGCGGTCGGCCGCCGCCGAACTGGCCTCGGCGGCCGACGATCCCCGGGTGGGGCCCGCGCGTCTCTAGCGGAAGTCCTCCGCGTGGTCCCGCGCCCAGTCGGCGAAGGTCCGCGCGGGGCGGCCCGTCACCTCGGCGACCGTGGCCGAGACGGGGGCGGCGACGCCGTCGCGGGCGGCCCACTGCCGCATGACGATCTCCACGCCCAACGGCGGCATGGTCAGGGCCAGTTCGGCCCGCGTCTCCTCCGGGGTGACCACCTCCACCGGCACCTCCCGGCCCAGGGCCGCGCCGATCGCCGCCACCTGGGCGCGCAGGGTCAGCGACTCGGCGCCGTACACCGTGTACGCCTGCCCCGCGTGGGGCTCCGGCTCGGTGAGGGCCGCCAGGGCGATCGCCGCGAGGTCCGCCTCGTGCACCGGCGCCGACTCGGAGTCCGGGTAGGGCAGCCGCACCGACCGGCCCGCGCGGATCGGATCGCGCCACCACCAGAGCGTGTTGGTGGCGAACATGCCGGGCCGTACGAACGTCCGGGCCAGGCCCGCCCGTTCGATCGCCTCCTCGGCGGCGCGGTGCTGCAGGGCGACCGGGTTGGCCTCCGCGCCGGGCGCCACGATCGCCGCGGAGGAGAGCAGGACGACGTGCTCCACCCCGGCGGCCTTCGCCGCCTCCGCGAAGGCGCCGGCCGTCTCCGCGTTCGCGTAGGTGAACACCCGCCGCGCCCCCGCGAGGGCCGCCGGCAGGGTCTCGGGCCGGGCGAGGTCGGCGGCCACCACCTCGGCCCCGTGCAGGAGTTGAGCCCGTGCCGGATCGCTGCTGGCCAGCCGCACGGGCCCGCCCGCCGCGAGCAGCCCGGTGGCGACGTGCCGGGCGATCCGGCCGTTCGCGCCGAGGACGACGGTCGTCAGGCCGTACTTCCGGGGGCGGGAGGGCCTTCCCGGCTCCCGTGGCTCCCTCGGGATCGTTGTCCTGGACACGCCGGGTCCTCCGATGCTCGTATGCCCCAACGGGCCTGTGTAGCGCGGGAGTTGGAACGCGCCGCAGGGGATCACCGTACCCCAGTGATCAGAGGGGGATCTCGGTCATCGCCCAGAACTGCCCGTAGGCGCTCACCCGTCGGCGAGGTGCACCAGGTGCCCGAAGGTCTCCGGGTCGTCGAGGTGGGTGGCGATCCAGGCGGCCACGGTGGCGCGGGAGGCGGTGCCCGCGCGGGGGAGGGGGCGGTCGTAGGAGATCTGGGGGCGGGCGGTGGGCGGCTTGTCGTTGAGCATCGGGGCGCGCACGATCGTCCACGCGACGCCCTGCGAGGCGGTGATCGCCGCCTCCATCCGGGCGAGGTCCCGGTGGATCTCCCGGTAGAGCCGGTCGACCACGAGCGTGGTCACCAGGCGCTGGACGTAGGGCAGTTGCGAGGTGTCCAGCCCGGCCGAGCTCATCGCGACCAGGTGCCGGACGCCGCCCGAGGCGCAGGCGGCGGTCAGCTCGCGGGCGCCGTCGGAGAAGACGGTGGTGGCCTGCCGCCCGGTGGTGCCGAGGGTGGCCACGACGACGTCCTGTCCGGCCAGCGGCCCGTGGAGGGAGCCGGGCACGCCGACGTCGGCCCGGGCGGCGAGGGCGGTGCCGTGGGCGAAGGCGGGCAGGCGGGCGGGGTCGCGGGCGACGGCCGTGACGGTGTGCCCGGTGGCGAGGGCGAGGTCGACGACCAGGCGGCCGGTGCGTCCGTTGGCGCCGACGACGGCGATCTTCATCTGGTCCTCCTGAAGGGGTCCGTGGGCTCGCTTGTGATTCATTCAGACACGCTGTATGAATGAATTAGTTGCACCACAGGGAACCAGCACCAGACCGCCGATGCAAGCCCGAAGGAGCGAACAGCCATGGCAGTTCAGGGAATTCAGAACACCGCCCCCTCCCACCCCGACCTGGCCGGAAAGGTCGTCGTGATCACCGGCGGCAGCCGGGGGATCGGCGCGGAGACCGCCCGCGCCTTCGCCCGCCAGGGGGCCGCCGTCGCCGCCATCGGCCGCGACGCGGCCGCGCTCACCGCCGTCGCCGCCGAGCTGCGGGGGCTCGGCGGGGCCGGGGCCCTCGGCCTCGTCGCCGACTGCACCGATCCGGTGGCCCTGGCCGGCGCCGCCGAGCGGATCGAGCGCGAACTCGGCCCGGTCGACGTCCTGGCCGCCTTCGTCGGGGGCGACGGCTACCCCGTTCCGACCGCCCGGGAGACGGCCGAGCACTGGCGCTCCGTGGTGGACGGGAACCTCACCGCCACCTTCCTCACCGTCCAGGCCTTCCTGCCCGGCCTGCTGGAGCGCGGCAGCGGCTCCGTCGTCACCATGGCCTCCACCGCCGGCCGCCTGCCCGGCGGCTCCTCCGCCGCCTACGCGGCCGCCAAGGCCGGGGTGCTGATGTTCACCCGCCACCTCGCCCTGGAGGCCGCCGGGCAGGGCGTGCGGGTCAACGCCATCGCGCCCGGGGCCGTGCGCACCGAGCGCACCGCCACGCTGATGACCCCCGAGGTCCAGGCCGCCGTGGCCGCCGCGCACCCCCTCGGGCGGCTCGGGGAGCCGGAGGACATCGCCTCGGCCACGCTCTTCCTGGCCTCCGACGCCTCCTCCTGGATCACCGGCCAGACCCTGGACGTCAGCGGCGGGCGGGTCATCGTCTGAGCAGGCCGCAGGCGCGATCGGCCATACTTCCCACGCAGACGGATAGCGCGCAGCGGAGGAGGACGCGATGAGCCCCCGGTCGTACCGGATGGGACAACGGCAGGCCGAGGTCGACGAGACCAGGGCCCGGATCGTCGCGGCGGCGCGGGCCCAGCTCACCGCGGGCGGGGCCCTCTCCCTGGACGCCGTCGCCCGCCGCGCCGACGTGGCCCGCGCGACCGTCTACTACCAGTTCGGCAATCGCACCGGCCTGCTGGAGGCCGTCTGCGACGCCCTCGCCGCCGAGGGGGGCATGGCCCGCCTGGCGGGGGCTTTCGGGCAGGACGACCCCTGGGCGGCGGTGGACGGCTTCGTCGAGGTGATGGCGGGCTTCTGGTCCGTCGACCCGGACTGCACCCGCCGGCTGCGGGCGCTGGGCGCCCTCGACGAGGAGGTCGGGCGGGTCATCTCCGAGCGCGACGCCCGCCGCCGCCACGGCGCGGAGGTGCTGACCTCCCGGCTGCCCAAGGCTCCGGAGGACGCGGCGGCGCTGTTGTACGTCCTCACCTCCTTCGAGACCTTCGACGCCCTGGCGGCGGAGGGGGAGGAGGAAGGGGGCCGCTCGCTGGAGGCCGCCGCCCCGGCGGTGAGCCGCCTCGCCCGCGCCGCCCTCGGGGCGCTCGCGCACTGAACGGCGGGTTCACCCGCGTACGTCACCCCGGAGAGAGGGCGAGCGCTGAAGCGCCGCCAGGGACGAGCCCGGGGAGCCACGTTGGTCCAGCAGACGCACAATCCGACCCGCCGCAGGGGGAGGTGGCGAAGGGCCCTCGTGCCCTTCGCCACCGCGACCGCCGTCGTCGGCGTCCTCGCCGCACCCGGGATCGCCCCCGTGGCGGATTCCTTCGGGAGCCCGGCGCCGTTCCTGTCCTGGCACCAACTGATGCAGATCCAGGGCCGGATGAACGAGACCGCGACGGCGGTGGAGCACAGCCTCGGCCAGAACGACCGCCAGGCCGTGGCCGGCGTGGTCGCCTCCCCCCAGACGAAGCGCCTCAGGGTGTACTGGCACGGCGACGTGACGCCCGAGGTCCGGGCGGTCGCCGCGCACAGCCCGGTGCCCGTCGACATCAAGCCCGCGCCGCACAGCGCGCAGGAGCTGAAGACCGCCTCCCGCGAGGTCACGCGCATCGCCGAGTCCACCGGAGCGCGGATCACCGACGTGGCGATGCCGCAGGACGGCAGCGGCCTCACCGCGACGGTGGTGGGTGGCGAGGACGACGCGCGGCGGCTGCGGCAGGCAGTGGCGTCGGTGGGCGTTCCCGTGACGGTCCTGCCGAACGGCGTGGAGAAGATCAGCCTCGCGGACCCCTCCCGCCGGAACGACGCGAGCGCGGGCGGCGCGCAGATCATCGAACCGTTCTGCAGCACGGCGTTCGCGGCCGACTACCACCACGTGGCGGTCATGCTCACCGCGGACCACTGCTTCCTCCCGAACAACGAGACCAACGTCCGGTACGGCGTCGGCGACGACGGCAGGCAGGGGCCGCAGGCGGGCCTGCGGGTGTCGCCCCGCGTCTCCCGGCAGACCAAGGACGGGCCCATCTACCTCGACGTGGCCGCCATGCAGCCGGCCACCGGCATCACGGTGCAGCCGCAGGTCTGGACCGGCGCCGCGGCCGACCTGCCCGGCACCGGGCAGGCCAAGAAGTGGGTGACGGGTGCGCAGGTGCCGCACGAGGGGAACTGGATCTGCAACGAGGGCGCCCGATCGGGCGAGATCTGCAACATCGAGGTCACCAAGAAGGTGACGGACTACTACGCCAAGGGCCCGGACGGCCTCGGCGGCGAGGTCGAGCACCACTTCATGTACGGCTGGAACACCGTCAAGCAGTTCACGGCGAACGACCAGTCGACCATCGCGGCCCGCAGGGGGGACAGCGGAGGTGCCGTCGTCCTGGGTAGCGGGGGCCCGAGCAAGGTGTCGCCGCCCGAGCTCACGGCCCTCGGCATCGTGTCGGCCACCTCGGGTGGCACCTGGAGCTGCAAGACGCCGGCCAAGACCATGACCACCACGTGCTCGGGCGGCCTGATCTTCGTCGGCCTGGAGGACGCCCTCCCGATGCTGGGCGCCAAGATCGCCGTCCACGACGGGGCCACCGGGCAGACGAACTGGACCGACCTCAGCGGCACGAACCCCGGTACGGTGATGGGCTCCGACCCCAGGCCGCACGATCACGACGAACTGGTCGACGGCAACGGGACGGCGATGGCCTTCGACCTGCCGAGCGGCCGACTCGTGGGCACCGCGCCCGGTGACCCCCGGGCCGAATGGGAACTCCTCCAGGCCACGGACGGGGGCTGGATCTTCCGGAACCTCGCGGCACCCGACCGGTACTTCGGCCAGTCGGCCGACGTAGGGCTCCAGATGACGGACTGGGAGGGCGGCCACTGGTTCTTCCACCTCCAGAGCAAGGGCGGGCCCTGCATCGTCCTGTGGCCCGGGGCGAGCGCGCCGAACAGCGCCTCGACCGCCGCTCTCGCACCGTGCGACCACAACGACGCCAACCAGCTCTTCAAGCTGGTGCCGATCGGGGACGTGGAAGCGGACGCGCCGAGCACGCCCGCGACGGGCCAGATGAACCTGCCGGTCCAGACGACACCACCGGTGAAGCCCTCCGGCCCGTCCGTGGACGCCGCCTACTCCTTCCTCGCCCAGCAGCTCGACGCCGCCGCCACCGGCTCCACCCTGCGCGTGCCCCGCAGCTACCGGGGCGGGCACTTCGAGGACCCGGCGCTGTTCGGCCCCGACGGCTTCCAGGCCTCCTTCACCTACGACGACGCGCTCGTCATCGAGGCCTTCCTCCAGCGCGGCGGCGGCGACGACCTCGCCCACGCCACCGCCCTCGGGGACTCGCTGCTCTACGCCCAGGAGCACGACATCACCCCGGACGGGCGGCTGCGCGCCTCGTACGAGCCGAACCCGTTCGTCACCGCGAGCGGCACGCCGTACGTGGGCGGGTTCTCCGTCTACACCGGGAACATGGCCTGGGCGGGCATGGCGTTCACCAAGCTGTACAGGGCGACCGGTCGGCAGCGCTTCCTGGACGGCGCGCTGAAGGCCGCGAACTGGATCCAGGCCAACGCCGCCGACACCCGCGGCGCCGGCGGCTACACCGGCGGGCTGCGCAACGACGACGGCACCGGGCAGAGCATGGTCCCGATCACCTGGAAGGCCACCGAGCACAACATCGACACCGGCGCCTTCTTCGCGATGCTCGCCGGCGTCACCGGCGACGCCGGCTGGCAGCAGCGGTCGGCGAACGCCTTCCGGTTCGTCAAGTCCATGCAGGCCCCGAACGGTCACCTGTGGACGGGCACCGGCCTGGACGGGGTGACCACCAACCAGGACCTCGAACCCGAGGACGTGCAGACCTGGAGCTTCCTGGCCACCCTCGACCCGGCCTACGCGCCGGCCGTCGACTGGGCGGCCGGTCGCTTCGCCGTCACGGACGGTCCGTACAGCGGGGTGAGCTTCAGCGGCCAGGACACCACCAAGGTCTGGTTCGAGGGCACCGCCCACCTGCTGGCCGCCTACCAGGCCCGCAGGGACGCCGGGGACGCCGGCAAGGCCGCTGTCCTCATGGCCACCCTGCAGAGGGCCCAGGCCGGCGCGCCCAACACCGACGGGCGGGGGATCGTCGCGGCCTCCCGCGACGGCCTGGGAGTCGACGGGGTCGACTTCTACTACGCCTCCCTGCACACCGGCGCGACGGCCTGGTACGTCATCGCCGCGCAGGGCGGCAACCCGTTCCGCCTGTAGGCGCGCGTCCCGCCCTGCCCCCTCCGCAGGGCGGGACACGGCGGTCAACTCCCTTGGTAGTACGCCTCGATGGGGAGGCGGGCCTCCTCGAAGAGGGCCGGGCCCTCGTGCTCCACCGGCTTCCAGGCGCCCGACTCCGGGTTCAGGGCGACGAGTTGGTCGGTGGAGAGGGCGTAGACGACGCGGCCGATGCCCGAACGCAGCAGCGCGCCCGCGCACATGCCGCAGGGCTGGCAGCTGGTGTAGAGGGTGGTGGAGGCGGCCGCGCCGGGGGCGAGGACGCGGGCGGCCCAGCGGGCGAGCTTCAGCTCCGGGTGGGCGGTGATGTCCTCGTCGCGGCGCACGGTGTTGTGGGCCTCGGCGAGGACCGTGCCGTCCGCCGCGGCGAGCAGCGAGCCGTACGGGGCGTCGCCCTCGGCGATCGCGGCGGCCGCGACGGCGACGGCGCGGCGCAGGAGGGTCTCGTCGGCGGTGGTGATCACGGTGCTGCCTTCCAGTGGGCGGCCACCTCGGCGAGGTCCCGCCAGGCCCGCTCGGGCCGGAGGGTCTCGTCGGGGTCGCCGTGGTACGGGTCGAGGACGGTGGTGGCGGCGCCGAGGTCGCGCAGCCGGTGCAGGTCGGCGAGGACCTGGTCGAGGGTGCCGACGCCGGCGGGCCGCTCCGGGTCCTCCACGGGGGCCTCGGTCAGCCGGAAGGCGATGCGCGGGGCGAAGCCCGGCAGGTCGTGCCCGGACAGGACCTCGGCCATCCGCTCCAGCGGCAGCCGCAGCGGGTGCCAGGCGTCGCCGAACTGCGCGGCCCGCCGCAGGGCCGCCCCGCTGTGCCCGCCCACCCAGAGCGGGACGCGCGGCAGGTCGGCCTCCTCGAACCACGCGTCCTGGACGGCGGCGAGGTGCTCGTCGGTGATCCGCCCGCGCCGGGCGTACGGCACGCCGAGCGCCTCGAACTCCTGCCGTGCCCAGCCGACTCCGACCCCGAGGACGAGCCGGCCTCCGCTGAGGCGCTGGAGGTTCCCGGCCATCCGGGCGGTCAGCAGCGGGTGCCGGTAGGGGACGATCAGGACGGTCGTGCCCAGCCGGATCGTATTGGTCACGCCGGCCAGCCAGGACAGCGCGGTGAACGGTTCGTAGAACGGCTCGGGGTAGCGGACGGCCACGTCGGGGGTGACCGCCACGTGGTCGGAGAGCATGAGCAGGTCGTAGCCGAGCCCCTCCACCACGCGCGCCCAGTCGCGCAGCAGGCCGGGGTCCGTGCCGGGCCCGAAGTTCGGGACGTTGACGCCAAGGTGCATGCCGACGAGGCTATGCCCGTGATCACGGCGACCGGAACGAAATCCTCGCGGTGATCCCCGCTCCCCGCAGGGGAATTCCCGGTAGATTCGCGCCATGACCGTGAACGGCGTTCCCGACCTCGACGACACCGACTGGGCCATCCTCGACCAGCTCCAGCAGGAGGCCCGGATCTCGCTGAGCGAGCTCGGCCGGCGCGTCAACCTCAGCCCCTCCGCCACCACCGAGCGGGTGCGCCACCTGGAGGCCGCCGGGGTCGTCACCGGCTACCACGCCACCGTCGACCTCACCCGGGTCGGCTACCCCGTCCTCGCCGTCGTCCGCCTCAAGTACCCCGGCAACCGCCACGAGCCGCTGCACCGCCTCCTCGCCGACCGGCGCGAGGTGCTGGAGTGCCTGCGCACCACCGGGGACGACTGCTACACGCTGAAGGTCGCGGCGACCTCGATGGAGCACCTGGAGGCCCTGGTGGACGAACTGGCGGGCTTCGGCAGCACCACCACCAGCGTCGTGTACCGCCGCACGCTGCCGCTGCGGGGGATCGCCAGGCCCGGCTTCAGCACAGGCCGGCCGTGAGGACGCGGTTGATGGCGTCGTTCGTCTGCGGGGCGTTGGTGAGGTTGCGGTTGAGGGACAGGGTGATCTGGCGGCGCCCGTCCGCCGTGGTGAAGCTGAACGTCTCGTAGCCGGGGACGCTGCCGCTGTGGCCCCAGGCGGGCGTGCCCGCGCAGTAGGTGCGGGACTCCAGGCCGAGGCCGTAGGCGCGGGCGTCGGGGCCGATGAGGCGGCCGGTGCGCATCTCGTCCAGCAGGCCGGCGGGGAGGAGGGCGCCGCCGAGGAGGGCGCGGAAGAAGCGGTCGAGGTCGGCGGTGGTGGAGACCATGGTGCCGGAGCCCCAGATGATGCTCGGGTTGAAGACGGTCAGGTCGGTGGGGGCGGTGCCCGGGCCGTCGAGCCACTCGTAGCCGTTCAGGTGCGGGCCGGAGACCTCGGGGGTCGTGGCGAAGTAGGTGTCCCTCAGGTGCAGCGGGCGCAGGATGCGGCGGCCGATCTCCTCGCCGAGCGGGCGGCCGGTCAGGTGCTCGACCAGCAGGCCGAGGACGGTGTAGTTGGTGTTGCTGTACGACCAGGAGGTGCCGGGCGCGAACAGCGGGCCGTGCGCGCCGGCCATCGCGATCAGTTCGAGCGGGGTGTAGGTGGCCGTCCGCGCGCTGCGGATCGGGTCCGGGTGCTGGAGCAGGGTGTTGGTGTAGTCGTACAGGCCGCTGGTGTGGCCCAGGAGCTGGCGCACCGTGATGTTCTGCCCGTTCGGCACCACGCCCGGCAGGTCGCGCTCGATCGGGTCGTCCAGGCCGAGGCGGCCCTCGGCGACCAGCTGGAGGACGACGGTGGAGACGAAGCTCTTGGTCACGCTGCCCGCCCGGAACCGGTCCTCGGCCTTGGCGGGGCGGTGGCTCGCCAGGTCGGCGACGCCGCTGGTGGCGCGGAAGGTGCCGTGGGCGTCGCGCACCTCGACGACGGCGCCGGGCACGCCGTCCGCGACCACCTCGTCCAGCGCCTTCTGCAGGGCGGCCCGGTCGGTGGTCGCGGGGGCCGCGGCGGGGGCCTTCGTGGGGGCGGAGTTCGCGGGGGCCGTGGCGGGGGCCGAATCGGCGAAGGCGGGGGCGGCCAGCGGCAGCAGGGAGGCGGCGGAGAGCAGGACGGTGGCGAGGCGGGCGGCGCGGCGGCGGTTCATGGCGGTGGGGCTCCTCGGCGGTGGTGCCGGCCGTGTGCCGGCCGGTTTCGACGAGGACGATCCTGCCGGGCCGCCCCCTGGTCGCGGATCGCCGGTGCCGGTGATTCACCGCCTCCCCTGCGCGAGGGAGTCGCGAGGGAGTCCCGGGGGAGTCGCGCGGGGGGCTCAGTGCAGGAGCGCGGCGGTGAACTCCGCCCGGCGGGCGACCAGCCAGGCCTGCACGCGGTCCCAGCGCTCCCAGCCGCCGCGCTCGGCGAGCGCCCGTACGTACTCCGGGTTCCCGGCGGCGACCCGGCGGGACACGGAGGCGCGGCAGGCGGCGGTGGTCTGCTCGATCACGAGGGGGAGTTCGACGCGCGAGGCGCGGGCGAGACCGTAGCCGTCCGCGAGGGCGCGCAGCCGGGCGGCGGGGTCGAGGCCGGGCGGGTAGAGGGCGGCGGCGGACTCGGGGTCGAGCATCGGCACCCAGTAGCGGGCGGCCATGGCGAGGTCCCAGACGGGCCGCCCGGGGGCCGCGAGGTCGAAGTCGATGAACGCCACGGCCCGTCCGCCGCGCAGGACGACATTCTCCGGGCACAGGTCGTTGTGGCAGAGCAGCGTGCCGCCCATCGGGTCGGCGAGGTCGGAGGGCCAGTCGACGCCCGCCTCGACGGGGACGTGCGCGGCCGCGTCGTGCAGCCGCCGCAGCAGGGCGCCCACCGAGCGCAGGGCGGCCCCCGCCATCGCCGGGGCCGGGAACGGCGGCAGGGCCACCTCCCCGGGGACGAAGCCGAGTTGCTCGCGCAGCCCGTCCGCCGAGACGCGGACGGGCGTCGGCGCGCCGTCGAAACCGTGGGCCCTGAGCGCCCGCAGATGCGCGTGCAGGGCACGGGCGTTCGGCGGCGCGGGGCGGTCCACCAGCGACCCGAGGCGGAAGACCGCGCCCGCGTTGACCATCCCGCCCGCAAGTTCCTCGCCGTCGCTCGCCATGCGCCCCACGCTACCGCCCGGCGGGGCTCACTCCCCGGGGGTTCGCACGACCCGACCCGGTGGCCGGATCAGCCCGCCGGGTGGACGAGGGAGCCGAGCGGCGGGCAGGGGATCACCAGGGTGCTCACGCCCGGGCGTTCGACGAACGCCCTTGCGTCGGCGGCCTGTTGGCGGTGGGCCGCGAGTTCGTCGGCGCGCCAGGCGTCGCGGCGGGCGCCCGCGTAGTCCCAGGTGTCGCTGATGGCGCTGATCGCGGCGTTGCCGGAGGCCCGGCTGGTGTCGGCCTTGATCATCGCGCGCTGCAACACGGTCTGGACGGCGGCGAGTTCGATCCGGACGATCCACACGCCGGGGGTGTCCGGCACCCGGGTGGGGATCGGGGCCTGGGGGAGGAGGCCGATGCCGGTGTCACGGCGGCCGATGTTGTCCACGGCGGCGCGGCTCGCGTCGCGCGACATGATCTGCATCTCCCGGTGCGCCCAGGTGATCTCGTCCAGGTCGGCGAGGGTGATGCGCATCCGCTGGTAGGCCGCCCGGAAGCGCGGGTCGGCGTGGAAGGCGCGCATCGGCGCGGCGTGCAGGGCCAGGCAGTCGTTGTAGCCCGCCGCGACGGCCCGGTCGAGGTGGTACAGCGCCTGGTCGGGCTGTCTCTGCTTCAGCGCCAGCCCGGCCAGCCCGCCGTGCCCGGCGGCGACCAGCCAGGCCGCGTCCGGGCCGAGCACCGAGGCCCGGGCGATCACGTCCTGGAACCCCGCCGCGACGTGCACGCCCTGCGGCGCCCCGAGCACCGCCCGCGCGAGCGTGGCGAACGCGCCCTGCCCGGGTATCGCGGCGGCGGCCGGGCTGCTCAGATGCGCCACCAGGAGCTCGTGGACGCGGGAGGCGAGGGAGTTGACGGTGTCGGCCATGGTGCTCCTCGGGCGTGCGTGCGTGTGTACGGGCCGGCGCGGTCGATCGACGGCGGGCACGAGAGTAGGGCAGCGGCCCCGCCCCGCGAGGGCGAATTCCCCGGTAGGCGCGGGGAGTCGGGCCGACCGGCCTGCTGGACGGCCGGGCCGGGGCGGCCGGGGATTTGACTCCGTACGCGATCATGTCGGCGTGAGTGAAGAGACGATACGGATGGAACCCCTCCAGCGCTCGCTTCCCGAGCGCCGGCGCGTGCTGGGCGCCGTGGTGGGGGGTGCGGCCGCCCTGGCCGTGTGGGGCGGCGTCAGGATGTGGGCGGGCGGGGGCTCCGGCCAGGGGGCGCGGAAGTGGGGCACCACGGAGGCGACCGGCCGGCTCGCGCTGGCGCCCGGGGCGCCGGACACGCTCTACGCCTCCGCCACGGACGGCACCGTCCGGGCGCTGGACGCCGGGTCGGGCGCCGTCCGCTGGACGAGGGCCCTCGGGGAGCCGGCCGTGGGCGGCGACCAGGGCGGCTGGCCCGTCGCGGCGGGGGAGGGGGTGGTCTGCGTGGCCACCGGGACGCGCCTGTTCGCCCTGGACGCGGCCTCCGGCGAGGTGCGGTGGGCGGTGCCGACCCCGGGGCGGCCCAGCCTTCCCTGGGTGCAGGACCCGGCGATCGGCGGCGGCGCCGTGTTCGCCGTGCACGGCACCACGGCCAACGGCACCTCCAGCACCGGCACCACGGTGCACTCCTACGACGCGGCCACCGGCAGCCTCCGCTGGAGCAGCCCGCCGGTGAGCAGCGGCTTCCTCGCCCTGGCCGGCGACACCGTCTACACCGCCCACTTCCTGAAGGGGCTCTACGCCTTCGACGCGAAGAGCGGCGAGCAGCGGTGGCAGCAGAACTCGGGGTTCTCCGCCGTCGGCGTCCCGCCGGTGGTGAACCAGGGCCTCGTCCTGCTGTCGCAGACGGTCGAGACCGCGGGCGCCTCCTTCCTCGCGGCGTTCGACGGGGCGACGGGGACCAAGCTCTGGGGGCGGGACCTGGGCGGCACCCAGATCGGCCCGCCCGCCGCCGTCGGCGGAACGATCCTGCAGCTCACCGGGGACCGGGTCGTCGGCGTCGACCTGCACAGCGGCGAACCCCGCTGGCAGACGGCCGTGTTCGAGGGCGCCGGGCGCGGAACCCTCGCGATGACGCAGGGGGAGGGGCGGGTGTACGTCGCCACCGGCGGAGGCCGGGTGCACACGGTCGACACCGGCGGCGCGACGCGCTGGCGCGACGCCCCGGAGGGCATCGGCGCGGGCGGCGCGTACGCGAGGGTGTTCCTGGCCGCCGCCGGCGGGGTCGTGTTCCGCGGCGGCGACGCGGGGGTGCAGGCCTTCTCCCTCTGAGGAGCGCCGGGCGGGGGTGCGACGAACGCCGTTGCCCGAGCGCGGGGAACGCCAGGTCGGATTACCGCCAGCGCCGCCCGCCCGCCCCGGGCAGAGTCGCTGACGGCCCGCGGCCCCGACCGGCCGCTGGCCCGATCCGCTCACGCTCCGTGGAATCCGTGGAAGGTGTTCCCATGCACGTCGTGCCCGGGCTCAAGGTGCTGTACTTCGGCACCCCGGTGGTCCTGATCAGCACCCTCAACGAGGACGGCACCCCCAACCTCGCCCCGAACTCCTCCGCCTGGTGGCTGAACCAGTCCTGCATGATCGGGCTGGGCAACAGCAGCCGGACGACGGCGAACCTGCGGCGCGAGCGCGAATGCGTGCTCAACCTGCCGTCGGCGGAGATGGTCGACGCCGTCGACCGGATCGCGCTGCTCACCGGGACGCCGACCCTCTCCGAGTTCAAGACCTCGCGGGGCTACCGCCACGAGCGCGACAAGTTCGGGGCGGCCGGGCTCACCCCGCAGCCCTCCGAGACGGTGGCCGCCCCGCGCGTCGCCGAGTGCCCGATCCAGGTGGAGTGCCGGGTCGCCGCCACGCACCCGTTCGCCGGCGCCGGTGCCTCGAACCTGACCGGCTTCGAGCTGGAGGTCCTGCGGGTGCACGTCGACGAGGACCTGGTGATGCCCGGCACGCAGTACGTGGACCCCGTCGGCTGGGACCCGCTGATCATGAAGTTCTGCGAGTACTTCGGCGGCGGCCACAACGTCCACCCCTCCAGCCTCGCCGAGGGCTGGAAGATGCCGCACCGGCTCAGCCCTCCCGTCCCGGCGCGCTGACCGAGGCCGACGGGAGGCCCCTACTGGCCCGCGACCGTCGCCCGGCAGGCGTCCGCGTACGCCCGCACCAGCGGCCGGTCCCCGTCCTCGCGCCGCCAGGCCAGGGCGTAGCGGCTGCCGCCCACGCCCCGCAGCGGGCGGGTGGTGACCCCGTCCAGGGAGACCAGCAGGGCGTTGCCCGCCGCGACCAGGCAGACGCCCAGGCCCGCCAGCAGGGCCTCGTACGTCTCCTCGGCGCCCGCGATCTCGGCGCCGATCCGCGCCGGGCGGCTGCCGCGGGCGTCCAGGGCCAGCCAGTGGTCGCGCAGCGGGCCCGCGCTCGGGGGCAGGGCGAGGAAGGGCTCGTCCAGCAGGTCGGCGAAGTCGATCTCGTCGAGGGCGGCCAGCGGGTGCGCCTCCGGGAGGGCGAGCAGGCGCGCCTCCTCGGCGACGACCGTCCAGCCGTAGCGCTCCTCGTCGGGCAGCGGCAGCCAGACGAAGGCGACGTCCACCAGGCCCTGCGCCAGACCGGCGGTCGGATCGTCCCAACTCACCTGCCGCAGGCGGGTGGTGGCCTCCGGATGCGTGGCGCCGAAGCGGGAGCGGACGGCGGGGAGCAGCCCGCCCCGGGCCGGGCTGGTGCTCATCCCCACCACGAGGGTGCTGCGCTGCTCGGCCTTGGCGGCCTCCACCGCCGCCGCGCCCTCCTCCCAGGCGGCCAGCACCCGGGCGGCGTGCGGCAGCAGGGCCGCGCCGGCCGCCGTCAGCTCCACCGCGTGGCGGTCGCGGCGGAACAGCTCCGCGCCCAACCGCCGTTCCAGCGCCCGGATCTGCTTGCTCAGTGCGGGCTGCGACACGTACAGCCGCTCGGCGGCGCGGGTGAAGTGCAGCTCCTCGGCGACGGCGAGGAAGTAGCGCAGGTCCCGCCCGTGGACGTCCATGGTCATGACCGTTGGCTATCACCACCGGTCTTGGACGGGCAAGCGGGTCCGGCGGCAGCATGAACGGCGTCAGGAGAACGCACAGCAGAGGGAGTCGCCGTGAACAAGGTCTGGCTGGTCACCGGGGCGAGCAGCGGTTTCGGGCGGGAGATCCTGGAGGCGGCCGTCGCCGCCGGGGACGTGGTGGTCGGCGCCGCCCGCGACCCGCGGGCCCTGGACGACCTGAGGGCCGCGCACCCCGACCAGGTGGAGGCGCTGCGCCTGGACGTCACCGACACCGCCGCGATCGAGGGCGCCGTCCGGGACGTCGTCGCCCGGCACGGCCGCATCGACGTGCTGGTCAACAACGCCGGCCGCACCCACGTGGGCGCCGTCGAGGAGACCTCGGACGAGGACCTGCGCGCCCTGTTCGACGTGCACGTCTTCGGCCCGGCCGCGCTGACGCGGGCCGTGCTGCCGCACATGCGCGAGCGGCGCTCGGGCGTGATCGTGCAGATGAGCAGCGTGGGCGGGCAGATGTCCTTCGCGGGCTTCGGCGCCTACAGCGGGACGAAGTTCGCGCTGGAGGGCATCTCCGAGGCGCTGGCCGACGAGGTGCGCGAGTTCGGCATCAAGGTGCTGATCGTCGAGCCGGGAGCCTTCCGCACCTCGCTGTTCGGCACCGGCCGCGCCGGGGTCAGCGGGGACACCGGCCTGTACCCGAGGGTCGCCGAGACCCGCGCCTTCGTCTCCGGCGGGGACGGCACCCAGCCCGGCGACCCGCGCAAGGCGGCCGCCGTCATCCTGGCCGCCCTGGCCGCGGAGCGCACCCCGCTGCGGCTGCCGCTGGGCGAGGACGGCGTGAGCGGCGTCCTCACGCACCTCGACGGGGTCCGCGAGGACGTCCTCGCCTGGGAGAAGCTCTCCCGGGCCACGGGCTTCGACGCCTGAGTCCGTCCGTTCGTTCGGGTCTCGGTGGTCGACTCGGCAGCTCGGCCTTCGGGTTCGGTTCGGTGATCATGACCGGGAGTCTCCCACCCGGCCCTCCCGCTCTGCCAGGATGGCCGGATGCCCCACTTCACCTCCCACGACGGGACGACACTGTCCTACACGCTCTCCGGCAGCGGCCCCCTGCTGGTCTGCCTGGCCGGCGGCCCCGGGGCGGACGTCCGGGACCTCGACGGGCTCGGCGCGCTGCTCGCCGGGCCGCGCACCCTGGTGATGCTGGACGCCAGGGCCGCCGGGCGCTCCGAGGTGCCCGAGGATCGCGCGAGCTGCGCCTTCCCGGAGCAGGCCCGCGACATCGAGGCGCTGCGCCTCCACCTGGGCGCCGAACGCCTGGACCTGCTCGGCCACTCGGCGGGCACCCTCACCGTGCAGGCCTACGCCGCCGACCACCCCGGGCGGGTGGGCCGGATCGTCCTGATCACCCCGGCCGGCCTGGTCGCCCGGGAGATCGACCAGGCCGAGGTGGACGCGATCCGGGCGCGCCGGGCCCAGGAGCCGGGCGCCGCCGAGGCCTCGGCGGCCGGGGTCCAGCCCTGGCTGTACGGCCGGTGGACGGAGGCGGCCCGCCGCCACTTCGAGGCCGACGCCGCGTACCCGCAGCCGCCCGCCTGGCTGCGCGAGGCGTTCTACGTCCGGCCCGACCCGGTGCGCGAGGCCGCCCGCCGCGCCGCCGTCGCGAGCCCCGTGCTGGTGATCGCGGGAGCGGAGGACGGCGTCGGGGGCGTCTCGGCGGCCCGCCGCGCCGCCGCCGGGTACCCGAACGCGCGGCTGGAGGCGCTCCCCGGCTGCGGGCACTGGCCGTGGATCGACGAGCCCTCCGCCGTACGGGAGTTTCTCACCGCGTTCCTCGATGCCTGACGCCTGCTCGCGTCCTAGGACCAAGGACCGATGGCCCGCCCCCTCGCCACCAGGTGGAATGACCGCATGGATCAGCAGCAGGCGTACCTGGACCGGATCGGCGTGGCGGACCCCGGAGAGCCCGGCGCCGGGAACCTCGCCCGGCTTCAGGAGGCCCATCTGCGGGCCGTCCCCTTCGAGAACCTGAGCATCCACCTCGGCGAGCCCGTCGTCCTCGACCCGGCGGCCCTGGTGGAGAAGGTCGTCCAGCGGCGGCGCGGCGGGTTCTGCTACGAACTCAACGGCGCCTTCGCCGAGTTGCTGCGCTCGCTCGGCTACGAGGTCAGCCTGCTCGCCGCCCGGGTCTTCGACGGGGAGCGCCTCGGCCCGCCCTTCGACCACCTCGCCCTGCGCGTCGACCTCGCGGAGCCCTGGCTCGTCGACGTCGGCTTCGGCCGGTTCGCCCTGCACCCGCTGCGCCTGGACGAGCGCGGCGAACAGGCCGACCCCTACGGCCGGTTCGCCATCGGCCCGTCCGGCGAGGACGGCGAACTCGACGTGCTGCGGGGCGGCGAACCCCAGTACCGGATCGACCAACGGTCGTACGAACTCTCCGACTTCGCCCCGACCTGCTGGTGGCAGACCACCTCGCCGCAGTCCCACTTCACCCGCTCGACGACCTGTTCCCTGCCCACCGGGGGCGGCGGCCGCACCACCCTGAGCGGTACCCGGCTCATCCGCACCGCCCCGGACGGCACCCGCACCGAGGAGCAACTCACCGACGGCGGCGCCATCGCCGCGTACCGCGAGCACTTCGGCATCACGCTCGACCGGCTCCCGGGCTGAGCCCACGGAGGAGTGGCCCCGGGGGAGTGGCGCCGGAGGTGCACCCACTCCTCGCCACTCTCAACGTATAGCGCACGGGGGGCCTTGCCGCAAGGCCCCCCTGAGCAGCCAGAATCTCCAACTCGACAGTGATGAACGGGACTTTTGGAGACTCACGACATGCAGGTGATCCTTTCCACGTACGGCTCGCGCGGCGACGTCCAGCCCCTCGCCGCCCTCGCGCTGCGGCTGCGGGCGCACGGTGCCCGGGTGACGGTCTGCGCCCCGCCCGACGGGGAGTTCGAAGCACTGGGCGTACCGGCCGTGGCGGTCGGCGAGTCCGTCCGGGCCCTGGTGACCGGGCCGCGCCCCGCGCCCTCCGAACTGCCCCGGCGGGCGGCGGTGTTGGCCGCGCAGTTCCGGACGGCGGTCTCCGAACTGGCCGGCCCCGAGGACGTGGTGATCGCCACCGGACTGTTCCCGACCGTGGCCGGCGCCCGGGCGGCGGCCGAACGCGCGGGCGCCCGCTTCCACGCGGTGGCGCTCCAGCCCTGCATGCTGCCCTCCCCGTACCACCGGCCCTTCGAGTACCCGATGCTCCCGTACCCGCCGGAGGTCACCGACGCGCAGCGGCTCTGGGACCTCAACATCTCCACCATGAACGCCCTGTTCGGCGAGGCCGTCAACACCGTCCGCACCTCGATCGGGCTCCCGGCCGTCGACAACGTGCGCGACCACGCGTACGGCGAACGCCCTTGGCTGGCCACCGACCCCGTCCTCGGCCCCTGGCGGCAGCCCGCCCCGCTCGCCGTCGAACAGACCGGCGCCTGGCTGCTCGACGACGAACGGCCGCTGCCCGAGGGCCTGTCGGAGTTCCTCGACGCGGGCGAGGCCCCGGTGTACGTCGGCTACGGCAGCATGCCGCTGCAGGGCGCCCCGGAGGCGGCCGAGGTCGCCGTCGCCGCCGTGCGCGCGCACGGCCGCCGACTCGTCCTCGCGCAGGGCTGGGCCGGGCTCGCCGGCGTCGACGGCGCCGGGGACTGCTTCCTCGTCGGCGAGGTCAACCAGCAGGCGCTGTTCCCGCGTTGCGCCGCCGTCATCCACCACGGCGGCGCCGGCACCACCACCGCCGCGGGCCTCGCCGGTGCGCCCCAGGTCGTCGTGCCGCAGATCGCCGACCAGCCGTACTGGGCCCGGCGGGTGGCCGACCTCGGCATCGGCGCCGCCCACGACGGGCCGGCCGCGACCACCGACTCCCTGGCCGCCGCGCTCGACCACGCCCTCGCCGCGCCGACCCGCGAACGCGCCCGCCAGGTAGCCCCGATGATCCGCACGGACGGCGCGGAGCGGGCCGCCCGGCTGGTGCTCGACGGGCCACGCTGAGGCAACGGAACGGAGGCGGAAGGGGAACGGACGGGGAACGGAAGGGCACCGGAACGGGAGCAGCTCGGCGACGCAGCCCGAATGTGCTGGCGCGCGGCCACCCCGCCCGCGAGACTGCCAGGATGAACACCATTCTGCCCGCCGCCACGCCCTCGGACCTCGAACTGGCCGAGCTCTGGGAACAACACCGACCGCTGCCGTTCCCGGACGGCCTGCGGCGCGTGGAGATCGACGGCGTGGACCTGGTGTACCTCGACTTCGCCGTCGCGGGCCTGGTGTCGAGCGAGCTCCACCGCGGCCTGGACCACCCCTCCCTCGCCGCCCTGGACACCTGCGGAGGCGAACTCGAAGCGGTGGTACCGCAGATCACCGACCCGGAGGGCCGCGCGTACTTCGAGCGGCTGCGCACGATGGCCCGGCTGCTCTCCGCCCGGTACACGGCGGGGCAGGACCTCGGCCAGGGCGAGTAGGGCGCCGGCCCCCTCGGGGTTCGTCGAGGGGGCCGGCGCCCTGGCCGTCACCTGAACAGCGTGGTGCCGTCGTTGGGGAGCTTGCGGCCGTCGCGGGCGAAGAACTCCCACAGCGTCGCCCGCTTGCCCGAGGGCTGGGCGAGGGCGATCTCCCGGATCGGGGAGTCCCCGACCGTCACCGGCTTCGGCTCGGTCTTCGTCCCGTCCGACCAGGTGATCACCACCTTGTCCACCACCGGCCCCAGGCCGACCGTGCCGATCTCGGCGGGGAAGAACGGGCCCGGGTCGTCCTTGCTCCAGTGGCCGAGCATGCCGGCGCCGAAGGTCGTCTGATCCGTCACCGACCGGGGGTCCAGGTGGCCGGCCGCGGGGAGCGAACCCGCGGAGTCGTGGCCCTGGCGCACGCCGTCCACCTCGACGTAGTCGTTGACCAGGTCGTTACCGGACTGCCAGTACTGCGCGACGTACGCCTCGGTCGGCTTGGTCGCGTTCGGGCTGTACGGGCTGCGCTCCTGCCACAGGGCCAGCGCCTGCTCGTACGCCCGCTCCTTCGGCGCCAGCGGCCACAGGGCCCGCCACACCTTCCAGGACTTCCCGTCCGTGACGCCCTCCGCCAGCAGCACCCGCTGCGGCTTCAACGGGTCCTTCACGGCCGCAGTGGCGGCCGCCGAGGGGGCGGAGCCCGCGGCGACCAGGGTCGAGGTGCCCGCAGCGGCCGTCGCCGGGGCCTGCCCCCGGGGCAGCTGCGCCAGGGCGCCGCCGCCCAGCGTCACCGCCGAGGCCAGCGCCAGCGCGCCGACCACCGTACGGCGGCGACGGCGGATGCGGCGGCCCCCCGCCATGATGTCCGCCACCGGCACCGGGCCGGTCCGCACCCCGGAGGCCGCCTCCGCCAGGCCCAGGCCCAGCCAGATGTCCCTGTCCTGCTGGTCGTTGCCGGTCCCGGTCATACCGCACCTCCGATGTGGGTCGTGTCCTTGAGTTCCACCAGGGCCGTCACCTGGCGGAGCCTGGCGATGCCCTTCGACGCGTGGCTGCGCACCGCGCCCACCGAGCAGCCCATCGCCGCCGCGGTCTGGCTGTCGCTGAGGTCCTCCCAGTGCCGCAGCACCACCGCCTGCCGCTGGCGCGGCGGCAGCGTCGCCAGGGCCGCGAGCAGCGCCCCGCGCTGGTCCGAGCGCGCGAAGCCGTCCTCCGCGCCCGCCGCGTCCGGCACCGCCTCCACCAGCAGCTCCGGCGGGCGGCGCCGGGCCCGGCGCGCGTGCTCGTTCACCAGGATGCGCCGCACGTACGCGTGCGGATCGTCCGCCCGGCGCACCCTCGACCAGGCCGCGCACGCCTTCTCCGCCGCGGACTGGACGAGGTCCTCCGCCGCGTACTGGTCACCCGCCAGCAGGTAGGCCGTCCGTACCAGACGGGGCCAACTGCCGGTGATGAACGCCTGGAACTCCTCGTCCCGGCCGATCTTCGTCTCTCCCATGAGCACCTCCTCGCCCCTACAGAGCCCAGGGGTGCGGGAAAGCGCTTACTCGGGTCCTGCGGGTTCCTGCGGGGCTCTGACCCGTCCCACGGGCGGGAGACGGTCGCGGGATCAGTCGGGGAAGCGGGACAGGACCGTGCGGCAGAGCGCCTGCAGCTCCTCGTCCTCCGCGACGCCCCCGAAGCGCCCGCCGCGCTCGGGCCGGGCGAGCTGCTCCCGTACGGCCCCGGCGGCCGGGGCGGCGGCCGGGCCCATCCGCTCCAGGCAGGCCGCGACGTGGCCGCCCGTCGAGGAGTTCCGCTCCCAGGCCGGGAGCAGGACGGCGAGCACCGCCTCCGCCTCCGGCTCGCCGCCGATCGCCCACACCGCCAGGGCGGGGTTCACCTGGCCCCAGCCGACCCGGTCGTGCTCGGCCATCAGTTCGCGCAGCCGGGGCAGGGCCGGGGCGGCCGCCGGGCCGAGTTCGGCGAGGAGCTCCGTCGCGTCCCCGGTGTTGCCGTTCTCCAGCCGGTCGATCGCGAGCGGCAGGACCTCGGCGGCGTCACCGGTGATCGCCCAGAGCGCCGCCACGGCGACGTCCGCCAGGTTCCGGGCGGGCGGGTCGGTGGCCAGGGCCCGGACGGTCGGCAGGGCGGGGGAGGCGGCCGGGCCGAGGCGCCGCAGCGCCTGGAGGGTCGTCTTCGCGGTGTCCCACTCCTCCAGTCGCAGCGCCTCGTCCAGCTTCTCGACGAGCACCGGGACGGCGTCCGGCGCGCCCAGGCGGGCCAATGCGCCGATCGCGGCGTGCAGTTCGGAGCCCATGCCGAAGGAGGACGGGGCGCCCGCCCGCACCCGGCCGATCAGCGCCGGCGTGAACTCGGCTGCGAAGTCCGGGAGTTCACCGGCCGGACCGGCGGCGCGCCAGCTGTCCTCCCCGCTCTCCAGCGCGAACAGCAGGCTGGGCGCGGCCCGTTCGTCGCCGAGCCGGGCCAGGGCGATGACGGCCTCCTGGTGGGCCCGGCGCGCCTCCGGGTGCACGGCCGCCCAGGAGCGCGAACCGCCGGCGGCGGCGAACGCGGCCAGCGCCTCGCGGGCGGGCCCGGCGATCGGGTGGCAGCTGTTCAGCGCGGCCGCCGCCTCGGCGGCCACATCGGGGCGGGGGTCGGCGAGCTGGCCGCCGATGAGGGACACCAGCGCGCCGTGGTCCCCGCGCCGGCCCCGCATCAGCTCGGCGCCCATCCGCATCGCGTCGATCCGGGCGCCCGGATCGGGGTCGCGCAGCTGCTCGGCGAGCAGCCGCGTGCGCTCCGGCACCCGCGAGGCGAGCACCTCGTGGAAGGTGCTCAGCAGCGTGCTGGTGGGCGTGTGGACGACGCCGGCGCGGTCCAGTTCCGCGAAGGCGGCGAGGACGTGCGGGGGGACGTCGGGACTCGGCTGCACGGCGGGCGTCGGCCGGGGCGGGGTGGGGGAGCGCCACCAGCCGCTCTCGGGCGCGGTGCGCTCGCGCAGCAGGGCGATCGCGGCCTCCACCGTCCCCGCGTCGATGGACTCCGGTGCGCAGCGCGCCCGGTGGACGAGGGCGCCGAGCCGGGTGGTCGGGTCGAGGGCCCCGTCCCGGGCGATGCCGCCGAGCCAGGCCTCCGTCTCCGGGACGGCCTCCGGCAGGCGCAGGGCCAGGCTCGCGGCCGTCCTCAGCACCAGCAGCCGCTCCACCGCCCCCGCCTCGGCGGGCAGCCGCTCGCGCAGCAGGGCGGCGGCGCGGCGCCAGTCGTCCAGCAGCAGCCCGAGCACGGGGATCGCGGCCTGCCGCACCAGCCGGTCGCCGTCCGTGCCGAACGTCACGAACTCCTCGGCCCGGCCGCGCAGGTAGGCGGCGCAGTCCCCCGCGTCCCCGGGCTCGTAGCCGTACTCGGCGGCGAAGACCTCGTGCTCGACGGCGTTCTCGGCGACGGCGCCCAGCAGGTCGACGATCGCGGCCCGCCCCGGGTGGCCCTCGTCGAGGGCGAGTTCGAGGAGGAAGGGGAGGGTGGCGGTGGTGGCGGGATAGACGGTGCCCTGGTGGAGGACGGCGCTGCAGTAGTGGCTCAGCGCGCCGCTCCGGGCCTCCTCGTCGCCCGAGGCCAGGGCGAGGAGGGTGCCGGGCACGTCCTCGGCCGTGCCGTAGGCGTGGTCGAGGCGGGACCAGTCGATGTCGTGCAGTCCGGTGAGCATGATCGCCACTGTGCCCGACCCCACCGACAGGTCGGCCGCCTGCCCCGCCGACTTCCCGAGGGGGCCCGAGGACCGGCCCGCCCCCGCTGGGGGTACGGTGCGTGAGCGTTTGTTCGGGCAGGTGGAGGTCGGTCAGAAGGGGGCGGCATCGTGCGGTTCGGCGAGCGGACGGTTTCGGACGGGGCGGCGCAGTACCGCTTCACCTGCGGAGACGCGCCCGGAGTGCTGTGGCGCCCGGCCGGCGCGATGCGCCCCGGGCGGCCGCTGGTGCTGCTCGGGCACGGCGGCGGGCAGCACAAGCTCGCCCCCGGCCTGGTCGCCCGGGCCCGCCGCTTCGTCGCGGACGGCTTCGCCGCCGTCGCCCTGGACGCTCCCGGGCACGGCGAGCGTCCGCGCACGGCCGCCGACACGCGGTTCGCTGGCGAGGTGGGGGAGTTGCTGCTCGCGGGCCGGCCCGTCAGCGCCTGGGTCGTCCGGCACAGCACCGGCCTCGCCGAGCGGGCCGTGCCCGAGTGGACGGCCGTGCTCGACGCGCTCGGCGAGGAGGGCGAGGGCCTCGGGCCCGTCGGGTACTGGGGCCTGTCGCTCTCCTCCGGCACCGGCATCACCCTCGCCGCGGCCGAACCCCGCGTCACCGCCGCCGTGTTCGGGCTGACCGGCGGCCCCTCCCTGGTCGAGGCGGCCGGCCGCGTCACCGTCCCCGTGGAGTTCCTGGTGCAGTGGGACGACACCCTCGTGCCCCGCGCCACCGCGCTGGAGCTGTTCGGCGCCTTCGCCTCCCCGGTCCGGACGCTGCACGCCAACCCGGGGGGTCACGAGGACGTTCCGGAGGTCCAACTGGCCGCCTCCGAAGCGGCTTTGACGCGGCATCTGCTGCCGTGAAGGACTTTCCCGTCCACGTCCTGCGCGGCGTGGCCCAGGTCGACTTCATGCCGTCCGCCCTGTGCGGACTGCTGTTCACGGCCGCACTGTTCTCCGCCGACTGGCGCTTCGGCGTCTACGGGCTGCTCGGCACGGCCGTCGCCACCGCCGCCGCCCGTGCGCTCGGACAGCGCGGGGAGGCCGTCGAGGCCGGGCTCCACGGGTACAACGGCTGCCTGGTGGCCCTGGGCTGCGCCGCGTTCCTCGACCCCGACAGCCCCGCCACCGCCGTCGTCGCCGCGCTCGGCGCCGCCGTCTCCGTGGTGCTCGCGGCCGGGCTCACCGCCCTGCTCGACACCTGGCGACTGCCCGTCCTCACCGTGCCGTTCTGCCTGACCGCCACCGCCGTCACCCTCGCCGCGCCCGCCTTCCACCGGCTGGCCCCGGCCGCAGCCGTCGCACCCGCAGCCGCTGTTCCCGCAGCGGCTGTTCCCGGATTGAGCTGGGACCAGCTCTGGCACGGCTTCCTCGCCAACATCGGGCAGGCCTTCCTCCTGCCGCAGTGGTACGCGGGCCTGCTGTTCCTGGCCGGGCTCGTCGCCGCCGGCCGCCTCGCCGCCCTGGCCGCCTGTGCGGGCAGCGCCGTCTGCCTGCTCACCGCCTGGGCGCTCGGCGCGCCCGGCGAGGCCGTCGGGCAGGGGCTGTACGGGTACAGCGGGGTGCTGGTCGCGCTGGCGCTGGGGGGCGGGGTGTTCCTGGCGCGGGACCGGTGGAGCACGGGGTACGCCCTGCTCGGCGCGGCCGCCGCCACCGTACTGACCCCGGCCTTCACGGCCCTGACCGCCCCGGCCGGCGGGCACGCGCTGACCTGGCCGTTCGTGGTGACGACGCTGGTCTTTCTGGCCGCCGTCCCGGCGATCCCGAGGCTGCGCCGCCTCTGAGGGCTACGTCTCCTTCGCGCCCTTCGCGTCCTTTGCGGCCAGCCGCGCGACCTGCCGGTGGCCGAGTTCGACGGTGCGGCGCATGTGCCGCAGGAGGAAGGCGAGTTCGGCCTCGCTGTCCTCGTCGAAGACCGGCGCCCAGTCGGCGCCCAGTTCCCGCCACAGCGCCCCGAACCGCTCCAGCGCCTCCGGGCGCACGGCCACCAGCACGCGCCGCCGGTCCGCCTCGTCGCGCCTGCGCTCGACCAGGCCCGCCTTCTCCAGCCGGTCGACCAGCCTGGTCGCGGAGCCGCTGGTCAGGCCGGTCAGCTCGGCGATCCGGCCGGTGGTGACGGGCGCGTCCTCCAGGGTGAGGAGGTTGAGGCACTGCACGTCGGTGGGGTGCATGCCGAGGTGGTCGGCGACGGCCTGGTTGAACAGGACGTACGAGGCGAGGTAGCGGCGCGAGAGCGGCCAGAGCTCGGCCATCAGGTCGTCGCGGGCGCGGGTGGTCATGGGGGAAGGGTAGCGGGTTGCGTGGAAATAAGTTGCGCGACGCAGGTATGTAGTGGCTATCTTATCTGCATGACGCAGATATCTGACGCACGTCCCGTCGCCGTCACCGGTGCCACCGGCGCCCAGGGCGGCGCCACCGCCCGCGCCCTGCTCCGCGCCGGCCGCCCCGTCCGCGCCCTCACCCGCGACCCCTCCTCCCCGGCCGCCGCCGAACTCGCCGCCCTCGGAGCCGAGACCGTCCGCGCCGACTTCACCGACCCGGCCACGCTCCGCGCCGCCCTCGACGGCGCCGGCGCCCTCTTCGCGATGTCCACCCCGTTCGGCAGCGACCTGGAGGGCGAGGTCCGGCAGGGCACCGCCCTCCTGGACGCCGCCCGGGAGAGCGGGACGGTCGAGCACATCGTCCTCACCTCCGCCAGCAACGCCGACCGCCCCACCGGCATCCCCCACTTCGAGACCAAGCGCCGCCTCGAACGCCACCTGAAGGGTCTGGGGGTGCCGTGGACGGTGCTCGGCCCGGGGGCGTTCCTGGAGAACTACGCCAACGGCTGGACGCGGCAGTCCCTGCGCCGGGGCGTCTTCCACCTGCCGATGCCGCCGGGCGTGCCCATCCCGGTGATCGCCGCCCGGACGATCGGCGACTTCGCGGCGCACGTGCTGGCGCACCCGGCGCGGTACGCGGGGCGCCGCATCGACCTGGCCGCCCAGTGGGTGACGGGCGAGCAGATCGCGGCGGCGATCGCGGTGGGGAGCGGGCGCGAGATCGCGTTCGAGGAGGTGCCGTTGACGGTGGTCGAGGGGTACTCGGAGGATCTGGCCGCGATGTTCCGCTACTTCCAGGCCACGGGCCTGGAGGTGGACGCGGAGGCGTTGCGCGCCGAGCACCCGGAGATCCACTGGCTCACGCTGGAGGAGTGGGCGGCGCGGGAGGACTGGAGGCTGTGACTATCCGCAGGGCCGTTGGTAGGGGATGCCGGGGGCGTACTGCTGCCACTGCTCCTCGGTGATGGTGCTGCCGGTGAGGGTGCAGAGGCGGTCGGCGACCTTGGAGGGGTCGGTGTCGTAGAACCGGCCGGATCCTGAGGCCAGGACGAGTAGTTGGCCACCGGACCGGGTGAAGGTGACGTGCGGCGAATCGTGCTCACGGCTACCCAGTGGTGCGATCATGGCGATCGGCGACGGAGGGCCGGAGCCGGACACGTTCCACAGATTGATGTCGGAGTCGGAGAAGTCGTCCTGCCAGGCGGCGAGCATCGTCTCGGCGTCGTTGACAGCCGACCTGGCGGTTCCCGGCCGAGTGAGCACTGCTCCCCGTGCGCGGGGATGGGCGCGGTCCGTCAGGTCCCAGACCGAGATGCCGTCATTCGCAGGACCGGTCGAGGCCAGCAGGTGTCCGCTGCGGCCGAGTTCGATGGTGGAGCCGACGAACCCGGGAAGCCGGGCGGAACTGAGCACCCGGCCTTCCCCGGCGGAGTACACCGTGAGTTCCCCTCCGTCCAGGCTCCCGAGGTTCATGGTGACGAGGCCCGATTCGCTGATGACGCTCCCGAGGCGTTTGCCCGCTCTCACGGGCGAAGTGCCTGTCCGCACGGGCTTCGCCGGATCGGTGACGTCCCACCAGGCGAGGGAGGTCGACTCGATCACGACGGCGGTCCGGGTGTCCACGAGTACGGGAATGTCCTGGACCCCGTCGACGAGAGGGAACGATCCCACCTCGTGGGCTTCCCCCGTCTTCGAGACGGTGGACAGGTGGAACCCGCCCCCGTACTGGACCCCCATCAGAGCGTCCCCGTGGCCGGTCTCGACGGCATTCGCGCCAGGGGCCATGATCTCCCTGCCGATCCCGACGTCCCGCGTGGGGAACTCGGCCTTGCCCGGCGGTCCTCCGGACGGATGCGCGGGGTCGTGGAGATCCCAGAGCCGGACCGTGCCGTCGTGTGCGATGGTCAGCAGGAGGGTCTCGGTGACGAAGGAGATGTGCTGGGGGGATGCCCCCAGGTCGATGGTGGCGACCTGCGTGGTGGCTTCCGGCCGGTCCAGGGGCCAGATCGCGAGGACCGTGTTGGCCGTCGACGACTCCTTGGGGCGGAACGCCCCGGCGACCAGGAGCCGACCCTCCGGGCTCAACGCCCAGCCGTTCCGACCCACGGAGACCGAGAGCGGGCCGAATCGGCGCAGCGGCTGACGCCAGAGCCTGAGCGCACCGTCCGAGCCGCCGGTGAGGATCGAGCCCGAGGCGGTGTACGCGACGGCGATGGTGTCGAAGGCCGCATGGACGCAGTTGAGCGGGGGCAGGTACTCCTCGGTCCAGTCCAGTCGATCCACGTTCACGAAGCACAGCCCTCCCTTCGGGCGCCAGGTGTCGATCCCGCCGATCACCAGCTCGTGGCCGTCCGGACGGAAGGACACGTTGAACGGGTCCGAGAGCACGGACCACAAGGAGCCGTGGGTGGATGCGGGGCCACCCGGGTCGGCCAGACGCCACAGTTGGACATCGGCGGAATCGACAGCGGCCAGGACGCTGCCGTCCGGGTTGAAGGCGAGTGACTCGTAGCCCTTGGGGAACTCGATCGTTCGCGTTGGCGAGGCGGAGATGTCCCATACGGTGGTCGAGCCGCCCGGGGCTGTCTGCGCGAGGCGCTTGCCGTCCGCCGTGAGCGCCACTGCGCCCGGACTGTCCTTCTTCGGGGTCGGGTTGGGCAGGACCGAAATCAGCTCCGGCCGCGCCGGATCGGCCGTCGACCACAGCAGCGTGTGCCCGTCGTGGTCGACGCAGGCGAGGTGGCCGCCCTCCGCGTCCGTGGCCAGTGAACCGGTTGTCAGGACGGTGGCGGGTTCGGGCAGGTGGCTTGAGACGGTGGGTGTGCGTGGATCGGAAAGGTCCCACAGGCACAGTTCGCGTCCCTCCGGGCACGGGGCCGCGAGAAGCGGATGGTGCGGGAGGAAGACGAGCGCGGACGACTTCGGTAGTTGGAGGGTCGAGTAGAGGACGGGAGCGGCCGGATCGCCGAGGTCCCAGATCCGCAGTGCGCCGGTCTCGTCGCTTGCCGCTACCAGCGGCCCGTCCGGCTGCGCCGCGATGCGCTTGATCCTGTGCCCGGTATTCGCGACGACCCGGTCGATCGGCGTCCGGAGCGCGGTGTACAGCTGGCTCGCCGCCTCCTTCGTCGGCGCCAACCGGTATGCCGCCACCGCCAGTTGTGCCGCCATCCCCGGGTCCGTGTTCACCAGCGCCGCCGCGTCGCCGGCCAGGCTCGTCGAGTGCACCGTCGCCGTGCGCCGCGCCGCCTCGTCCCTCAACTGCCACGACACCACACTGATCGCGCCCGCCACCAGCGTCAGCACGCACAGCACCGCCGCCACCGCCGTCCTTCGCCTCCGGCGTGACCTGCGGTGGCGCCGGCCGCGCCGCAGGTAGTCCCGCTCCTCCTCCGTCAGGTACCCGTCCCGCTCCTCGGCCCAGCGCTGCGAGGCCGCCAACGTGACATCCGTGGGCAGGAGTTCGTTCGGCCGCTCCGCCGCCTTCCACCGCTCCCGGTCGTGCCGCAGCGACTCCCGCCAGTCCAGGAACGCCCGGTCCTCCGCGACCCAGTCGGCGAGCCGGGGCCAGTGGGTGATCAGCGCGTCGTGTGCGAGCTCCACGGTCTCGGTGCCCTCGGCGAGCCGCCCGGTGACCAACAGCCGGGTGGTGGCCAGCTGTTGGGCGATCCGCCAGTCCGCCTCGCCCAGATCCGTCCTCGGGACGGTCCGCCGGGTGGCGCCGGCCGAGCCGAGGGGGACGCGGACGAGCTGGGTGAACAGCCGTCGGGCGGCCTCGCGGTCGGCGGGGCGGACGTTCTCCTGCCAGGCCTGTTCCGCGTAGGCGCTCAACGCGCCGCCCACGCCGCCGAGTTCCTCGTAGGACTCCAGGCTCATCGCTCCGCCGCGCTGGGCCTGCCACAGCTGTTCCAGGGTGAAGCCGAGCAGCGGCAGCGCGCCGGGTTCGGCGGTGGCGTCGTCGAGGATGCGCTCGACGAGGTGCGGCTGGTACGTGACGGAGCCGGTGGCCGCGACGGGCGCGGTGACGACCTCGCGCAGGTGGGTGCGGCTCATGGGGCCGAGGAGGAGGCTCTCGTGGTCCTCCTCCCCGCTCTCCGGGGCGGCCTGGAACAGTTCGCCGAGGCGCCGGTGGTGCAGGAAGGCTTCCAGGAAGTCGGCCCGCAGGGTGCTCAACACCCGGACCGAGTGCGGGAGGTCCGTTCCGAAGAGCACATCCGCCAGCTCGTCCACGGCCTGCTCGCCGCGCGCGAACAGCTCCTCGAACTGGTCGACGACCACGAGGAGCCTGCGCCGCCGCCCGTGCAGCTGCGCCAACTGGCCCATCACCTCGGCGAGTCCGCCCGGCGCGGCCAGGTGCGCGGTGAGCGGGCCGAGGCGGTCGAGCCGCCGGGTGGGGGAGAGGTCGGGCTCCAGCAGCGGCAGCAGCGCCCCGGCGAGCGCGGACAGCGGGCTGCTGCCGCCGCCCGGGCGCAGCACCACGGCGAGGCCGTCGGCGGCGCGCCAGCGCGGGACGACCCCGGCGAGGGCGAGCGAGGACTTGCCGGAGCCGGAGGCGCCGACGACCGTCACCCAGCGGGATCGGCGCAGGGCCCGGGTGAGCTTGGCTGCCTCCTCGTCGCGGCCGAAGAAGAGGTCGGCGTCGTCCTCCTGGAAGGCGCGCAGGCTGCGGAAGGGGGAGGGTGGCAGGGCGATGGCGCGCAACTCGGGCCAGGCGCGCAGGAGTTCGGCGGTGGGGACGAGGAAGCTCGCGGCCGTCGGGCCGGATTCGGCGGCGGCCATCATGCCGACCACGCCGACCAGCCGTTCGTCCCAGACGGGCCCGCCGCTGAAGCCGGGGGCGACCTGGTAGCCGCCGTCGCGGTCGATGTCGAGTTGCACCAGGCCGTCCGCCTGGCGCCCGCGCAGCCGTCCGGCGTGCCAGACCCCGCTGTCGTGGCGGGCGGGGAAGCCGAAGGCGCGGGCCTCGTGGTCCCAGACGTCGGAGGCCTCCACCAGCCGTACGGGCCGTGCGCCGTCGGGGGGTTCGGCCAGGCGCAGCACGGCGACGTCGCGTTCGGGCGCCCAGTGCTCGACGGTGGCGGTGTGCGCGGCGCCGTCCTGCTGGAGCGGCAGGTCGAGGGCGAGGCGTGCGTCCGGGGCGGGGGTCTCGCCGGGGGCGAGGCCGAGGGCGGTGGTGACGACGTGGGCGCAGGTGAGCGCCAACTCGCCGGTGACCAGGAACCCGACGCCGAGGGGGAAGCCGCCCGGCCCGCGCACCCGCAGGATCGCCGCGTCCAGTGCTCTGGGCCCGACCTCGCCCGAGAACGTCACGGCTGCTACCCCCCGGTGCGCCAGGATCGGCTGCGAACCAGCCAATCGCCCCAGCCTCACAAGGGAGTTGGAGCATGTCAATGACAACTCACCGGCGTGGGGGTGAACGTACGGAGTTCGAGGGGGCGCACGGGCGCACGGGAGCGCTCAGCGGCGGTAGCGCGCCACGAACCTGCGCTGCCACGGCGTCTCGACGGCGTGCCGGGAGTAGTGCTCCCGTACGTACGCCACCGCCTCGCCCGGCGGTACGCCGTCGAGGACGGCCAGGCAGGCGAGGGCCGTGCCCGTCCGGCCCTTCCCGCCCGCGCAGGCGACCTCGACGCGCTCCACCGCGGAGCGCGCCCAGGCCTGCCGGAACGCGTCGGCCGCGTCCTCCCGGTCGGCCGGGAGCCGGAAGTCCGGCCAGCGCACCCACCGCCGGGGCCAGTCCATCGGCCCGGGGTCGCGGCCCAGCAGGTAGATCCCGAAGGCGGGTTGCGGCCCGTCCGGGAGCGGCCGCGACAGCCCGCGCCCGCGCACCAGCCGCCCGGAGGGCAGTCGCAGCACTCCGGGGGCGGACGCTTCCCAACTCGTGTTCACCGTACGGCCCGCCTCAGGAGGCCACGTGCAGCGGCACGGCGTCCTGGAGCCCGGCGCGGTGGGCCAGGGCGGCGGCCTCGCCCCGGGTGGAGACGCCCAACTTGGCCAGGATGTTGGCGACGTGGAACTTCACCGTCGACTCGCTGATGTGCAGAGCCTCGGCGATGTCGCGGTTGCGCCGCCCGCGCGCCAGTTCCCGCAGCACCTCCCGCTCGCGCGGGTGCAGGCCCTCCAACGGGTCGGCGGCGGTGGGCGGTTCGGCCAGGACGAGGGGCAGTTCGACGGTGACGGTGCTGCCCCAGCCGGGGACGGCCTCGACGGCGCAGCGCCCGCCCAGCGCGGCGATCCGGTCGGCGGTGCGGTGCACGGCCAGCACGTCGGCGGGCAGCAGCCCCGGCCCGTCGTCGCGGACCACGGCGCGCAGGGTGTCGTCCACGAACCGCCAGCCGACGTGCAGTCGGCCGACCTCCTCCTGTTCGAGCATCACCAGCACGGCCGCCCGTACGGCCTCCCGGGCCGCGCGGGCGACGTCGTTGGGCACCGAGCGCTCGGCCTCCGCGGCCGGTGCCACGTCGAGGCGCACGAGGGTGTGGCGCAGCAGGGGCCGCAACTCCTCGGTGAGGCGGGCGAACGCGGCCTCGGCGGGCTCCTCGCTGAGGGACTGGTCCAGGTCGGCGGCGCGGCGCAGGTCCAGCAGGGCGGTGACGGCGAGGTCGGTGGCGGCGCGGCGGGCGGCGGTGTCGTCGAGGGCGGCCGAGCGCAGCGGGGCGAGGATCGCGGTGAGCGCCGCGTTGTGGGCGCCGCTCAGCTCGGAGATCGCGCGGGACCGGGCGGTGGCGGCGGCGCGGGACCTGGCCGCGGTGTCGGGGGTGGAGTCGGTGGCGCGGTGGTCGAGGTGGGCCACGAGCACGTCCCACAGCCGCTGGAGGAGGCCGAGCGCCTCGGGCGGCACGGGCCGGTCGTCGGCCAGGACGAGCACCAGTTCCGCCCCGGCGCTGCCGCCCGGCGTGGCGGCGACCACCAGCACGGGCCTCGAACGCCCGACGAGCCGGGCCTCGCCCTGCCAGGGGTGCCCGGCCGTGAGCGTCTCGGCCCCGAGTTCGGACAGCCGGGCCAGCTCCAGGCCGCCGACGAGCTCGGCGAAGCCGGCCGGGCCGTGGGCGACCGTGGGGGAGTAGGTGCACAGGCGGCTCATCTGGGCGAGCGCCTCGTGCGGGACGAGGGTGCCGATGACCTCGGACAGCCGCTGCAGCAGGTCGGGCCGGGGGGTGCTCAGCACCTCCAGGGCCCGCTCCAGCACGTCCTCGGGCCGGCCCCAGTGCCGTCGCCGGGTCTCGTCGAGGTCGCTGCCGTAGACGGTCGCGGGGGCGGTGCCGGGGGTTTCGTCCATGCCGTCGAGCCTAACCCGCCGGGCGGGCGGGCCGCCTGGCCGTTCGGACAGGCGGAACCGTCCGAAAGACGGGCCGGTCGGCCGGGGCCCGCGGCCCAGGATGGAGAGCGAAACAGGACGTCAACTCCCTTGAGGAACGAGGAGCTTCCCATGACCAAGGCGATCGCTTTCCACGAGTACGGCACCGCGGACGTGCTGCTGCCCGTCGACCTCGACGTGCCCGCCCCCGGCCCCGGCCAGGTGCGGGTGGAGGTCCGCGCGGTGGGCGTCAACCCGCTGGACCACAAGGTGCGCAACGGAGAGATGGACGGCATCTTCCCGATCACCTTCCCCGCCGTGCCCGGTTACGAGCTGGCCGGCGTGGTGGCCGAGGTCGGCGAGGGCGTGACGGAGTTCGCCCCCGGCGACGAGGTGTTCGGCGCGCTGATGGGCGGCGGCTACGCGGAGCACGCGCTGGTCGAGGCCGCGCTGCTGGCCCGCAAGCCCGCCACGCTCGACTGGGCGCAGGCGGCGGGGATCCCGGTGGCGGCGGAGACCGCCGAGCGGGTCCTGGACATCCTGGGCGTGCGGGAGGGCGAGACGCTGCTGGTGCACGGCGCCTCGGGCGGGGTCGGCACCCTGCTGCTGCAGTTCGCCCGGGCGCGCGGGATCACCGTGGTCGGCACGGCGAGCGAGGCCAACCACGACTACCTGCGCGAGCTGGGCGCGATCCCCGTGACGTACGGGGAGGGCCTGGCCGAGCGGGTGCGGGCGGCGGCCCCGGGCGGGCGGGTCGACCGGGCGCTGGACGCCTCCGGGCGGGACGGCGAGGTGGCGCTGTCCGTGGAGCTGACGGGCGACGCGCAGCGGGTCGTCAGCATCGCCGATTTCGGCGCGGCCAACCACGGCGTGCACTTCAGCGGCATCGAGGACGGCCCGCGCCACCGCCAGGCGTACGCGGCGGTGCTGGCGCTGCACGACGCGGGGGAGCTGCGGCTGCCGCTGCACCAGGTGCTCCCGCTGGCGGAGGCGGCCGAGGCGCAGCGGATCAGCGAGCAGGGGCACCTGCGCGGCAAGATCGTCCTCGCGGTCTGAGGCTCCCGCCCGCTCCTTCGCTCACGTCTGGGCCACCCGTCGCTCACCCGTTCGGAGTAATTCCGGGTGCGGAACCGCCGTGATCACGGGCTGCACCCGTTCGGTCGACATGCGGCCACCCGAACGGCCCACCAGGGTGGTCCGGGTACGGGCGGCACCGGGCCGCCCACCGGCGGAAGGATCGAACACATGAGCGAAAAGGACAGGCGGGCCGTCGCGGCGGAGTTCCTCGGGACCCTGCTGCTCGTCCTGCTGGCGGTGGGCGCCGCCGTACTGGCGGGCACGGCGATCGGCCCGGTGGGCATCGCGTTCGCGTTCGGCTTCGTGCTGCTCGCGCTCGCGTACGCCCTCGGGCCGGTCTCCGGCTGCCACGTCAACCCGGCGGTCACCCTCGGCGTCCTGCTCGCCCGCAGGATCGACCTCCGCACGGCCGTCTCGTACTGGATCGCGCAGATCCTCGGCGGCATCGCCGGCGCGGCCCTGGTGCTGCTCCTCGCCAAGCGGATACCGGGCCTGGAGACCCACGGCAAGCTCGGCACCAACGGCTGGGGCGACCGCTCCCAGGTGCACATCGACGCGGCCGGGGCGTTCCTGACCGAGGTCGTCCTCACCTTCCTGCTCGTCTACGTCGTCCTCTCCGTCACCCACCGGCTGGCCGCCGTCGGCTTCGACGGGCTGCCGATCGGCGTCGCCCTGGTGGTCGTCCACCTCGTCGGCATCCCGCTCACCGGCACCTCCGTCAACCCGGCGCGCAGCCTCGGCCCGGCCCTGTTCGCCGGCGGCGACGCGCTCTCCCAGCTGTGGCTCTTCCTGCTCGCCCCCCTCGTCGGCGCCGCCCTCGCGGCGGGCGCGCACCTGCTGACGCACCCGCGTACCGACCTGCCGGTGGTCGAGGTACTGGCGGCGGAGGCCCGCGCCCGGGGGTGACGGGGCGGCCGCGGGAGTTGCTGGCGCTGCAAAATCGCTGGTCACCGAGGTGCCGGGCGTGCTCCACTGTCTGAATGGATCATGACACCGTGCTCGCCCTGTTCGACCGCCAGCTCCGCCGCGAGGCGCGGCCGGACAGCGACAGCACCCGCATCGAACAGGACGGCGCGGTCATCCGGCAGCTCGGCCTCGCGCACGACTGGAACGGCGTCGTCTGGTCGGACCTCGACGAGGCCACGGCCGACGCCGCCATCGCCGCGCAGATCGACCGCTTCACGGCCCTCGGCCTCGACTTCGAGTGGAAGACCTACGCCCACGACGCCCCCGCCGACCTCGGCGAACGGCTGCTCGCGGCCGGGTTCACGGCCGAGGACGAGCAGGCGGTGATGGTGGCCGACGTCCACGAGCTGCCCACCGACGCCACCCTCCCCGAGGGCGTCCGGCTGCTCCCGGTGACGGACGCCGCCGGGGTCGACCTGCTGGCCGAGGCCGCCGAGCAGGCCTTCGGCACCCCCAACCCGACGCAGCGGCGGCGGCTGCTCGACCACCTGGAGCGCGGCTCCGAGACGGTCAGCATGGTCGTCGCGATGGCGGGGGACCGGCCGGTCTGCTCGGCGCGGATGGAGCTCGTCCCGGGCACGGACTTCGCCGGGCTCTGGGGCGGCGGGACGGTGCCCGAGTGGCGCGGGCGGGGCATCTACCGCGCCCTGGTCGCCCACCGGGCTCTGCAGGCCGCCGAGTTGGGCTACCGCTACCTCCAGGTCGACGCGAGCGACCAGAGCCGGCCCATCCTCCAGCGCCTCGGCTTCGCCCGCCTGACGTCGACGACGCCGTACGTGCGCAGCGTCGGCCCCGCCTGACGGGCGGCCGGCCCACCCGCCTGTGCCCCCTGCCGATCGGCAGGGGGCACAGGCGTTTTCCCTGCTCAGGATGGTCCGATCGGCACATGTGCGATCGGGCCTTCACGGTCCATGGTTGGGGCACGCACCACAGACGGGAGCCCCACCGTGCACCGCCGCCTCCTCCAGTTCCTCCGCCGCCTCTCAGGCCCTCTGTTCCTCCGCCGGCTCGCCGAGCCCGACACAGGGCTGCCGGTGCGGCCCGCTGTCCAGCGACGCCGTCCCCACCAGGGCGTACTGGACGGGCACGCCGATCACCGCCACCGGCAGCACCACGCACAGCAGCACGGCGTGGCCCGCGCCGAACCGCAGCGCCCCGCGCCGCAGCACGGTGGCGAGCTGCCATCCGCCCCAGCACACCGCCACCACGCCCAGCGCCAGGCCCGCCCAGGCGAGCGGCAACACGTACGGAGCGGCGCCCGGGCCGGGCCGGCAGTCGCTCAGCACCCTGCGGAGGCGGTCGTCCGCGACGACCGTCGGCACGGCGCACGCCCAGCCCAGGCAGGCGACCAGCAGCGGGCCCCCGGCCCGCGCCCACCCAGGGGAGCGGGCGCTCGATTCGTGACTCATACGATCACTCGTACCAGTCCGTGCTCACCCGGCCGAAGCCCGCCCCCGGGCCGGCAGCTCGCCGGGCTCCCCGCAGAAGGCCACCTCGCCCCGGTGCAGGACGTAGACCACCGCCGCGTCCTCCAGCGTGCGCGGAAGCGACTGCGAGGCGAGCACCACCGTCCGCCCCGCCGCGGCCTCCGCCAGCAGCTGCCCGTGCAGCCGGGCCGTGACGGCCGGTGCCAGCCCGCGCTCCGGCTCGTCCAGCAGCAGGAGCCGGGGTCGCGCCGCCAACGCCCGCCCGATCGCCACGAGTTGCTGCTGCCCGCCCGACAGCTCCCCGGCCCGGCGCCCCAGCAGCGGCACCAGCTCCGGGAACAGCTCCAGCACCTCCCCCCGCCCGCCCCCGTCCCCCGCCGGCCCCAGGTTCTCCGCCACCGTGAGCGCCCCGAACACCCCGCGCTCGGCGGGCACCAACGCCATCCCCATCCCCGCCCGCCGGTGCACCGCCACCCCGGCCAGGTCCCGCCCCCGCCACACCACCCGCCCCTGCGCCGGCCGCACCACCCCCGCCACCGTGTGCAGCACAGTCGTCCGCCCGGCCCCGTTCCGTCCGAGCAGCACCGTCACCGCCCCGGAGGGGAACGCCAGGTCCACCCCGTGCAGCGCCTCCAGCGGCCCGTACCGAACCCGAACGGAGCTGATCGCGACGTCGACGCCCATCCCTGCCTCTCCCTACCTCCTCCCCGCATCCTCGCCGCCCCCCGCCCGCCCGGCGACCCGGCGACCCGGCGACCCGGACGCCCCTCAGGGCGAGGGCTGCACGAGGAGCAGCTCGCCCTCCCCGTCCGGCTCCTCGAAGGCGGCCAGGTAGCGGTGGAGCAGCGCCTCGTCCACCGTGACGGCGTTGGCCCCCTCCTGGCCGTTCCGCACCGCGAGGCGGTGCTCCAGCGTCTCCCGGTCGGCCTTGAGGTGCACCAGCTCCCACCGGCAGCCGTGGCTCTCGACCAGGGTCTTGTACTCCTCACGGGCGGCGCGGCTCCAGAAGCTGTAATCCACCACCACGTCCCGCCCGGCCCGCATCAGCTCGACCAGCTCCAGCCGCTGCTGCTGGCGCACCTCCTCCTTGAGCCGGTCGAACTCCTCGGCCGCCAGCACCACCCCGGCATCACGCCCCCCGAGCCGCTGCCAGACCACCTCGTCGATCGACAACCGAACGAACCCCCGCCGCACCAGCCCCTTCGCATACGTCGTCTTCCCCGAGCCGGGAAGCCCGCACATCAACACCACCGTGCTCGATCGCCCTGTCATGCGGGCCAGGCTAACCCCGCAGCCGAGGCCCCGACGGGGGCTCAGGACACCCAACGGCCCAGGAGGTGACCGGTATTGGAGCAAGCCCTCGCCGTCGAACAGCGCCCCGCCCCTGAACTCCCGGCCCCGAGCAGCCCAGCTCGCTCGCCGTGCTGTGGGGCACCCCTGCCCGCTGAGTTGGCCAACTCCCGGCGCCACCCGGGGAAACCTCCACCCTGGTCCACCCACCGCTCCCGAGCCGGCCGATCCATGGGCACTGCCCCGGGGTCTCACCGCCCGGCATGCCCGCTCAGTTCCCGTTGCTGCCCCAACCGTGACGTGCCGACGCACGTGCCCCCGAGCTGGGCTGTCTCCTGGACCCCGCCCCAGCACCTCGCGCCCGATGTGGCCGGGGTGTGGGGTGGACGCTGCGGGGTCACCGCCGCTGCGCCCCCGGAGGGCGCAGCGGCGTGGTGGGGCACTTCAGTAGCCGGCGCGGGCGCGTCAGCCCCAGGCCCGGGTGAGGTGGGGGTTGGTGAGGACGGTGGATGTGGGGCCCGTGGCGAGGAGGTGGCCCTGGGACATGGCGTAGACGGTGTGGGCGAGTTCGGCGACGAGGTCGGGGTCGTGTTCGACGAGGAGGAGGGCGAGGCCTCGGGCGGCGAGGTCGTGGAGGACGGTGACGAGGCGGGCGGTCTGGCGGGTGTCGAGGCCGGCGGCGGGTTCGTCGAGGAGGAGGACGCGGGGGTCGCCCGCGAGGGCGCGGGCGAGTTCGACGAGGCGCAGGACACCGGTGGGCTGGGCACCGGCGGGTTCGGCGGCGAGGTCCTGGAGGTCGAGGAGGGCGAGCGCGCGGGTGGTCCACTCCGTGACGGTCCGGGGGTCGGCGCGGCCGTGGCGGTGTTCGGCGCCGATGCGGACGTTGTCGGCGACGGAGAGGGTGGGGAAGACGGCGATCTGCTGGAAGGTGCGGGCCAGGCCGAGCCGGACGCGGCGGTGGGCGGGGAGGCGGGTGACGTCGCGTCCGCCGAGCAGGACCAGGCCCGCGTCGGGGCGGGCGGTGCCGGCGAGGCAGTCGAACAGGGTGCTCTTCCCGGCCCCGTTGGGCCCGATGAGCGCCGTGATCCGGCCGGGCGGCGCGACGAGGTCGACCCCGCCGACGGCCTCGATCCCCCCGTAGCGGCGCACGATGCCCCGCGCGGTCAGGCGGGAGAACGCGCCGGCGCTCACGGCCGCCGCCTCGCGGCCAGCGCCCGCCCCGCCGCCGAGAGCCGCACCGGCGGCAACGGCGGCAAGGGCGGCGGCAGGCCCGGCACCGCGGCGCCCCGCCGTCGCAGCGAGGCGAGCCCGCCCGGGAGCCGTCCGATGGCGGCGGCCAGCACCCCCACCGCCACCGCCGACACCCCGGGCACGGTCCCCGCGTCCAGCCCGATGAGCAGCGCGGCGGCCAGCACGGCGCCGAGCGCGCTGTCCGCGCCGGCCACCACCACGGCCGCGAACCACAGCAGCCCCCGCACCGGGTCGAAGGAGGCCGCGTCGAACGCCCGCCCGGCGAGCCCCATCAGCCCGCCGCCGAGCGCCGCGAGCGCCGCGCCGACGACGAAGGCGAGGAGCTTCAGCCCCGGGACGTCCACGCCCGCCGCGACGGCCCCGGCCTCGTGGTCGCGCATCGCGGTCAGCGCGCGGCCGAGCCGCCCCCGGTGCAGGCCGCGCACGGCGAGGAGCCCGAGGCCGAGCAGCAGCAGTTCGGCGAGGTAGAAGGCCCGGTCGCCGTCGATGAAGGAGGGCCGGTCGAGGGTGAGCCCGGTGGTGGCGTACGGCTGCTCGAAGACGAAGCGGCTCATCGCCGTCCCGACGGCGAAGGTGACCAGGGCGAGGGCGAGCCCCCGCCGCCGGATGGCGGGGTATCCGGTGAGCAGGCCGAGCGGGGCGGTGGCGAGGACGGCGAGCAGCAGCGCGGGCACGGCCGGCAGCGCGGGGACGCCGGGGACGCGGCCGGACATCAGCAGCGCCGTGCCGAGCGCGCCGAGGCCCGCGTACCCGGCCTGCCCGAGGGAGATCTGCCCGCCGTAGCCGGTGACCACGGTGACGGAGAGCAGCACGAGGGCGAGTGCCGGTACCAGCAGGGCGCTGCGCAGGTCGTTGCCCCGGAAGCCGAACGGCAGCAGGAGCAGCACCAGACAGACGACCCCGGCGAGCCGTCCGCCGCCGGGGCCCGTCCGGCCGAGGGGGAGGTGCCGGGTGGGCGACTCCCCGGTGATGCGCGGCCCGGCCAGCAGCGCGGTGGCGAGCAGCGCGACCACGAACAGGTTGGACTGCACGGCCTCCACCAGCGGCAGCAGTTGCCCGGACGGCCGGAGCCGGGTCAGCTCGGCCTGGGCGACGCCGAGCCCGAGGCCCGTCGCGACGGCCACCGGAATGCTGCGCAGCCGGGCCGCGACGGCGACGGCCATGGTCTCCATGACCAGCAGCGGCAGTCCGTACGGGTCGAGCAGCAGGTACGGGGCGAGGGCGACGCCGACCAGCCCGGCGGTGAAGGTGCCGAAGGCCCAGCCGGCGGCGGAGACCCGGTCGGCGTCGACCCCGGAGAGGGCGGCCAGGTGGCGGTCGTCGACGACGGCGCGCAGCCGCAGCCCGAAGGCCGTCCAGCGGGTGACGGCGGCGACGGTCAGGCCGAGGGCGAGGATCGCGGCGAGCGAGGCGACGGTGTCGGGCCGCAGGGTGTGCCCGCCGGGCAGCCGGATCGGGGCGCCGCCCAGCGGCGAGGGGGCGCCCGCCAGCGGCGCCGCGCCCCACAGCAGCACGGCCACGCCGATGAGCAGTACGAACACCCCGAGCCCGGCGACCATGGTCTCCGCCGGTCCGGCGCCGCGCCGTTGCAGCGGCCGGTACACCAGGACGTCCAGCAGCACGCCGAGCGCCGGGGCGACGAGCAGCAGGCACACCGCCACGGCGGGCCAGACGGGCCAGTGACGCACCACCACGAGGTCGCGCAGCAGGTAGGCGACGGCCATCGCCTGGGCGCCCTGGGCGATGTTGAGCACGCCGGTGGCCCGGTGGCACACCACCAGGCCGATGCCGCTGAGCGCGGCGGCGGAGCCGATGGTGAGCCCGGCGAGCGCGAGGTCGATCGTGAGGCTGCCCACGGGTTCAGCCGTCTGCCGGATCGGGGTCGCCCGGACGGGCGGCGGGGCCCTCGGGACCGTCGGGCGGCGGCCCGGGCTCGCACAGCGGGCAGGGCGTCAGCCCCCGTTCCCGTACGGCCCGCCGGTCCACGGGCGCGGCCTGCGCCTTGCCGAGGACCAGCGGGCAGTCCGCCCGGTGGTAGCGGGTGCCCCCGGGCAGGGCCAGCGAACCGACGGTCACGGCGGGCTTCTCCGGAGCGCCCGGCACCGGCTCGACCAGCAGCTCGTACAGCTGCCGCACCCGCAGGTCCGTCGCCGCGCCGCCGACCCCGCCGCCGAGCTCTCCGCCGACCCCGCCGCCGGACGGACGCAGCGCCAGCAGCACCGCCCCGGCGACGATCAGCGCCGCGCCGGGGAGGGTGGAGGAGGCCAGGTAGGGGACCTGCTGCTCCACGAACCGCTGGCCCGACACCCCGTACCAGCCCAGGACGCACAGCACGGTGCCGACGGCGAGCAGCACCCAGCCCGCCCACTCCCGGGCCCGCACCTCCCGCACCTCCCGGACCTTCCGCACGGCCCGTCCGGCGCGCCGGAGCGCGGACGGCCGGGGCGCGTCCGGGGCGATTCCTCCGCCGGATTGCGATTCGTCCATGTATCCGCCTTCATGGTGTCACCCGAGACGTTTCCAGGAACGGCCCGGAACAGCATCCGGGAGACCGGGCCCACCACCGGCCCGGGGCCGCGCAGTCGAGAGGGAACAGACAGATGCACGTGAGGCGAAGCGGCACCCCGAAGGCCGGCGCCCGGGCCCTGCGGACGGCGGGCGCCCTGCTCGCCCTGGCCCTGGCGGGCACGGCGGCGGCCGGGTGCGGCAGCAGCAAGTCCAGCACCTCCGCGAGCACCAGCGCCGCCCCGGCCGCGAGCGCCACCGCCACCCCGACCGCGTCCGCGAGCGCCACCGCCCCCTCCGACCCCGCCGCCGCCAAGGCCGAGATCACCACGAACTGGCAGAAGTTCTTCGACCCCGCCACCCCCATCCCCGACAAGGCCAAGCTGCTCCAGGGCGGTGACCTGCTGCTCCCCGTCCTCCAGGGCTTCGCACAGGACCCGAGGGTGGGCCAGGTGCAGGCCACGGTGACGGACGTGGCGTTCACCGACGCCGCCGACGCGAAGGTGACGTACTCCCTCTCCCTCCAGGGCACCGTCGTCGAGCCGAGCGCCAGCGGCCGGTCCGTGCTGGAGAACGGCACCTGGAAGGTCTCCCGCTCGACCCTGTGCGGCCTGCTCACCCAGGCGGCGGGCGCCGGCGGCACCCCGATCCCCGGATGCGGCTGACCGCGCCCCGGCGCTCCCCGGCGGCCCTGAGAGCCCCGACCGCCCAGACCGCCCTGACGGCCGCCGCCCTCGCCCTCGCCGTCCTCGCGACCCTCGCCCTCACCGGCTGCGGAACCCGGCTGCCGGACACCGCCTTCACCGCCCGTGCCCACCCGGGCGCGGGCGCGGGCACGGCGACGGGCACCAACCCCGCCTCCGACACCGGCGTCACCCCCGACGAGATCCGCGTCGGCGTCGTCACCTCCCTCACCAGCCCGGTCGGCAGCGACGTGTTCAGCGGCCCGCGCTACGGCGCCCAGGCCTTCTTCCAGGCCCTCAACGACCGGGGCGGCCTGCACGGACGCACCGTCAGGCTCGTCACCTGCGACGACGGCGGCAGCGGCATCGGCAACCAGGACTGCGTGCACCGGCTGATCGACCAGGAGCACGTGTTCGCCTTCGCGAGCGGCAGTGTCCTGGACTACGCCGGAGCCCCGTACGTCAGCGCCCGGGCGGTCCCGGACGTCGGCGGCCAGCCGATCGGCACGGCGTACGACCGCTGGCCGCACCTCTACGGGATCTACGGCAGCGCCGCCCCGCGCGACGGCCGGGCGGTCGGCTGGAACGGCACGCTCTACCAGAGCACCGAGGTGTTCCGTTTCTTCAAGCAGCGCCTGGGCGCGACCACCGCCGCCGTGGTCGCCTACAACCAGGCCGACTCCGCCCGTTACGCCGGGCAGGTGAAGGCCGGCCTGGAGGCGGAGGGCTACCGCGTCCTGCTCCAGACGGTGGACTTCGCGCTGCCGAACTTCCAGGCGGTGGCCGCCGCCGTCCGGGCCGACGGCTCGCAGCTGCTGTTCGACGCGATGGACACCCGGGGCAACGCCGCCCTGTGCCGGGCGCTGGACGAGGCCGGGGTGCGGGTGGCGGCGAAGGTGACCAACGTGCAGAACTGGTCGGAGTCGGTGCGCACCGACTACGCCGCCTCGCCGAACTGCCGCAACGCGCTCTGGGCCACCTCCTCCAGCCAGAACTACGAGGACGAGCGGCAGCCGGCCGTGCACGAGTTCCGCACCGCGATGGCGCGCTACTTCCCGGACCGCGCAGGGCAGTTGTCCGCCTGGGAGCTGGAGGGCTGGGCGGGCGCGCAGTGGCTCGCCGACGCGGTGGACTCCTGCGGCGCCGCGCTCACCCGCGCCTGCGTGGAGGCCTTCCTGAACCGCGCCGAGCCCTACGACGCGCACGGCCTGATCCTGCCGGCCTCCTTCGTCCCGCAGCCCCCGCCCACCGGCCCGACCCGCGCCTGCCTCGACGCGGCCCGCTGGCAGGACTCGGCGGCGGACGGCCGGGGCGGCTGGGTCACCCAGGTGCCGTCGATGACCACCACCTGCTTCGAGGTCCCGCAGCTGCCGTACCACCCGTGAGGATCGCCCGGGCGGAGCCCCGGCGGAACGCGGGGGAAAAGCGGTGCGAAGAAATTCGGCGGGACCTGCGAGAACCTGAAGAATCACCGCCGCGCATTCCTTTCCGCCGATTCCCGGGGATAGCGTTCCGATGCGATCGACCGGGCGTCGATCGCAGCCCTCTCCATGGTCGTTCGATGCCGAATCACGGCATCACCGGCTTTTCCGGAACGCGTCACCAATGCAACGCAAAGGGGAATGCGGAATGCGCACGAAGAACAGGGTCGTACGGGCCGGAGCGCCCGTGCTCGCGGCGGCGGGCCTCGCGCTCGGGCTGGTGGTGGGGACGGCGGGATCCGCCTCGGCGGGGATCACCGACGGCCGCTGGCACCTCAAGAACGTGCACAGCGGGAAGTGCCTGGTGATCCAGGGATCGACGGTCGGCGACACGCCGGGCCAGTACGACTGCGCCTCCTTCCAGGACCAGGTCTGGCTGATCATGGGCCCGGCCCTGCCGGTGGGCTACAACGGCATCGACGGCGTGTACAAGCTCTACAACACGAACAGCAAGCTCTACCTGTCCGCCTCCGGCCCGGACAACGGCAACCCGATCGTCCAGGTCCCCGGCTCCCAGGACCTGACCCAGTGGTGGTCCGTCAAGCAGCGCGGCGGCGACTTCCAGTTCAAGAACGCCGCCACCGGCAGGTGCATGGTCATCCAGGGCTACGACAACTGGAGCCGCGCTTTCCAGTACGACTGCTCGGACGTCTGGGACGACCAGTGGTGGCAGCAGACCTGATCAGGCCCGGGCCCGATCAGAACCAGACCCGATCAGAACCGGACCCTGTCAGGCCCGGACCTGATCAGGCCCTGCGCCGGCTCCCGGGCGGTCCGCCGCCCGGGAGCCGGTCGAGCCGGTCCACGACCACCATCGCCGCGTCGTCGTCCAGGTGCCCGCCGACGTGCTCCAGCAGGTCCCCGCGCAGCCGCCGCAGCAGCGTCCCGGGCTGCTCCCCGCACCAGGCGGCGACGCGCTCGGTCAGCGGGTAGAAGCGCCGCTGCGCGTCCCGGGCCTCGATCACGCCGTCGGTGTAGATCAGCAGGCGGTCGCCCGGCCCGAACGGGAACGTCTCCACCTCGTAGCGCGCCGGGGCGAGCTCGCCCAGGCCGAGCGGCGGGGACGGGCGGCGCGCGGCGAGCGCGGTGACGCCGTCGGGGCGCAGCAGCAGCGGGGGAGGGTGGCCGCAGTCGACCAGGCGCACCTCGGTGCCGTCGTCGGGGATGTCGAGCAGGACGGCGGTGATGAAGGACTCGCCCGCCTCCTCGCCCACCTCCCCCTTGGCGATACGTTTCTGCTCCGCGAGCTGGGCGAGGTCCCAGCTGACGCTGCCGTCCAGGTAGGCGGCCAGGTCGGGCAGCTCGGCGTGCAGGTGCGCGGCGGCGCGGAAGGCGCCGAGCAGCAGCGCGGCGTCGCCGAGCGAGGACAGGCCCTTGCCGCGCACGTCGCCGACCAGCAGCCGGGTGCCGGTGGCCGTACGGGCGGCCGCGTACAGGTCGCCGCCGACCTGCGCCTCCGCCTCGGCGGCCAGGTACACCGAGGCCAGGCGCAGCGGCCCGATCCGCTCGGGCAGCGGGCGCAGCAGGACGCGCTGCGCGGCCTCGGAGACGGTGCGGACCCGGGCCAGCTCGCGCTCGTGCCGGTCGCGCAGCACCCGCAGGCCGACGATCAGCGTGGAGACGACGGCCTGCGCGCCCAGCTGGGTCTGGTGGTTGGCGGTGGTGAGCCCGTCGCGGGCCAGGCCGATGAAGGTGAGCGCGGCGATCGCCAGCAGGGCGACGGCGGCGGTGCCGCGCGCCCCGGCGAAGGAGGCGGTGAGGGCGGGGGCGACGATCAGCAGCGGGCCGAGGTGGATGTGCGGCGGGGAGAGGATGTCCACGGCGGTGATCAGCACGATCAGCACCAGGACGAGGGCCGTCAGCACACGGTCGTCCGTGCGCCAGGTGCGGCCGGGGTCGCGGGAGGGGGTGGCGCGGGGGCGCTGCCGGAGGGGCACCCCTCCTCTGTACACCGTGCGAGTGGTGCCACGCACCCGGAAGGCGCCCCGGGCGGCTGCTCGGGACAGCCGCTCGGGGCGGCTGCTCGCGGCGGCGGCTCAGCCCTCGGCGCCGTAGCGGGCCAGGTAGTCGGCGAAGCGGGCGACGTCCTCGTCGGACCAGTCGTTGAACCGGCTGGTGAAGGCCTGGCGGCGCTGCTCGTTGGCGTCGCGCAGCAGGGTCAGCCCGGCCTCGGTGGCGCGCAGGATCTGGCCGCGCTGGTCGTCCGGGTCGGTCTCGCGGGCGAGCAGCCCGAGCTTCTCCAGGGCGCCGACCTGCCGGCTGACGGTCGACTTGTCGAGCATGAAGTGCGCCGCGACGTCGGCCGCCCGGCAGCCGCCGCGCTCGGTGATCAGGTCGAGGACGCTGTACGTGACCAGGGAGAGGTCGGGGTGCAGCTGGGAGGCCTTGTGCCGGGCGCGGCGGGCGAAGGCGGTCAGCTCGCGCTGGATGGTGTCGATGGACGACTGACGGCCGGGCACGGTGCTCCTACGTCCTCGGGATTTGTTGCACTATACAACGGAATCCCGCGTCTCGGACCGCCAGGCGCGGGCGGCGGCGATCCGGCGGGTGGCACTCGGATGAGTGGCGAACAGTAGCTCAAGCACCCTCGGCGGGTCGACATCGGCCACGTTCGCCACCGCCAGTCTGCGCTGCATCGCCACGAACTGCTCGACGTCCCCGGTGAGTTCGAGCGCGTGGCGGTCAGCCCGCGCCTCGATCCGGCGGCTCACGGCGCACTGCGCCGGGCCGGAGAGTGCCCCCAGCAGCGCCGCGAGCGCGGCCAGCAGCGGCAGGGCCCTCGGGTCCGCCGCGTCCGCCGCCCCGGCGGCGTCCAGCAGGGGCCGCCAGCCGGCGAGCAGCCCGAGCAGCGCGACGGCCACGGCCGCGCCGGCGGCCCCGAGGGCGGTGCCCAGCGGCACGTCCCGGTGCTTGACGTGGCCCAGCTCGTGCGCGACCACCAGCTCCACCTCACGCGGGGCCGCCGTCGACAGCAGCGTGTCGTACGCGACGATCCGGCGGGTCGCGCCGAAGCCGGAGACGTACGCGTTCAGGGCCGTCGTGCGGCGGGAGGCGTCGGCCACCAGGACGTCCCGGACGCGGACGCCGTCGCGATCGGCCAGGGCCAGCAGGGCGGAGCGCAGCTCCGACTCGGGCATGGGGGTGAAGCGGTTGAAGACCGGCTCGATCAGGAGCGGGTGGAGGAAGGAGAGGGCGGCGGTCAGCAGCGCGGCCCCACCGGCCGCCGGGAGCCACCAGTGCCGGGGGGACCAGCCGGTGAGCGCGAACAGGGCCAGGGCCAGCGGCAGGACGAGGGCGAGGGTGAGCCCCAGCCCGCGCAGCGCGTCCAGGGCCCAGCCCGCCCAGCCCTGGGTGACCAGGCCGTAGCGGGCGCGCACCGACCGCGCCCCGGCGGAGAAGGGGAGCCGCAGCGCCTGGCCGAGCAGGACGAGGGCGGCGGCCCCGGCGAGCACCTCGGCCGCCCAGGAGCCGCCGAACCAGCCGCCGACGGCGGTGACCAGGCCGGCCCCGGCCGGGGTGAGGCCGAGTGCCAGGGTCAGCGCCAGTCCGGCGAGGCGGGCCGCGAGCACCCACGGCACCTGCGCGCGGCGCAGCGCCCGGCCCCGGGCGCGCTCGGCGGGAGTGAAGTCGGAGCCGGAGGCGGTGCCGTCGTCCATCGGTGGCGTGAGACCCCTCGTCGCGGTCGGGTGCGTGGACCCCAGCATGACGCACCCGACGGCCCGCCGTCGGCGCCCGACCGCATCGTTACCACGTGACGGAGTGCGTCATACTGTAACGCACTCAGGCACCCCCTCTCCGGCCCCACTTCCCGCAGCTCGGAGCCCGTATGCACCCCTTCCTCGACCACTCCGGGCCGCTCGCCTTCGCCCACCGGGGCGGTGATCTCGGTCACCCCGAGAACTCGCTCGCGGCCTTCGAGGCGGCCGTCGCCCTCGGGTACCGCTACCTGGAGACCGACGTCCACGCCACGAGCGACGGCGTGCTCGTCGCCTTCCACGACACCCGGCTCGACCGCGTCACCGACCGGGCCGGCGCGGTGGCCGAACTGCCCTGGGAGACGGTGCGCCGGGCGCGGATCGGCGGCAGCGAGCCGGTGCCCCTGCTGGAGGACCTGCTCGGCGCCTTCCCGGAGGCCCGGTTCAACATCGACGTGAAGGCCGCACCCGCCATCGGGCCCCTGGTGGAGGCGATCCGCCGCACCGACGCCTGGGACAGGGTCTGCGTCGGCGGCTTCTCCGACTCCCGCCTCGCCGCCGTCCGCGCCGCCGCCGGCCCCCGGCTCGCGACCTCGCTCGGGCCGCGCGAGGTGGCCCGGCTGAGGCTGCGTTCGCTGGCCGGCGGGCTGCTGCCCGGTGGACTGCTGGGCACCGGCGCCCCGTACGCCGGGATCTGCGCCCAGGTGCCGGAGCGGTACAAGGGCGTGCGGGTGGTCGACCGGGCCTTCGTGAGGGCCGCGCACCGGCTCGGCCTGCAGGTCCACGTGTGGACTGTGGACGATCCCACACGGATCAGGGCTCTGCTCGACCTGGGTGTGGATGGCATCATGGCCGATCGCATCGACGTCCTGCGCGACGTCCTCGGCGAGCGCGGCTGCTGGGCAGCCGGCAGCGCATAGGAGCCCCATGAGCACCACGGACCACGTGCCCGACCACCTGCCGGAGGCGACGCCCACGGCGGCGGCCGCCGACGACGGCCGCGCCCTGCGCCGGATGCAGTTCGGCTGGTACATCAACGACTGGGCCAACGCCGCCTTCTCGGCGACCGTCCTCACCGTCTTCCTCGGGCCCTACCTGACGGAGATCGCCAAGAACGCCGCCGACGCCAACGGCGACGTCCACCCCCTGGGCCTGACGATCCGCGCAGGATCGTTCTTCCCGTACACGGTCTCCTTCTCCGTGCTGATCTCGGTCGCGGCCATGCTGTTCACCGGCACCGTCGCCGACCGCACCGGGCGGCACAAGGAGCTGATGTGCGGCTTCGCCTACGTCGGCGCGATCGCCACGATGGGGATGTTCTTCCTCGACGGCGACCGCTACCTGCTCGGCGGCGCCCTGCTGGTCGTCGCCAACATCGCGTACGCGGTCTCGGTGGCCCTCTCCTACGCCTACCTGCCGGGTCTGGCCACGCCCGACCAGCGCGACGCCGTCTCCTCCAAGGGCTGGGCGTACGGCTACGCGGGCGGCGGGCTGCTGCTGATCGCCAACCTGGCGCTGTTCCAGGGTCACGAGGCGCTCGGAATCGCCTCCGGCACCGCCGTGCGGATCTGCCTGGCCTCGGCCGGCCTGTGGTGGGCGCTGTTCACCCTCGTCCCGCTGACGCGCCTGCCCTCGCGGGCCGGCGTCGCGCCCGACCCGGCCGCGGCAGCCGGGCGGCCCGCCGCCGGCAGCAGCCTGCGCGAACTCGGCCGCACGCTGCGCAGCATGCGCGAGCACCCGCTGACGCTGCTCTACCTGGGGGCCTTCCTCTGCTACAACGACGGCATCCAGACCGTGGTCTCCCAGGCCTCGCTGTACGGCAGCGAGGAACTCGGCATGGACCAGACCTCGCTGGTCACCGCCGTGCTGCTGGTGCAGGTCGTGGCGATCGGCGGCGCGCTGCTGCTCGGCCGGATCGCGCACCGCTGGGGCGCCAAGCGGACCATCCTCGGCTCGCTGGTCGGCTGGGTGGTCACCCTGGCGCTCGGGTACTTCATGCCCGCCCACCAGCCGGTCTGGTTCTACGTGCTGGCCTGCATGATCGGGCTGGTGCTCGGCGGCAGCCAGGCGCTCTCGCGCTCGCTGTTCTCGCACCTGATCCCGGCGGGCCGCGAGGCCGAGTACTTCAGCCTCTACAAGATCAGCGACCGGGGCACCAGCTGGATGGGGCCGCTGGTCTTCGGCGTGGCGTACCAGGTCACCGGCAGCTACCGGTCGGCGATCATCTCGCTGCTGGTGTTCTTCGTGATCGGCTTCGTGGTGCTGGCCAAGGTGCCGGTGCGCCGGGCCATCGAGGCCGTGGGCAACCCGGTGCCCGAGCGGCTCTAGGGTCCGCCTCCTCGACGAGGTGCGGGGTGAGCCGCCGGTCCGTGGTCGGGACGGCGGCTTCCTCGCTTTCCGAGGCCCTTCCGGGACCGGTTCCGGGACATCGGCGGGACATCGGCGGGGCCTTGGCGGGACCTCGGCGGGGTCTGGACGTCCGGGCCCGAACCGGTCGCCGTCCGTGTGCGCACCTGGCACTTTGTGTCCGGACTGTTGCTGAGGCGGGCCGAAGAGGTGGCGAAACGGTGGCGTAGGCTGACCGCTCTTGAACCGAATCCGGGGGGAAGCACTCATGCGCCGTGCCGCGGCCGCCGTCGCTCTGTTCGTCGGTCTGACGACCGTCGCCGCCTGCGGGCCGGACGATCCGGCGCCGGGGGCGGACTCGAAGCAGGCCGCGCCGGGAGCGTCGGGTGCGGCCCCGGCCACGGGGGACGGCTCCGGCACGGCCCCGGCCCCGGCGCCCACCAAGGGCGGCGCGCCCCGGCCGGACGGCACCATCACCGTCGCCTTCGCGGGGGACGTCCACTTCGAGGGGCGCACCGAGTCGCGGCTGTCCGTCAAGGCGCCCGACACGGCGCTCGGCCCCATCGCCCGCACCCTCGAAGGGGCGGACCTGTCGGTGCTCAACCTGGAGACCGCGATCACCGGGCGGGGCGCGCCGGAGGCGAAGACGTACACCTTCCGCACCTCGCCCAAGGCGCTGTCGGTGCTCAAGGACTCGGGCGTGGACGTGGTCTCGATGGCCAACAACCACGCCGTGGACTTCGGCGCGGACGGTCTCGCCGACACCCTCGCGGCCAAGGACTCCTCGCCGATCCCGGTGGTCGGCGTCGGGCACAACGCCAAGGAGGCGTACGCCCCGTACGTGACGACGGTGCGCGGGGTGAAGGTGGCCGTGGTCGCCGCCAGCCAGGTCGAGGACATCACCAACCAGAAGTGGCGGGCCGGGGCCGACAAGCCGGGCATCGCCTCCGCGCTGGACGTGCCCGCGCTGACCAAGGCCGTCGAGGCGGCCAAGCAGCAGGCGCCCGTGGTGCTCGTGTACCTGCACTGGGGCGAGGAGGGCAAGGCCTGCCCGACGAGCGCCCAGCAGGCCGTCGCCAAGAAGCTCGCGGGCGTCGGCGCCACGGCCGTGGTCGGCACCCACGCGCACACCATGGTCGGCTCGGGGATGCTCGGCACCACCTATGTCGGGTACGGCTTCGGCAACTTCCTCTGGTACGGCACCTCGAACTACGCCAACTCCAACGAGACGGGCGTGACCACGCTGACGCTGACGGCGGACGGCAAGGTCAAGGGGGAGGCGTTCACCCCGGCGACGATCGACGACAAGGGGATACCGCAGCCGGTCACCGGGGCGACGGCCGCGAACGCGCTCAAGCGGCGCGACGGGCTGCGCGGCTGCACCGGGCTGTCCCCGGCTCCCGCCGCCGCGGCGGCCCCGGCCGGCGGGTGAGCCGGTAGCCGACGGAGGGTCGGCGGGGCGAGGCGATCCGCCTCGCCCCTTTTTTGCTGCCCCTTTGCCGCTCCTTTGCGGCCCCGGTCTTGCGCCCTTGGGGGAGTTGACGCTCGCACAGGCTCTCGGCGTAGCCGAACAGGTGTGTTAGGTTAGCCTTGCCTAATCATGCTGGTCGGAGGGGATGTCCTGTGCAGCGATCCGAATTCGCCGGTGCCGTCGCGATGGTCACCGGCGCCGGACAGGGCATCGGAGCGGCCGTCGCCCGGGCGCTGGCCGCCGAGGGCGCCGTGGTCGCCGCCGTCGACCTGCGCGGCGGCCCGCTCGGCGCCGTCGCCGCGGAGCACGAGAACATCCACCCGTACGTCCTGGACGTCTCCGACTCCCAGGCCGTCGGCGAGATCGTCGAGGTGATCGAGCGTCAACTCGGGCCCGTCGCCGTGCTGGTGAACGTCGCCGGAATCCTGCGCACCGCACCGGTCGTCGAACTCACCGACGAGGACTGGGCGCAGACCTTCGCCGTCAACTCCACCGGCGTCTTCCACACCGGCCGCGCCGTCGGCCGGAAGATGGCCGCCCGGGGCCGGGGCAGCATCGTCACCGTCGGCTCCAACGCCGCCGGGGTGCCGCGCGCCGGCATGGCCGCCTACGCGGCCTCCAAGGCAGCGGCCACCATGCTCACCCGCTGCCTCGGGCTGGAACTGGCCCGCTCCGGGGTGCGCTGCAACATCGTCTCGCCCGGCTCGACCGACACCGAGATGCAGCGCGCCCTCTGGGGTGCCGACGCCGAGGCCGCCGAACGGCGGGTCATCGACGGCGACCCCGGCGCCTGGCGGGTCGGCATCCCGCTGGGGCGCATCGCCGCGCCCGCCGACATCGCGGAGGCCGTCGTGTTCCTGGCCTCCGACCGCGCCCGGCACATCACCATGCACGACCTGTACGTCGACGGCGGCGCCACGCTGCGCGCCTGACCGGACCGCTCCGGACCGTTTCGTCCCGTCCCGCCCTCCGCGCTCAACTCCGTAGGCCTGTTCCGCACGCCGTCAACTCCGCACGCCGCCAGATCCGTTCCAGACTGGAGAGAGACCACCGTGACCACGGTGCACCACGCCCCGGCGGGGACGCCCGCCTCCGCCCAGGCGGGCCCCGAGCCCGCTGCCGGACCTGCCGGACCCTCCGCCGACCACGCCGTCATAGGCGCGGCCAGCGGACTGCTCGGCCAGTACCGGGCCGGCGCCGACGAGGCCTTCCTCGCCACCCCGACCCGCACCCTGCTGGCCTCCGGTGTGCGCGCCCGCGTCCCGCAGGATGCGCGCCCGCTGCCCCGGAGGGTCGCCGAGACCCTCGCCGAGGCCGTCCGCGACGGCGCCCAACTGCCCCTGGTCGTCGGCGCGGTGGCCTTCGACCACGACAGCCGGGCCGAACTCGCCGTCCCCGCCGCCGTCCGCACCGCCGGCCCGCTGCGCGACGACCCGCTGATCGCCCTGCCCGCGCCCGCCGCCGACCAGGTCGCCTGGCAGGTGCGCCCCGTCCCCGCCCCCGAGGCGTACGGCGCGGGCGTCGCCGAGGCCGTCGAGCGGCTGCGCGGAGGCGAGTTGAGCAAGGTCGTGCTCGCCCGCACGCTGGAGCTCACCGCCGACCGGCCCCTCGACCTGCCCGCCGTCCTCCAGCGGCTCGCCCGCCGCGACCCCGGCGGCTACACCTTCGCCCTGCCCGCCGGCGAGGGCCGCACGCTGATCGGCGCCAGCCCCGAACTGCTGCTCTCCCGGCGCGGAACCGCCGTGACCGCCAACCCGTTGGCCGGCTCCGTGCCGCGCAGCGCCGACCTCGGCGAGGACGTCCGCCGGGCCGCCGCGCTGCTGGAGTCCCCCAAGGACCTGCACGAGCACGCCGTCGTCGTGGACGCCATCCGGGCCGCCCTGGCGCCGTACTGCCGCACCCTCGACGTGCCCGAGCGGCCCACCCTGGTGCGCACCGCCGCGATGTGGCACCTGGCCACCACCATCAGCGGCGAACTGGCCGATCCGGCCGTCGGCGCCCTGGAGTTGGCCGCCGCCCTGCACCCCACCCCGGCCGTCTGCGGCACGCCCACCCCGCTCGCCCGCCAGGTCATCGGCGAGGTCGAGCCCTTCGACCGGGGCCTGTACACCGGCATGGTCGGCTGGCAGGACGCCACCGGCGACGGCGAGTGGGTGGTCACCATCCGCTGCGCCGAGGCCGACGGGCGCACCCTGCGGGTCTTCGCCGGGGCGGGCGTCGTCGACCGCTCCTGCCCCGAGGACGAACTCGCCGAGACCAGCGCCAAGTTCCGCACCTTCCTGGACGCGGCGGGGGTGCCCCGGTGACCACGCCGATGCAGACCGTCCTGGACGGATTCACGCCCTACCCCGCCGAGTTCGCCGAGCGTTACCGCGCTGCCGGGCACTGGCGCGGCGAGACGTTCGGGCGGATGCTGCGCGAGCGCGCCGCCGCACACGGCGAGCGGACCGCGATCGTCGACCCCGGCGGCCACACCGCCTCCCGGGAGGAGCGGCGCTGGTCCTACACCGAACTCGACCTCCGGGCCGACCGGATGGCCGCCGGGCTGCTCGCCCGGGGCATCGGGCGCGGCGACCGCGTGGTGGTCCAACTCCCCAACGTGGCCGAGTTCTTCGAGGTCGTCTTCGCGCTGTTCCGGATCGGCGCGCTGCCCGTCTTCGCGCTGCCCGCCCACCGCCGCACCGAGATCGGGTACTTCTGCGCCTTCACCGGCGCCGTCGCCTACATCGTGCCGGATGTCTCCGGCGGCTTCGACTACCGCGAACTCGCCACACAGGTACGGGCCGAGAGCCCCGCGCTGCGCCTGGTGCTGGTCGCCGGGGAGGACGCGGGCGAGCACGAGCGGCTCGCGGACGTGCCCTGCGACGGCCCCGGGCCCGAGCGCGAACCCGAGCCGCAGGACGTCGCCTTCCTCCAGCTCTCCGGCGGCAGCACCGGCGTGCCGAAGCTGATCCCGCGCACCCACGACGACTACATCTACTCGCTGCGCGGCTCCGTCGAGATCTGCGGCCTGGACGAGTACGGCGTCTACCTGTGCGCACTGCCCGCCGCGCACAACTTCCCGCTCAGCTCGCCGGGTTCGCTCGGCGCGCTGTACGCGGGCGGCCGGGTGGTGCTCTGCCCGCAGCCCGGCCCGGAGACGGCCTTCCCGCTGATCGAGCGCGAGGGCGTGACGATCACCGGGCTCGTCCCGCCACTGGCCCTGCTGTGGCTGGAGGCCGCCGAGCGCGGCGCCCGCGGGTACGAGAGCCTGGACGTGCTGCTGGTCGGCGGCGCCAAGTTCAGCGAGGAGGCGGCCCGCAGGGTGCGCCCGGTGCTGGGCTGCGTGCTCCAGCAGGTGTTCGGCATGGCCGAGGGGCTCGTCAACTACACCCGCCTGGACGACCCGGAGGAGCTGATCGCCGTCAGCCAGGGCCGGCCGATCTCGCCGGACGACGAGGTGCGGGTGGTCGACGACGCGGACACGGACCTGCCGGACGGCGCCACCGGGCACCTGCTCACCCGGGGCCCGTACACCATCCGCGGCTACTGGAACGCGCCCGAGCACAACGCCGGCTCCTTCACCGAGGACGGGTTCTACCGCACCGGGGACCTGGTCCGGCGGCTGCCCGGCGGGTACCTGGTGGTGGAGGGGCGGGCCAAGGACCAGATCAACCGGGGCGGCGAGAAGGTCGCCGCCGAGGAGATCGAGAACCACCTGCTCGCGCACCCCGCCGTGCACGACGCGGCGGTGGTCTCGATGCCCGACCCGTACCTGGGCGAACGCACCTGCGCGTACGTCGTGCTGCGCGGCGGGCACCGCGAACGGCCGCCGAAGGCCGTCGAGTTGAAGCGCTTCGTGCGCGGGCGCGGGCTGGCCGACTACAAGGTGCCGGACCGGGTGGAGTTCGTCGAGGAGTTCCCCGCCACCGGCATCGGCAAGGTCAGCAAGAAGGACCTGCGGGCCGCGATCGCGGCGGCCGCCGCCACCGGCGCCACCAACGCCACCGCCACCGCCACCACCGTCAACTGACGTCACTGAGCTAAGGAAGAACCGTCGTGGGCCTGCCCCGCATCCCCTCGTACCCCCTGCCGACCGCCGAGGAGCTGCCCGAGAACCGGGTCTCCTGGGCGGTGGACCCGGCGCGGGCCGTGCTGCTCGTGCACGACCTGCAGAACCACTTCCTGGACGCGTTCGCCGCCGAGGCCGCGCCCGTCCCCGAACTGCTCGGCAACGTCGCCGCGTTGGCGCGGGCCGCGCGGGCGTCCGGGGTGCCGGTCGTGTACTCGGCGCAGGTCGGCGGGCAGAGCCCGGCCGAGCGCGGGCTCCAGCAGGACTTCTGGGGCCCCGGCCTGCCGGACGACCCGCGCGCCGTCGCCGTCGCCGGGGCCGTCGCCCCCGAGCCGGGGGACACCGTGCTCACCAAGTGGAAGTACAGCGCCTTCGTACGCACCGAGTTGGCGCGGCTGCTGGAGGAGCAGGGCCGCGACCAGCTGGTGATCACCGGCGTGTACGCGCACATCGGCGTGCAGGCCACCGCCTGCGACGCGTGGATGCGGGACCTCCCGGCCTTCGTGGTGGCGGACGCCGTCGCCGACTTCGGGCCGCAGGAGCACCGGGCGGCACTGGCCTGGGTGGCCGGGCGCTGCGGCTTCGTCAGCACCACGGCGCAGGTCATCGAGGAGCTTGCGGGGGAGGGGCGATGAGCGTGTTCACGGTGGAGCGCATCCGGGCCGAGGTCGCCGACCTGCTCGGCGAGGACCCGGAGGAGATCCCGGTGGACGAGAACCTCGTCGACTGGGGGCTGGACTCGATCCGGCTGATGACGCTGGCCGAACGCTGGCGGGCGGAGGGCGCCGAGGTGGCGTTCGTCCAGCTCGCGGAGCGGCCCGCCGTCGAGGCCTGGGCCGAACTGCTGGGCGCGTCCTGATGACGGCCCTCGCGGTCGAGGCGCCCGCCGGGCGCCGGTACCCGCCGACCACCATGGTGGGCCCCGTCGAGGCGCAGGCGGCGCGGACGCCCTCGGCGCCCGCGCTGGTGCTCGCGGGCGGCGGGGCGGTCACCTACCGGGAGCTGAACGCCGCGGCCAACCGGCTCGCCCGGGCGCTGGCGGCGCGCGGCGCCCGGCCGGGGGCCGTGGTCGGCCTCGCCGGGGAGCTGCGGCCGGCCGATCTGGTGACGGCGCTGCTGGCGATCGCCAAGTCGGGGGCGGCGTACCTGCCGCTGGACCCGGCTGAGGCGCCCGGGCGCCGGGAGCGGCTGCTCGCGGAGTTCGCGCCGGTGTGCGTGGTGGGGGAGGGGGAGCTGGACGGCGCCGCGGGCTCGCTCGCCACCGACCCGCCCCGGGCGCTGACCCCGCAGCACCCGTTCTGCGTCGGCCTCGGCCCGGGCGGCAGCCCGCAGCCCGTCCGCCTCACCCACGCCGAGGCGGACCGGCGGGTGCGCGACCTCCAGGCCGCCCACCCGCTGGGCCCGGGGGACCGGGTGCTGCAACTGGGCCTGCCGCTGTGGGAGTTCCTGTGGCCGCTGCGGACGGGCGCCGCCGTGGCGCTGGCCGACCCGCAGCGGCCGGGAGAGGTGGGGGAGCTGGTACGGGAGCTGGGCGTGACGGCGATCCGGGTGGCGCCGGGGGTGCTGTCGGCGGGGTGACGACGAACGGATGACGGCGAACAGCGAACAGATGTCATCGGACGTCTTCTGTTATCTGTTCGCTGTCATCCGTCATCTGTTCCCCGTCATCCGTTCGCCGTCGTCAGGTCCACCGCCGTCCACGCCATCCCCACCGCGCCGTCGAGCAGCGCCCGTTCGCCCTCCGGCCCCGCCGCCGCCTCGGCGAAGGCGGGCTCGTGGGGCGCGCAGACGCCGCCCGTGATGTCCAGCACGGGGTGGATCGACGGAACCGCATGCGACACGTTCCCCATGTCCGTGCAGGCGAAGGGCCCGCTCTCCACCGGCTCCGGCCGCCCGAGCGCCGCCGCGTTCGCCCGCCACAGGGCGAGCAGGCGCCGGTCCGAGCGCATGTCGAGGTAGTCCGGCTCCGGCCGGGTGAGCGCCACCTCGCAGCCGGTGGCCAGCGCCCCGGCCCGGAAGCAGTCCTCCACCCTCGCCCGCAGCTCGGCGAGGTCCTCGGCGGCCGAGGCGCGGATCTCGTACTCGGCGCTCGCGCTGTCGGGGATCACGTTGGGCGCCGTCCCGGCGGCCGTGGTGACCCCGTGCACCCGCCACTGCGGCGGCAGTTGCTGGCGCAGCAGCCCGATCGCCACCTGGGCGAGGGTCAGCGCGTCCGCCGCGTTGCGCCCCTCGTGCGGGTTGAGGCTGGGGTGGGCGGCGCGCCCGGTGTAGCGCACGGACAGCGTGCCGAGCGCGAAGGAGCGGAAGTCCGCGACCTCCACCGGGCAGGGGTGGACCATCATCGCCGCGTCCACCCCGTGGAAGGCCCCCGCCTCCAGCAGCAGCGCCTTGCCCGCCCCGCGCTCCTCGGCCGGCGCGCCTATCACCCGGACGGTGAGCCCGAGTTCCTCCGCGTACGGGGCGAGCCCGAGCGCGGCGCCGATCCCGGCGGCGGCGATCAGGTTGTGCCCGCAGGCGTGCCCGAGCCCGGGCAGCGCGTCGTACTCGCAGACCAGGGCGACGGTCAGCGGCCCGTTCCCGAGGCGGGCGTCGAAGGCCGTCGCCAGCCCGTACGCGGGCGCGGTGACGGTGAACCCGTGCCGCCGCAGCGCCCCGGCGCACCAGGAGGCGGCCCGGTGCTCCTCGAAGGCCGTCTCGGGGTGGGCGTGCAGGCGCCGGCTGAGCGCGAGCAGTTCGCGCCGGTGGGCGAGCACGCGCTCGCGGACGGCCTGCTTCACGGACGGGGGAGCGGTCATGGGCGGCGGTCTCCGCAGTGTCAGGGTCGGGCCGTCGGACGGCCGTTGACCAGATCAGATGAGGTTAGATTAGGCTAACCTAAGTCACCTCGACCCCCTTGAGGAGCACCCCGAACCATGCCCGCCGTCGACACCCAGGCCGCCGACGTCCCGCTGCTGCCCGCCCAGGCCGCCATCTGGTACGCCCAGGCCCTCGACCCCGCCAGCCCGGTCTACAACACCGGTGACGCCGTCGAGATCACCGGCCCGCTCGACGAGGAACGGTTCGAACGCGCCCTGCGCCGGGCCGTCGACGAGGCCGAGGCCCTCGGCGCCGTCGTCGTCACCGGCCCCGACGGCACCCCCCGCCAGCGCCCCCGCCCCGGCCGCCCCTGGCCCCTGCACCACCTCGACCTGCGCACCGCCGCCGACCCGGACGCCGAGGCCGAGCAGTGGATGCGCGCCGACCTCGCCCGCCCCGCCGACCTCACCGAGGGCCCGCTCTTCACCCACGCCCTCATCCGCCTCGCCGAGGACCGCACCCTCTGGTACCGGCGCATCCACCACCTCGCCGTCGACGCCTACGCCCTCAACCTCCTCGGCGAACGCGTCGCCGCCCTCTACACCGCGCACGCCACCGGCGCCGAGCCCGCGCCCACCCCCTTCGCGCCCCTCGCCGAGACCGCCGCCGAGGAGGCCGCCTACCGCACCGGCGAGGAGTACCAGGCCGACCGCGCCCACTGGGCCGCCCGCACGGAAGGCGCCGACGAGCCCGCCACCCTCCCCGGCACGCCCTCCGAGGCCGCCGACGCCGCCACCCCGCTGCGCCTGGGCGCCGACCTGCCCGCCGGCACCCGCGAACGCCTCCAGCGCGCCGCCGACGCCGCCCGCGCCACCTGGGCCGAACTCCTCCTCGCCGCCACCGCCGGCTACCTCCACCGCCTCACCGGCACCGCGACCCCCGTCCTCGGCCTGCCGCTCGCCAACCGCCGGGGCCCCGCCGCCCTGCGCACCCCCGTCGCCCTCGCCAACGTCCTGCCGCTGCACCTGAGCGTGCGCCCCTCCGACACCGCCCAGGCCCTCCTGCGCCACGTCGTCCGGGAGCTGCGCGCCGCCCGCCGCCACCAGCGCTACCCGCTGGAGGACCTGCGCCGCGACCTCGGCCTCACCGGCGAACGCCGTGCCCTGTTCGGCCCGATGGTCAACATCAAGGCCTTCGAGGCCGACCTTGACCTCGCCGGCCTGCCCGGCACCGCCCGCAACCTCGCCGCCGGCCCCGTCGACGACCTCGCCCTCAACGTCTCGCCCGGCCCGGACGGCGCCCTGCGCCTCACCCTCGACGCCGACCCCGCCCGCCACGGCGCCGACTCCCTCGCCGCCCACCGCGACGGCCTCCTTCGCTACCTCGACGCCCTCGCCGAGCTGCTGCTCACCGCCCCCGACACCCCCATCGGCCGGATCGACCTGCTCGACGCCGACGCCCTGCGCCGCGCCGTCGCGGGCCGCGAGGAGCCGCCCGTCGAGCGCACCCTGCCCGAGCTGTTCGCCGAGCAGGCCGCCCGCACCCCACGGGCCGTCGCCGTGCGCAGCGGCGCCGACGCCCTCACCTTCGCCGAACTCGACGCTGCCGCCGACGCGTTGGCCGCCCTCCTCGCCGAGCGCGGCGTTCGCGCCGGAGCACCCGTCGCCGTCGCCCTGCCGCGCGGCACCGGCACCGTCACGGCGATGCTCGCCGTCCTCAAGTCCGGCGGCGCCCTGGTCAACCTCGACCTCACCCACCCGCCCCAGCGCCTGGCCGCCGTCCTCGACGACGCCCGCCCCGCCTGCGTCATCGGCACCGACGAGACCCTCGCCGCCCTCGCCCTGCCCGAGGGCGCCGCCACCGTACGGCCGCAGGACGCGCAGGACGCGCAGGACGCGCACGGACGCACCGCCACGAGGCCACCCGCGCCCCGCCCCGGCGACGCCGCGTACATCCTGCACACCTCCGGCTCCACCGGCCGCCCCAAGGGCGTCGTCGTCACCCACGCCTCCCTCGCCAACCTGCACGCCGGCCACGGCGAGGACCACATCGCCCCCGCCCTCGCCCGCACCGGCCGCGACCGGCTGCGCGTCGCCCACAGCGCCTCCTTCGCCTTCGACGCCTCCTGGGACCCGGTGCTGTGGATGGTCCACGGCCACGAACTGCACCTGCTCGACGACGCCACCTACCGCGACCCGGCCGCCCTCCTCGACCACCTGCGCCGCGCACGCGTCGACTACCTCGACCTCACCCCCTCCTACCTCGAAGTCCTCCTCGCCGAAGGCCTGTTGGACGAGGGCCCGGCGGGGGAGAAGCACCACCGCCCCGCCGTCGTCGCCGTCGGCGGCGAGGCCACCCCGCCCGCCCTGTGGCGCCGCCTGACCGCCGCCCCCGGCCTGCACCCCATCGACCTGTACGGCCCCACCGAGACCACCGTCGACGCCTACGCCTGGACCCCGGGCCCCGACGGCGCCCCGCACGGACGCGTCGTGCGCGGCTCCCGCGCCTACGTCCTCGACGCCTCCCTGCGCCCCGCCCCCGAGGGCGCCACCGGCGAACTGTACGTCGCCGGCGCCTGCCTGGCCCTCGGCTACCTCGGCCGCCCCGACCTCACCGCCGAACGCTTCCTCGCCGACCCCTACGGCCCGCCCGGCAGCCGGATGTACCGCACCGGCGACCTCGCCCGCCGCCGCGCCGACAACACCCTCGAGTTCCTCGGCCGCGCCGACGACCAGGTCAAGATCCGCGGCTTCCGCGTCGAACCCGCCGAGGTCACCGCCGCCCTCGCCCAACTGCCCGGCGTGGCCCAGGCCGTGGTCATCGCCCGCCCCGGCCCGCACGGCAAGCGGCTGCTCGGCTACGCCGTCCCCGCCCCCGGCGCCGCCCTCGACGCCGAGGCCCTGCGCGCCACCCTCGCCGAGCGGCTGCCCGCCCACCTGGTGCCCGCCGCCGTGACGCTGCTCGACGAACTCCCGCGCACCGCCCACGACAAGCTCGACCACCGCGCCCTGCCCGAGCCCGCCGCAGCCGCCCTCAGCGGCGAGGCCGCCGCCACCGAGCAGGAGCAGACCATCTGCGCCCTGTACGCCGAACTCCTCGGCCTGCCCGAACTCCCCGGCCGCGACGCCTCGTTCTTCGACCTCGGCGGCCACTCCCTGCTCGCCGGACGCCTCGCCGCCCGGCTGCGCGAGGCCCTCGGCACCCCCGCCGGATTCGCCGACGTCTTCCGCCACCCCACCCCGGCCGCCCTCGCCGCCCACCTCGGCTCCGCCGCCGCGGCCTCCGACACCCGCCCCGCCCTGGTGCCCGTGCCCCGCACCGACCGGATGCCGCTGTCACCCGCCCAGCGAGGCCTCTGGTTCCTGCACCGCCTCGAAGGCCCCAGCCCCACCTACAACATCCCCCTCGCCCTCACCCTCACCGGCCCGCTCGACCGCCGCGCCCTCACCCTCGCCCTCGGCGACCTCGTCGAGCGGCACGAGATCCTGCGCACCGTCTACGGCGAACAGTCCGACGGCACCCCCTGGCAGCGCATCCTGCCCGCATCACCCACCGAACTGCACGACGGCACGGGCGAGTTGGCCGAAGCCGTCCGCCACGCCTTCGACCTGACGGCCGAACCGCCCCTGCGTGCCACCCTGTTCACCCACGGGCCCGAGCGCCACACCCTGCTCCTGCTGCTCCACCACATCGCCAGCGACGGCGCCTCCACCACGCCTCTGAGCCGGGACCTCGCCGCCGCCTACACCGCCCGCCTCGACGGCCACGCCCCCGAACTGCCGCCGCTGGACGTCCAGTTCGCCGACCATGCCGCCCGCCAGCACCGGCTGCTCGGCACCACCGATGAGCCCACCGCGCTCGCCGCCCGCCAGGGCGCGTACTGGCGCGAGACCCTCGCCGGGCTGCCCGACCAGCTCGAACTGCCCACCGACCGCCCCCGCCCCGCCGTCGCCGCCCACCACGGCGCCACCGTGCCCTTCACCCTCGGCGCCGCCGCCCACACGGCCCTCGCCGACCTCGCCCGCGCCGGCGGCACCACCGTGTTCACCGCCGTCCAGGCCGGCCTCGCCGCCCTGCTCACCCGCCACGGCTGCGGCACCGACATCCCCGTCGGCACCCCCGTTGCCGGACGCGAGGACGAGCAGAGCGCCGCCCTCGTCGGCTACTTCGTCAACTCCGTCGTCCTGCGCACCGACACCGGCGGCGACCCCGCCTTCCGCGAACTCCTCGCCCGGGCCCGCACCGCCGTCCTCGCCGCCCACGACCACGCCGACCTGCCCTTCGACCGCCTCGTCGAAGAGCTCAACCCGCCCCGCTCGCTCGCCCGCCACCCCCTCTTCCAGGTCATGCTCGCCTGGCAGAGCCGCCCCGACGAGCCCCTCGACCTCGGCGGCGGCCTCACCGCCGACCTCACCGCGATCCCCAGCGGCACCGCCAAGTTCGACCTCACCCTCAACGCCGGCGAACTGCCCGGCGGCGGCATCGGCGGCTTCCTCGAGTACCGCACCGACCTCTTCGACGCCGAGACCGCCACCGCCCTCTCCGAGCGCCTCGCCCGGCTGCTCACCGCCGCCGCCGAGGCCCCCGACACCGCCATCGGCCGCCTCCCGCTCATCGACGAGGCCGAACGCCACCGCGCCCTCGTCACGTTCAACAGCAGCAGCGCCAACGGCGCCCCCGTGCACACCCAGCCCGGAGCCACCCTCCCCGACCTCTTCGGGGCCGCCGCTGCCGCCCACCCGGCCTCCGTCGCCGTCAGCTGCGGCGACGAGCACCTCACCTACGCCGAACTCACGCTTCAGGCCGACCGGTTGGCCCGGCAGCTCGCCCGCCGGGGCATCGGCCCGGGCACCATCGTCGCCCTCGCCCTGCCCCGCTCCGTCCGCCTCGTCGTCGCCCTCCTCGCCGTCGCCAAGTCCGGCGCCGCCTACCTGCCGCTCGACCCCGACTACCCGGCCGACCGCCTCGCCTACATGCTCGCCGACGCCGCCCCCGCCGCCCTGATCACCGACGGCGACACCGCCCCCCGCCTGCCCGGCCACGACGGGCTCCCCGTCCTCCTCGTCGACGCCCCGGAGGACGGCCCCATCGAGGGCCCCGCCGAGCCGTTCACCCCCCAGGAGCGCACCCGCGACCTGCGGCCCGAGGACACCGCCTACGTCATCTACACCTCCGGCTCCACCGGCCGCCCCAAGGGCGTCCCCGTCACCCACCACAACGTCGTCCGGCTGTTCACCGCCACCGACCACTGGTTCCACTTCGGCGCCGAGGACGTCTGGACCCTCTTCCACTCCTACGCCTTCGACTTCTCCGTCTGGGAACTCTGGGGCGCCCTCCTCCACGGCGGCCGCCTCGTCGTCGTCCCCCACCTGATCAGCCGCGACCCGGCCGCCTTCCTCGACCTGCTCGCCCGCGAACGCGTCACCGTCCTCAACCAGACCCCGTCCGCCTTCTACCAGCTCGCCGCCGCCGACCGCGAGCACCCCGGCGCCGAACTCGCCCTGCGCTACGTCGTGTTCGGCGGCGAGGCCCTCGAACTCGCCCGCCTCGACGACTGGTACGCGCGCCACGACGAGCACGCCCCCGTCCTCGTCAACATGTACGGCATCACCGAGACCACCGTGCACGTCTCCCACCTCGCCCTCGACCGGGCGAGCACCGCCACCACCGGCAGCAGCACCATCGGCGTCAACATCCCCGACCTGCGCGTCTACGTCCTCGACGAGCACCTCCAGCCCCTCCCGCCCGGCGTCACCGGCGAGATGTACGTCGCCGGCGCGGGCCTCGCCCGCGGCTACCTCGGCCGCCCCGACCTCACCGCCACCCGCTTCGTCGCCGACCCGTACGCCCACCTCTTCGGCGAGACCGGCACCCGGATGTACCGCTCCGGCGACCTCGCCCGGCGCCGCCGCGACGGCGTCCTCGAGTACTTCGGCCGGGCCGACCAGCAGGTCAAACTGCGCGGCTTCCGCATCGAACTCGGCGAGATCGAGGCCGTCCTGGCCGCCCACCCCGCCGTCGCCGACGCCGCCGTCATCGTCCGCGAGGACACCCCGGGGGACAGGCGCCTCGTCGGCTACGCCGTCTCCCACGCGGAGCCGGACGAGCTGCGCGCCCACGCCGCCGCCGAACTGCCCTCCCACATGGTGCCCTCCGCCGTCGTCCCGCTGGAGCGCCTGCCGCTCACCGCCAACGGCAAGCTCGACCGCCGCGCCCTGCCCGCCCCCGCCGCGCCCGCACCCACCGGAGGCGGACGGCCCCCGCGCAGCCCCCGCGAACAGCAGCTGTGCGAACTGTTCGCCGAAGTCCTCGGCGCCCAAACCGTGGGCGTGGACGACGACTTCTTCGCCCTCGGCGGTCACTCCCTGCTCGCCGTCCGCCTCGCCGGGCGCATCCGCGAGGTCCTCGGCCTCGAGATCGGCATCGGCACCCTCTTCCAGGCCCCCACCCCCGCCGGGCTGGAGAGCAGCCTGTCCGGCGCCGCCGACGCCGTGGACGCCCTGGACGTGCTGCTGCCCCTGCGCCCCGCCGCCCCCGGCCGGCAGCGCCCCCTGTTCGCCGTCCACCCGGCCGGCGGCCTCAGCTGGTGCTACACCGGCCTGATCCGCCACCTCGACCCCGACGTGCCGATCTACGGCCTCCAGGCCCAGGGCGTCGGCGCGGCCACCGCCCGACTCCCGCTGCCCGCCACGCTGGAGGAGCTCGCCGCGCACTACGCCGACCGGCTGCGCGAAGTCCAGCCCGAAGGCCCGTACCGGCTGCTCGGCTGGTCCACCGGTGGCATCATCGCCCACGCGCTCGCCGTCCGGCTCCAGGACCTCGGCCAGGAGGTCGAGCTCCTCGCCATCCTCGACGCCTACCCCGCCGAGGGCTTCCGCGACCTGCCCGTCCCCGACCAGGCCGAGGCCCTGGAGGCACTGCTCACCATGGGCGGCTTCGGCCCCGAGGACCTCGACGGCCAGGCCCTCGAACTCCCCGCCGTCAGCGCCCTGCTGCGCGGCGCCGGCAGCCCGCTGGCCGGGCTCGACGAGGCCACCGTCGACGCCCTCAACCGCATCTACCTGCACACCAACCACCTCGTGCGCGGCCACGACCACCGGCCCTTCGACGGCGACGTGCGGTTCTTCCGCGCCACCGTCGACACCATCGACGACACCCTGGTGCCCGAGCTCTGGGCGCCCTACGTCACCGGGCGGATCGACAACACCGACGTCGCCTGCTCGCACAAGGACATGACCCTGCCCGAACCGATCGCGCACATCGCCCGCGTGATCGCCGACCGCCTGGAGAGCACCCGATGAGCGACGCCCCCACCAACCCCTTCGACGCGGACGGCGACTTCCTCGCCCTCGTCAACTCCCAGGGCCAGCACTCCCTCTGGCCCGCCTTCGCCGCCGTCCCCGCCGGCTGGACCGTCGCCCACGGCCCCGGCGCCCGCGCCGACGCCCTCGCCTGGATCACCGCCCACTGGACCGACCTGTGAGCGCACCCGCCCCGGCCGCGACGCGCCCCCTGCTCGCGGGGCGCGCCGCGGTGGTCGTCGTCTACACCGCCGCGATGTGCATGAACGGCCTGGACTCGACCATCGTCAACCCGGCCCTGTACAGCATCGCCGAGGACTTCGGCCGCCCCCTGTCCGCCGCCAACGCCGTCGAGACCGCCTTCCTCGTCGGCCTCGCCCTCGGCCTGCCCGTGGCCGGCTGGCTCGGCGACCGGTACGGCGTCAAGCGGGTCTTCCTCGCCGCGCTCGCCGCCTTCACCGCCGCCTCCGCCCTGAGCGCGGCCGCCCCCGACCTCGGCTGGCTCGCCGCCGCCCGCGCCCTCCAGGGCGTCGCCGGGGGCCTGCTCACCCCCGTCGGCATGACGCTGCTGTTCCGGGCCTTCGCCCCGCACGAGCGCGCCGGCCTCGGCCGCGTCCTCATCGTGCCGACCGCCCTGATGCCCGCCCTCGGGCCGCCGCTGGGCGGGTTCCTCACCGAACACCTCAGCTGGCACTGGCTGTTCCTGGTCAACGTCCCGATCGGCGTGGCGGCGGTGGCCCTCGGCGCCGTCGGGCTGCGGGCCGAGGAGGAGCCGCCTGCCGGCCGCTTCGACACCACCGGCTTCCTGCTCGCCACCCCCGGACTCGGCCTGCTCGTCTACGCCCTGGGCTTCGGCCCGGCGCACGGCTGGACCTCGCCCGGCGTCGCCCTCTCCGGGCCGCTCGGCCTCGCCCTGCTGGCCCTCGCCGTGCGGCACCAACTGCGCACCGCCGAACCGCTGGTGGAGCTGCGGCTGCTCGCCGACCGCACCTTCGGCGCCGCCACCTGGCTGGCCCTGCTCACCTCCGCCGGGCTGATGGGCGCGCTGTTCCTCGTCCCGCTGCTGCACCAGGCCGCGTTCGGTGCCTCCGCGCTGGAGGCCGGGCTGAGCGTCTTCCCCGAGGCGATCGGCCTGATGGCGGCCTCCCAGGCCGTCGACCGGCTGCTGCCCCGGCTCGGCCCGCGCCGCCTCGCCCTGCCCGCGCTGCTGCTGGCGGCCGCGGTGCTCGCCGGGCTCGGCTTCGCCGAGAACCCGTGGGCCGTACGGGGGTTGATGTTCGCGGTGGGCCTGGTCCTGGGCACCGCCGTGCTCACCGTCCAGATCGCCGGGTTCGCGGACGTGCCGCCGCCGGGGATGAGCCGGGCGATGGGCCTGTTCACCATCGTGCGCACCCTTGGCGGCGCCCTCGGCATCGCCGCCGCGGCCGCGCTGATCGGGGCGTTCGGCGACGGCGCGGGCGCGGGGCCGTACCGGATCGCCCTGGGGCTCACGGCCGCGCTGGTCGCGGCAGGCGCCCTGCTCGCCGTACGGATGCCGGTCGAGGCGCCCGGGCCGCCGCCCGGGGACTGACGGTCAGGCGGTGGTCGTCCGCTCCGGGTCCGGCACCGGTTCCTGCTTCGGCACTGGCTCCTGCTTCGGCACCGGTTCCTGCTTCGGCTCCGCGGACCGGCGGTGCTCCTGGACGGACGACCACCACACCGAGCCCAGCAGCAGCGCCCCCGGCCCGATCCCGGCCACCGAGGCCACCGCCGCCTCCGGCGCCCCGCCGAAGGCCAGCACCAGTCCGGCCGCCCCGCAGGCCGCCACCGCCGCGCCGAGCACGCGCAGCTCGGCCCGGCGCCACGCGGCCGCGAGGGCGAAGAAGTGCACGCCCACGACGAAGGCGATCCACGGGACGGTGGCCAGTGGGGTGTGCAGCAGGTTCTTGACCACCGCCAGCCCGGCCGCCACCGCGGCCACCTCGGCGGCGACGATCACCGCGTACCGGCGCCCGAAGACGGTCCCGCGCTCCTCGTGTCGCTCCGCGCGCCCGCCCCAGCGGCGGCCGACCCCGACCAGCGCGAGGAACGCGGCCACGGACACCACCCGCAGCGGCACGCCCACCGCCTCGGGCAGGGCGCCCGCGTTGGCCTGGACGAACACGAGCCCGAACCCCGCGCCGATGATCCGGCCGGTCTGATCATGTGCCATGGGCGCCAGCCTGGCACTCGGAATGATCACCCGACAAGCCCAGCAGTTCGGGTGCGCCGTAGCGCGGCCGGTAGCCCATCACGTCGGCCGCCCGCCCAGACACGTACACCCGGTCCACGGCTGCCGGCAGCTCCCAGCCGCGCCGCCCGAACCCGGCCGCCACCTCCGGCAGCCGCTCCGCCACCAGTGCGGCGGGCTCCCGCCACAGCCGCTCCCCGTCCGCCTCCCGCCACGGGTACGGGCCGGCGATGTTCAGCACCCCCGAGGCGCCGATGGTCCTCACGGCCAGCTCGTGCGCCCGCGCCACGTCCGCGAGGTCCACGCCCCGGTACAGCCGGTGCCGGGCGAGGACGGCCGGCGGCTCCGGGAAGCACCGCGCGATACGCAGGCACACCGTCCCCATCCGCCCCGCCGCGTCCAGGACCAGTCGCTCGGCGGCGAGCTTCGTCTCGTCGTACACGTCACGCGGGCGGCAGGGCGTCTCCTCCGTCACCCAGACCGCCGACCCGTCGGCCGGCACCAGCGAGTGCCCGTAGACCGAGGCCGAGGAGGTGAGGACGAACCGCTGCACCCCGGCCTCCTCCGCCGCCTTCAGCAGCGTGCGGGTGGCCTCGACGTTCACCTCCCAGAACTCCCCGTCCGGCACCGCCCCCACGTGCGGCGCGTGCAGCGCCGCCGCGTGCACCACGGCGACGGCGCCGGTGAGTTTTCGCCGCCACGCCTCCTCCTCCCGCAGATCCGCCACCACCCGGACCTCCGGCCCCGGCACCCGGTCGACCCCCACCACCCCCCACCCGGCCACCCGCAACCGCCGCACCACCGCGCCCCCGACCAGCCCGGCCGCCCCCGTCACCAGCACATGCCCCACCATGAAGACCCCTCCCCACCGGCACCAACGATCCGCCGAGCCTACGGCGCCCCGCGCTGTACCGTGAGGGGAGCGGCAGAGGAGACCCGATGAACCCCGAGCATTACCGCCTCCTGACAAGGGCCCGGCTCGCCCTCCCGCCCGGCTGGAAGCCCGAACTGTCCGGCGACCTGATCCTCGCCCAGGCGCCCCCGCCGCCGATCCACGAACGGAACCTGTCGATCGTGCGGCGCCAGTTCGAGGCCCACTGCCCGCCCGGCCACTTCCCGACCGGCAACCTCGCCCTCGCCTCGCCCGGGGCGGGCGCCGTCCGCGTGCCCGACCTCACCTACCTGCCGGAGACCGTCATCGCGCCCGCCGCCGGCTAGGAGTTGGGGCAGAGGATGAGGTCGTCCAGGGCGAACCTCCGCGGCTCGTCGCCGAGTTCGGCGATCGCCGCCCGGATGCGGTGCAGGTGCTCCACGGTGAGCTGGAGCGGTGGCTCCTCGGGCTGGTAGGTGGTGCGGATCGGGTAGTCGACGCCCGGGTCGCGGGTCATCTCGATGTGGCAGCCCAGGACATGGGTCACCGGCCGGGCCTGCGCGAAGGCGATCAGCCGCTCGATCGTGCGGCCGAAGGCGGGCCAGTCGTCGATGTACAGCCGGCCCGGGTAGACGGTGTCGCCGGTGAACAGCAGGCCCGTCCACGGGTCGTAGTAGGTGACGGCCGCCTCGTGGTGCCCCGGGGTGGCCAGGCACTCCAGCACCCGGCCGCCGCCGAGGTCGACCCGGGCCACCGCATCCGGGTCCTCGTCGAACCCGAAGTAGGGCCAGGCACTGGTCCGTTGGGCGTCCACCACGGTCGTCGCGGGCCGCCCGGCGAACTGCCGGTCGCCGGCGACGTGGTCCCCGTGCGGGTGGGTGTGCAGCACCACCAGGCCGTAGACCCGGTTCCTGGACGCGGGGTTGCGCACGAGCCACCGCTTCACCAGCGCGTCGACCGTCTCCCGCAGCGGGAAGTACGCGGGCTCGGCCGTCGCCCCGGTGTCGATCAGCAGGGCCCGATCCGGGCCGAACAGCAGGTACAGGAACGGCGCTTCGTAGTTGACGGCCTTGTTCTGCCGAAGGATGACCGTGTTCTCGTCATAGTGGTGGATCTGGATGTCGGGGTCGCCGTTGTGCTTCGCGGACGGAGACCCGTGGATCCACCGGACATCGAGCGGACGGGCGATCGGTGCATCGGCCATGACGTCTCCCAGGTGCGTCGTCTTGGCAAGCCGGGTACGGCGCACATCTCGTCCGGGGCGAACACCAGTGCGCCGCCACGGGGACGCTAGCACGCGGATCACACCCGCGACGAAGGTGGGCGCGTCGACCCGCCCGCGGAGGCGACCGCGGGTGGGGAGGCGTTCCGCGAGGTCAGGGGCGGTCGTAGCGCCGGGCGATCACGCGCAACCGCCGCGCCGGCGCCCCACACGGGATATGGCCGGGAGTGTCCCTACGGCGCCCCTCGCCCCGTGGCTAGGCTCATCGGTGCCAGCGGGGGGAAGGCAGCAGGGCCACCCCCGCATGCCTGATACGGGAGACTTCCCATGCGTATCGTCACCAAGCGCACCGTCCAGGGCCTCGCGGCCGCAGCCATCGCCCTCGGCGGCCTCGCCGCCACCACCGGCACCGCCAGTGCCGCCAGCGACACCTACTGCCGGTTCGGCACCTGTCTCAACGGCTGGAACTACAACGGGACCGCCACCGGCCAGATCTGCAACAACCAGGGTTCCGCGAACGACTTCTACCTGTGGATCACGAACGCCCGCACCGGTCAGACCCTCATCTCCACGGTCACCCCGAGGATCAACCCCGGGACGTGCGCGACCGTCTACTACAACCCCGTCGGCACCGACCCCATCCAGGTCTACGGCCGCTCCGGCAGCAACTGGAGCTACGGCACCGACCCGATCGCCGCGAACTGACGCACCAGCAGCCTTCGCTGATTCCTCGATGACCCTGCCCTGACCGGCTTCAGCACTCCTGCGCCCCGCCACACCGGACCACCGCGCCCGTGGCGGGGCGCAGCCACGTCGACGCCGGGCCCGTACGCGGCGGGCGGGGGCAGGCGGGTTTCAGGAGTCGAACCAGACGGTGAGCCGTACGTTCCCCTCGCCGTGCAGCCCCGCGAGCGTGCGCATCACCGTGAACACCGGCGCCCACGCCCCGTCCGGCCGTACGGCCTCGCGGCGGGTCATCCGCTCGATGCGGTGCAGCAGTTCGCCCTCCTCCCATTCCCTGCCCTCCGTCCACTCCTCGCCGTCGGGCCGCCAGGCGCGCTCCCGCAGCAGGGCTTTACCGGTGCGTACCCACGTGGCGTCCGCTCCCCGTCGGTAGATGGTCACGCGCCGGTCCGCGCGCTCGGCCGGCTCGTCCCAGTCGACGGCCGCGATCTCCTCCCAGCCGATCCAGGTCACACTGTCGAGCGACTCGTAGGACCGCCACCGTTCGATGTCGGCCCGGACTTCGGCCGAAGCGCCCTCCGGGAGCCCCCGGTCGGGGGCGAGGGGGCGGAAGCCCGCGTGGTTGCGGACGCCGAAGAGGCAGTCGAAGGCGTCGTAGTTCCGCTCGTCGTGGAGCGCTTCGAGGTCGATCGCGACCTGCCACGAGGCGGGTTCGTTCCACGCGTGGCCGTGGGTCCTGCGGTACTCGACGGCGCCGTGGATGTCCGTTCCCATGCCCGGATCGTCGCAGCACCGCCCGCCCGCGAGCGAGCGGATATCCGCCCCCGGGTACGGTGGCGCCCATGGAGCAGGACCGGCATCCCGACGAGCACGTGCGGTTCGCCCGCTACCGCGCGGCGTTCGCGCGGGTGGCGCCGGACGGCGCGGCGGCGCTGATCGGCCGCGTGCTGGCGGACCCGGACGCGCAGATGGCGAACAGCGCCGTGTGCGAGTACCTCGACCGCCGGGGCGCGGAACTGCTGACCGACCCCGGTTTCCCCGCCTGGCAGGCGCAGATGGCGGGCCCCGTGGCGGCCGACTCCTTCGCCGGACGGCGCCTGCACGAGTGGTCGCTGATCCGGTCCGTCGAACTCGGCGAGGGGGCGGGGGAGTTGACCGAGGCCTCCACCTGGTGCCAGCTGCGCGTCGCCGAGCACTCCCACGCCCCGGCCGCCCTGGCACAACTCGCCGACGACGGCCGGACGCGCCGCGTGCGCCACATCGCCCGCGACCGCCTGCGCAGGGCCGGTTAGGGCCTGTCCAGCGGCCCTAGCCCAGCGGCCCCAGCAGGTGCGCCAGCCCGTCGGCGAGGCCGCCGCGCCAGCAGGCGTAGTCGTGGCCGCCGTTGAACTCGCGGTACGCGAGGTCGTAGCCCCGGGCGGTGAGCACGTCGCGCAGGTGGCGGTTCTGGGGGAGCAGCATCCATTCCTGGAGGCCGACCTCCACGTAGAACCGGGCCTCGCGCCGTTCGGAGCCCGCGAACTGCCGGGTGAGCCATTCGCTGCCGCTGTCGAACTCCGTGCCGTCCGGCCACCAGAAGGAGCCGGACTGGCTGAGCGCGTTGCCGAAGCGGTCCGGGCGGTGGAAGGCGGCGAAGGCGGCGGTGAGGCCGCCCGCGCTCTGGCCCGCGACGACGGTGCGGGAGGGGTCGAGCGGGGCGCCGAACTCCCGCTGCGCCCAGGGGAGGAGGCGGTCGGCGAGGAGGTCGACGAAGGCGGGGTTGCAGCTGAGGTCCTCGGGCCGTCCGGGGCCCATGGTGTGGACGAGCAGGGCGGCGGTGCGCGGGATCGCCCCGTCGGCCGTGAGGTTGTCGAGGGTGTCGCCGACGGACAGCACCTCGCCCCACATCTCCCCGTCCAGCAGCACGGCGACGGCGCCCAACGGCCCGTCCCCGCCCGGGAGGTGGACGTCCACCCGCCGTCCGGCGACCTCGTACGGGGCGGTGCGGCCCCGGGTGGCGCCCTCGCGCCGCCGGGCGTACGGCTGCGGGGGGGCCTCGGGCAGGCTGAGCACCGAGGACGGGTTGCGCCCGTCGCGGGCCGGGAGTCGGGGCCCGGAGGTGTCGGGCACGGCGTGGTCGAGGACGTGCAGCCACTCGGCCCGGGTGGTGCCGGGGACGGGGCCCCGGAACGGGTGGAGCTGGTACGAGGCGCGGTGGTCGGCGCGCAGGCGGTAGGTGATGGACCAGGAGCCGTCGGCCTGACGGTCCATCAGATGCGGTGTGAGGTCGCCGGAGTGGCGGTCCTTGTCGGTGACGGTGTGCAGCAGTGCGAGGACGCCGTCGCAGTCCCCGGCGTACCCGAAGGTGACGAGCCGGTACGCCGGGTCGTCCGGGGCGGTGGTGATGGAGGGGGTCTTCACGTCGGTTGCTCCTCTGGTGGGTTCAGCTGATGCTGCGGCCGCGCCCGAGCAGCACCCACAGCAGGAAGGGCCCGCCCAGCACGGTGGTGACGATGCCGACGGGGATCTCGACCCCGCCGATGAGCACCCGTCCGAGGGTGTCGGCGAGCACGACGAGCAGCGCGCCGGTGAGCGCGGAGCCGAGGACGGGCACCCGGGCGGGCCCGGCGAGGCGGCCGGCGACCACGGGCGCGGCCAGGGCGACGAAGCCGACGGGCCCGCAGACGCCGACGGCCAGCCCGGCCAGGGCGACGGCGAGCAGCAGGCAGGCGAGCCGCACCCGCGCGGGGTCGACGCCGAGGGAGGAGGCCACGCTGTCGTCGAAGCGCAGCACCGCCAGGCGCCGGGCGGCGACGAGTGCGAGCGGGACGAGGACGGCGAGCCCGAGGAGCACCGGTGTGGCGACCTCGTAGTCCCGGCCGTTGAGGCTGCCGGAGGTCCAGACGTACAGCGAGCCCGCCGAGTTGAGCGAGCGCCGGGCCATCGCGACCTGGATGACGGCGGAGGCGAGCGCGGACATCGCGAGCCCGACGACGAGCACCCGGTAGCCGCGCGCGCCGAGCCCGCCGGAGGCGAGGGAGACGACGAGGACGGCCGCGAGGGCGCCCAGCGGCCCGGCCCACCAGGCGCCGAAGGTGCCGGCCGCGCCGACGGAGATCAGCACGGCGGCCGTCGCTCCGTCGTTGACGCCGAGGAGTTCGGGGGTGGCGAGGCGGTTGCGGGCGAGGGTCTGGGTGAGGCAGCCGGCCAGGCCGAGGGCGGCGCCGGCGGCGAGCCCGGCGACGATCCGGCCGAGCCGGAACTTCTGCACCAGCAGCACGTCGAGGCGGTCGCCGTAGCCGAACACGGCCTGGAAGGTGCGCCCGAGGTCGAGTTCGCTCTGCCCGGCGTGCGCGGAGACGACGACGGCGGCGAGCAGTGCGCCGGCCAGGCCGAGGGAGGCGAGCATCGCGCGGCGGGGGAGCAGTAGCGACCAGGTGCCGCGCCTCAGCAGCACGTCCGGTGCGGGGGAGGGCTGTTCGGGCCTGCGGGCGGGCGGTGAGGCCTCGGCGGCCGGGTCGCTCAGCGCGAGGGCGGCGGAGCGGCGGGAGCGGACGATGGCGATGAGCGTCGGGGCGCCGATCAGCGCGACGATCACGGACACCGGCGCCTCGAACGGCCGGGCCACGACCCGCGCCAGCACGTCCGAGGCGGTGAGCACGGCGGCGCCGAACAGGGCGGCGAGCAGGGTGAGTCGGCCGACGCGGGGCCCGGCGACGGTGCGGGCGAGGAAGCCGGAGAGGAGCCCGAGGAAGGCGACGGGCCCGGCGAGGGCGACGGCGGAGGCGGTCAGCAGGGTGACGGCGAAGGCGACGGCGGCGCGGGTGGCGCCGGGCCGGTGGCCCAGGCCCCGGGCGAGGTCGTCGCCGAGGGCGAGGGCGGTGAGCGGCCGGGTGGTCAGGGCGGCGAGCAGGAAGCCGGCGCCGAGGACGGGGGCGAGCTGGCGCAGCGTCGTCCAGCCCTCGACCCCGGCCAGTGAGCCGAGCACCCAGACGCGGTAACGCTCGTACGCCTCGGGGGAGTTGACGACCAGCACGTCGGTGAGCCCGCGGAAGATCGCGGCGACGGCGGAGCCGCCGAGCACCAGGCGCATCGGGGAGCCGCCGCCGCGGCTGCCCGCGACGAGCATCACCAGGGCGCTGGCGAGGACGGCGCCGCCGAAGGCGAGGGCGAGGTAGCCGTAGGAGCTCTGCACGCCGAGGAGGGCGATGCCGGCGACGACGCCCAGGGAGGCGCCGGCGTTGACGCCGAGCAGGCCGGTCTCGGCGAGCGGGTTGCGGGTGACGGTCTGCAACTGGGCGCCAGCGACGCCGAGTGCGGCGCCGACGAGCAGGGCGGTGACGGTGCGCGGCATGCGCAGGTCGCCGACGACGAGGGCGAGCCGGCCGTCCGCGCGGGCGCCGTCGCGGCCCAGCAGGTAGTCCAGGACGCGGCCGGGGCCGATCTCCCCGGCGCCGACGGACAGGGACAGCGCCGCGAGGGCCAGCAGCAGGACGACCGCGCCGACGGCCAGGGGCCAGCCCGTCCAGGTGCTGCGGCGGGACTTCCCCGGGCCGGGGGTCCGGCTGTCGTCCGGGGGCGGCGGTGCGGACGGTGCGTGGACGCCCGGTTGCGACAATGTCATAAGGTAAGGCTAACCTAATGGTCGAGGCGCCCCGATGGCGCGCCGTCGCCGCGCAGCCCGGGCCCTCCCGACGCCCGGCGCGCCCAACACCCGTACCACCGCTGCCCGGAGGCACCCATGCCGTTCGCCCGTCGCCCGCTCAGCCCCGCCCGCCGCCGCGCGGCCCAGGCGCTGGCCGCCACCGGGGCGGTCGCCCTGCTGCTCACGGGCTGCGGCTCCTCGGGCTCCTCGTCCTCCTCGGGCTCCTCCGCCTCCGGCTCCCCGGCGGCCGACGCGGCCGGCGGCGGCAAGCGGACCGTCAAGGACGCCACCGGCAAGGCCGTCGAGATCCCCGCCGAGCCCAAGCGCGTCGTCACCCTCACCCAGGAGGACCTCGACGCCGTCCTCGCCCTCGGCGTCAAGCCCGTCGGCATCACCAACGGCCAGGGCCTGGCCGAGCCGCCCGCGTACCTCAAGGACAAGGTCCAGGGCATTCCCGTGGTCGGCAACCTGCTCCAGCCCGTCATGGACAAGGTCATCGCCGCCAAGCCCGACCTCATCCTGGCCGGCGACATGCAGGACGAGCAGATGCTCAAGCAGCTGCGCGAGATCACCCCCGCCACCCTCGTCACCATGGCGCCCACCGACGACTGGAAGCTCGCCTTCCGCGGCATCGGCAACTCCGTCAACAAGCTCGACCAGGCCAACAAGGTCATCACCGACTACGAGACCAAGGCCGCCAAGGCCGGCGGCGACCTCGGCAAGAACAAGGGCGCCGCCGTCTCCATCGTCCGCTGGAACCCCACCGGCCCCAGCTGGATGGAGAAGAAGCAGTTCTCCAGCGGTGTCGCCCTCGACATGGGCCTGACCCGCCCGGCCGCGCAGGACAAGGACGGCAACGCCCACAGCCCGGCGCTGAGCCTGGAGAAGCTCAATGAGATCGACGGCGACTGGCTGTTCCTGTCCACCCTCACCGACGACGGCAAGTCGGCGCTCAAGGACGTCCAGTCCAAGCCCGCCTACCAGGAACTGGGCGCCGTGAAGAACAACCACGCCGTCACCGTCGACGGCTCCGTGTGGTCCACCCGCGGCGGCCCGCTCGCGGCGGACGCGGTGATCGCCGACATCACCAAGGCCCTCGGCGCCGCGTCCTGACCCCGCCGCACATCAGCAGACTCGCGAACCCCGGGGGGACGGCATGGAGTTGACGATCGAAGGGCTCACCGCGGGCTACGGCCCCGGCCGCCCGGTGCTCTCCGGGGTGGACCTCGCCGTCCCCGCCGGGAAGGTGGTGGCCGTGGTCGGCCCCAACGGCTGCGGCAAGTCCACCCTGCTGCGGGCCGTCGCCCGGCTGCACCGGCCGGAGGGCGGGCGCGTCCTGGTCGGCGGCGAGGACGTGTGGCGGCTGCGCCCGCGCCAGGCCGCGCACCGCATCGCGCTGCTGCCGCAGAGCCCGCAGGCGCCCGAGGCCGTCACCGTCGAGGGGCTGGTGCGCTACGGCCGGCACCCGCACCAGGGGCTGTTCCGGCAGTGGTCGCCCGAGGACGAGCGGCTCACCGCCGGGGCCCTGCGCGCCACCGGCGTCGAGGAGTTGGCCGGGCGGCGCCTCGACCGGCTCTCCGGCGGCCAGCGCCAGCGCTGTTGGCTGGCCATGGTGCTCGCCCAGGACACGCCCGTCGTCCTGCTCGACGAGCCGACCAGCGCCCTCGACCTCGGGCACGCCGTCGAGGTGCTGGAGCTGGTGCGCCGGGTCGCGGCGGGCGGGCGCACCGTCGTCATGGTGCTGCACGACCTCGCGGCGGCGGCGCGCTACGCGGACCTGGTGGTGGCGCTGCGCGACGGCGCGCTGGTGGCCTGCGGGCCGCCGCGCGAGGTGGTGGACGCGGCGCTGGTGCGGGCGCTGTACGACATCGACAGCCACGTGCTGGCCGCTCCGGGGGACGGGGCGCCGGTGATCGTGCCCCGCGCCCCGGCCGTCTGACGTCTCCTCCCTCCGTGCCCTCAGTGCCCGGTACCCCCGCTTCCCCGGGGGTGCCGGGCACTTCGCGTTCCCCCGCGTCCGCCCGTGCCGCCCATGCACTTGCCGTGTACAGCCCAAGTGCGGCGCGCCGTCGGTTCGTTGGTCTCGTTCACTCGTGCGAGCGGTTTGAACTCCGCAGGTCAAGAACTAGGGGGGACCCGCCCGTCGCGTTGTCAGTGGGCCTCGCTACGTTCCTCGCATCGCCGCTCGCCTTCGGATCGAAGGCGGCGCCGTTCCGAATGACGACTTTCCCGTTTTCCGGGTGGGAGGAGTACGGCCGTGGCATGGGTGGAGACGGGCGCGGGGGGCTACCGCGTCACGCTCGACGAGGAGGGCAGGGTGCTGTGCCGCAACGCGGCCGGCCGCGACCTGAAGTCCCTCCCGTCCAAACTCAACGACGACCCGGTGGTCACCCAGCTCAAGCAGCTCGCCGAGTGGCTCCAGGGCCACGACCGGCGCTGCCTGGACGACGCCGAGCGATGGATGGTCCGCTCCCTGCCGGTGCCCGCCGCCGTGCTCACCGCCGTCTGGGCCGACGAGTCCTGGCAGGCCGTCCTGCGCGACCTCGTCGTCACCGGCCCCGACGGCTCCGTCACCGGCTTCCTGCGCGGAGCCGACGCCGAACGCGGCCTCGGCCTCGTCGACCTCGACGGGGACACCGTCCGGCTCACCGACGGCGAGGTCCTCATACCCCACCCCGTCCTGCTGCCCGACCTCGAGGAGCTGCGCGAGTTCGCCGTCGAACTCGGCGTCTCCCAGCGCGTCCAGCAGCTCTACCGCGAGGTCTGGCACAAGCCCGCCGAGACCCCCGCGGGCACCGTCGTCGACGAGTACGCCGGCGGCCGCTACCGCGAGCTGCGCGAGCTCGTCGGCCGATGCACCCGCCTCGGCTGCCGCGTGCGCGGCGGCTACGCCGTCCAGCCCGTCACCGAGGGCGGGCGCACCGTCGAGGCCCGCGTCTGGGTCGGCGACTACTACGAGTACGACGCCTGCGAGACGGGCCCGCTCAGCTGGGCCGGCCCGGACGGCCGCGCCCTGCCGCTGTCCGAGGTCGGGCCCGTCGCCTGGTCCGAGGGCATGCGCATGGCCGCCGCCCTGTACGCGGGCCGCACGATCACCGGGGAGGAAACCGAATGACCGCCACCACCACCGCAGGCGGCGCCGCGGGCGCCGTCACCGCGGCTGCCCTGCTCGACGCCGGAGCCGTCCTGCCCGCCGGCACCCTGCCCGACGCCGGCCGCCCCGACTCCGCCGCCGACGTGCTCACCGCCCGCACCTACGCCCACCCCGCCCTGGACGGCCGCCGCGTCGTCCGGCTCGTCCCCGGCGCGCTCGGCCCCGCCGAGGACGCCGCCCTCGACTTCCTCGGCCTCACCCCCGAGAGCGAACCCGCCGAGGTCGGCCAGGTCCGCCAGGAGGCCCTCGGCTTCCCCGCCTGGGCCCTCGTCAACGACCCCGCCAACGGCCACCACGCCCTCGCCCTCGTCAAGGAGATGGAACGGCTCGCCCGCCAGGTCAAGTCCAAGCCCGGCGCCGCCAAGGACGGCTTCGGCGAGCTCGCCACCCGCCTGGGCCGCACCGTCCCGCACTTCCTGCCCACCTACTGCGAGGAGGTCGGCCGCGTCTTCCTCGCCCAGGGCAACCAGACCTACGCCGCCGCCTGGTTCGGCAAGGCCCGCGAGGCCGAGCGCACCCACGGCCTGACCGTCGACGAGGAGCGGCTGCGCGCCGTCTTCCTCGAGTTCGCCCTCGCCGGCGCCCTCACCGTCAAGGCCCTGCGCCAGTACGTCAAGGAGCTCTCCAAGCGCCTCGACCCGCTCACCGCCTGGCAGCGCTTCCGCCAGCTGTGCACCGAGCGCTCCGCCGCCGGCATGGCCCCCTACGCCGGAGTCGCCGAGGACGCCCGCGCCCTCATCCGCGCCGCCGGCCTCGACCGCGACGAGGCCGAACAGGCCCTGCTCGCCGAACTCCTCGACTCCCCGGCCGTCAACCGCGCCCCCGCCGCCTTCTGGAAGTCCTGGCACGCCCGGATCGTCGAACTCGGCAAGCGCGAACCCACCGTCCGCGCCCGCCTCCTCGAGCTGCTGCCCGAGTCCGACGGCGGCAACGCCGCCGAACGCGACACCGCCTGGCTCTCCCTGCTCGCCGAGACCGGCGCCGAGGAGCAGCTCACCGGCCCCCGCGCCGAAGGCGCCGAACCCGCCGCCACCTGGCTCGCCGCCTGGTGCCGCCACCTGCGCGGCGGCTGGCCCGCCCGCACCCGCTGCCCCGCCACCCTCGCCCTCCTCGACCGGATGGCGCCGCGCCTGCGCGAGGACGCCGTCCCCGTCGACCCCTTCGCCGGCCTGCGCGGCGAGTACCACCACCTCGACATCCTCGACCTCCTGCTCGCCGCCGACATCCCCCTCGCCGACCCGCCCGCCGACCTGCGCCTGGGCGTCAAGCACTGGGCCGAACAGGGCGACGACACCGGCGCCGCCCTCGCCGCCCTCGCCGCCGACAAGCGCTTCCGGCCGCTGCTGCGCACCTCCACCCCGCCCGCCTGGGACATCGCCGTCGTCCGCAAGGCGCCCGCACTGCCCGTGCTGCGGGAGCTGTTCGTCGAATGGGCCGAGGAGCGCGCCGACGAGATCACCGCCGCCCGCGGCCTGGCCGGCGCCGCCGACCTCGTCCGCTCCCTCGGCGCCCACCGCGACACCGTCCGCGACATCGCCCCGGCCGCCGCCGAACGGATCGCCGCCCTCGACGTCGCCGCGCTGCTCGCCGACGCCCTCAGCGCGGGCATCCTCGACGAACTCGGCTGGCCCGCCCTGGAGGAGGCCGTCGCCTCCCTCGCCGACCCGGTCGACCCGGCAGCCGCCTCCGCCTCCGCTTCCACCTCCGGAGACCCGGCCGACGGGGAGGCCCCGGACAGGCCCGACACCCCCGGCTACGGCGGAGGCGCCCTCAAGGGCCTGGACATCGAGGAGTCCTGGCCCCACCTCGTCCTCGTCCGCAAGGGCCGCGCCCTCGTCGTCGGCCCCGAGGGCGTCGTCCTCGACCACACCCTGCGCCTGCCCAAGCTCGACCACTGGAACCGCCCCCGCACCCGCTTCGTCGACGGCGAACTCCTCGTCACCTGGCAGCAGGACAACAAGCAGGTCGGCTACTGGTCCGGCCGCCCCGACCAGACCGTCGAGATCGTCGGCACCACCGTCACCGGCTACCACTGGGGCGACATCACGCCCGAGAAGCCCTCCCTCCCGCTGCCCGGCGGCGGCCGCACCCACGGCGAACGCCCCCTGCACGCCGGCGACACCCGCCTGCCCGAGGAGTACCTCGTCCTCGGCGACGGCACCGGCCACTGGACGGTGCGCCACGTCGACGGCACCTTCGGCCCCCACGAGCTCGACGCGCGCACCGGCGCGACCGGCCGCGCCTGCGAGCCGCCCGTCATCGCCGCCAACGCCCGGGACGGCCGCCCCGACTGGGGCAGCACCCGGCTGATGCCCCTCCAGCCCGGCCTGGAGGACACCCCGCTCGGCACCGACGGCACCGTCCTCGGCCACTGGGTCCGCGTCGACCCCGGCCGCACCGCCACCACCGTCACCGCCGGCGGGCACCGCATCGTCCTGCCCGTCGCCGGCGACCACCCCGAGACCGTCGCCGTCGGCCGGCTCGCCCTGCCCGGCGAGGGCCGCCCCGTTCTCCTCGGCCCCTCCGGGACGAACCACAGCGACAGGCTCTCCCTCGCCCTGCCCGACGTGACCGCCCCCGCCGACCGCACCGCCGACCTCCAGTCCTGCCGCCCCGGCCACCTCGCCGCCGCCGGCACCGCCCTCGTCCCGCCCGTCGAGCACTGGCACTGCCTGCGCCCCCGCGACGAGGCCGGCTCCCGCGCCCTGCGCGGCGTCGACCACGCCCTCGCCGCCCGACTGGTCGACGCCGCCTGGCCCGTCGACACCCGGCCCGTCCCCGAGGACGAGCAGCGCTGGCTCACCGTCCACGGCGCACGCCGCCGCCTCGCCCAGGAAGGCGAGCCCAGCCGCACCACCCTGCCCGTCACCGCCGTCGCCGCACTCCTGCCCGGCATCGGCCACCCCCTGCTGCTCGCCGGAGTCGCCGGCCGCGCCCGCGCCGCCGCCGACCTGCTCGACCGCGTCTCCCGGTTCGTCACCCAGCCCGAGGCCGTCCGGCGCGTCAAGGCCAAGACCGCCGAGTACCGGCCCGACCACGCCGACGACCAGCAGCTCAGCGAGGCCGTCACCGCCGTCCTCCCCGACCTCGGAGGCTTCGGCGGCGGCTGGAACCAGCGCAACCGCTGGTGGACGGCCACCAACCTGCGCACCGTCACCAGGCTCCTCGCCGACCCGCCGCCCGCCCAGGGCGACGACTGGACCACCCCCGCCACCCTCCCGCTCGAAGGCGGCCCCGAGAGCCAGGGCTGGCTGCGCCTGCTCGGCCGGCTCCACGTCATCGCCCTCGGCATCACCAACCCGCTCACCGAGCCCGCCCTGCGCTCCTCCCTCGTCTACCTCCTCGGGGAACTCAGCAAGGGCGTCCTCGCGGACCGCGGCGCCACCCTGCGCCAGATCACCCTGCGCGAGACCGGCAAGCCCAGCCACAGCGCCGAACCGGCCATCCCCCGCCAGGGCCAGGTGCTGCGCCGCGGCGGGCGCACCGTCGTCGTCCTCGCCCTGACCACCCACCACCACAACGACGGCATCGTCGAATGGCTCGCCGTCGACCACGACCCCAGCGGCGAGTTCGGCCCCGTCGCCCACTTCACCACCGTCGACGAACGCGACACCCACGAACGCATCGGCGCCGCCTGGGTCGAGAGGTTCTGGCGCCTCGCCGCCCTGCGCGGCAGCGTCCCCTTCGACCGCGCCCGCGCCGAGGCCTTCGCCGACCTCACCGGCATCGGCACCGCCCGCGCCACCCTCCTGCTCTGCCCCACGCCCTCCCTCCTCCACTGGAGCGGCCTCAACCTGCCCGCCGAGCGCATCGCCGAACTCGGCCTCAAGGTCGGCGAGGCCCAGGCCGCCAAGGAATGGCTGCGCCGGCACACCTACGCCCACATCCACGACGTCTGGGGCGCCCTCCTCACGGAGGACCCGAAGACCCTGTGGACCGACGGCCCCGACGTCCGCGCCGCCGCCGAGACCTGGACCCGCCACTTCGGACGGCTCGTCACCCTCCCCGAAGACACCCAGGCCGCCGTCAAGGGCGCCTCCATCGAACACATCGAGGCCGTCCTCAACTCCGCCACCACCCCGTGGATGGCCCGCACCACCCGCTTCCGCACCAGCGCCGACGGCAACGGCCGCCTCGAACCCGAGGACGCCACCGCCGTCCCCGGCCGCGGAGACCTCCACCAGAGCGTCCAGGCCCTGCGCTGGCTCGCCTACCACCTGCCCGCCGACAGCCCGCTGCGCCCCCTGCTGCCCGAAGCCGCCGCCAGGCTGCGCACCCGCCTCGCCGACCCGGAGCTCCTCCTCGACTTCCACATCGTCTACACCGCCAAGGGCGGCTCCATGGCCGCCGCCCTGCGCGCCCACTACGGCCTGCCCGCCGAAGGCGGCGCCGACGCCGACGGGCGCGTCCACTGCGGCCCGGCCGCCGTCCTCACCCCGTACAACAGCGAAACCGAATGGGTGTGGATGCGCCCCTCCGGCCTCACCGGCTCGGACGACCCGCTGCTCGCCCTGATCGACGGGCTGCGCGGCAGCTCCTGGTACGGCAGCGACCAGCTCGCCGTCGGCGCCGTCATCGACGGCGCGGTCGAACGCCTCGTCGCCGCCCCCGAAGCCGGAACCATCCCCGAGACGGCCGCCACCCCCGGGGAGGGCGCCGCCGGAGCCTGGCTGCAGAACCCCCAGCACTCCGTGCCCGAGCTGGTCGCCGAGGCCGCCCGCACCCACGGCCTCTCCGAGGACGCGGCCGCCCTCTACCTCCAACTCCTCGCCCTGCCCGACCCCACCGACCGCAACACCGCCCGCTGGACGGGCTGGAAGCCCGCCCGCCTCAAGCAGGCCCGCGCCGAACTCGCCGCCACCGGCCTCGTCCTGGAGGCCAAGCGCGCCCGCGCCGGCCGCAGCCTCTTCCTGCCCGGCGGCTGGCAGGAGGCCAAGAGCCCCGCCCTGCCCGTCGAGACCTGGAAGTCCGCCCTCTACCCCACCGCCACCCACCAGCCGGCCCTGCCCCACCACCCCGTCCCCGAGCTGTTCGCCCTCGCCTGGCGGCGCACCCTCGACGGCGACGTCCCCGGCTACGAAGAGCTCCAGACCGGCAAGCGCAGGAAGGCCCGCCGATGACCACCACCACGCCCACCACGCCCACTGCCCCCGGCGTCCCCGGCGTCCCCGAGCGGCAGATCGTCCCGCCCGAGGAGAAGCACGCCGCCGAACTGGAGTTCCTCGCCGCCCACGACAGCGGCCCCCGCCCGCCCGGCTGGCGGCTCACCCCGCGCGCCGTCGTCACCTTCGTCATGGGCAGCGGCGGCGAGAAGCTCAAGGCCGGCCGCAAGAGCCTCGCCATCGAGGAGAAGTTCGTCGGCGAGCGCGCCCTCGTCGAACGCTGCGTCGTCACCCTCGCCGGAGAGCGCGGCCTGCTCCTCGTCGGCGAGCCCGGCACCGCCAAGTCCATGCTCTCCGAACTGCTCGCCGCCGCCGTCTGCGGCACCAGCGCGCTCACCGTCCAGGGCACCGCCGGCACCACCGAGGACCAGCTCAAGTACGGCTGGAACTACGCCCTGCTGCTCGCCAAGGGCCCCAGCCGCGACGCCCTCGTCCCCTCCCCGGTGCTCACCGCCATGACCACCGGGGCCGTCGCCCGGGTCGAGGAGGTCACCCGCTGCCTGCCCGAGGTGCAGGACGCCCTCGTCTCCCTGCTCTCCGAACGCCGCATCGCCGTCCCCGAGTTGGCGGGCACCCCGGACGGCCAGCTGCACGCCGCCGCCGGCTTCACCCTGATCGCCACCGCCAACCTGCGCGACAAGGGCGTCAGCGAGATGTCCGCCGCCCTCAAACGGCGCTTCAACTTCGAGACGGTCGGCCCCATCGGCAGCCTCGCCGCCGAGGTCGACCTCGTCCGCCGCCAGTCCACGGCCGCCGTCGCCCGCGCCGGCGCCGCCTACGGCGTGGACGACGCCGTCCTCGAAGCCCTCGTCACCGCCTTCCGCGACCTGCGCACCGGCCGCTCCACCGAAGGCTGGGACGTGGAGAGGCCCTCCACGGTCATGAGCACCGCCGAGGCCGTCTCCGTCGCCACCGCCCTCGGCGTCACCGCCGCCTACCTGCCCGACGGCGGCGACCTCCTCGGCCGCCTGCCCGGCCAACTCCTCGGCGTCGTCCGCAAGGACGACCCGGCCGACGCGGCCCGGCTCCTCGGCTACTGGGACGGCCCGGTGCGCCGCCGCGCCGAACAGGGCGCCGCCACCTGGCGCACCCTGTGGGACCTTCGATCGGCACTGGAGGCCTGAGCACATGCGGACGTTGAGCAGCGCGCAGACGCGCACCGAGACCGACGAGGCCCTCGTCACGGCAGCCGCCGACCGCCTCGCCGCCACCGGCACCGCCCGGCCCGGGCCCTACCTGATCGGCGTGCGCCACCACGCGCCGTCCCTCAGCGCGGTCCTGCCCGCGCTGCTCGACGCCGCCCGCCCCGAGACGGTGCTGATCGAACTCCCCGCCGAGTTCCAGCCCTGGCTCGACCACCTCGCCGACGAACGGACCACCGCCCCCGTCGCCCTCGCCGCCGCCCCCGCGGGCGCCGACGAGGCCGGCGGGCCCGCCTTCTACCCGTTCGCCGACTTCTCCCCGGAACTCGTCGCCCTGCGCTGGGCCCGACGCCACGGCGTCCCCGCCCTCGCCTGCGACCTGCCCCTCACCCACCGCGCCCCGCGCACCGCCGCCCCGGCGGCAGCTGAGGGCGGCGGCCCCCGCCTCGGGGACGCGCTGCGCCACCGCCTCACTGGCCGCGCCGGTGACGACGACCTGTGGGACCGCCTCGTCGAGACGGCCGCCCCCGGCTCCACCCCCGAAGCCGTCCGCCGCGCCGCCCTCCTCGTCGGCTGGGCCATGCGCCACGACGCCGAGACCGGCCCCGGCGTCGACCCCTACGACGCACGGCGCGAAGCCTGGATGCGCGCCCGCATCCGGGAGGCCACCGAAGGCGGGCGGCGCGCGGCCGTCGTCGTCGGCGCCTTCCACGCCCCCGCCCTCCTCGACGGCCCCGCCTCCGAGGACCGGGCCCCCGGCCCGGGCGAGTCCGGCCACGTCCTGTCCCTGATCCCCTACACCTACCCACTGCTCGACGCCCGCTCCGGCTACCCGGCCGGCATCCGCGACCCGGAATGGCAGCACACCGTCCTCGACGCCGCCGGAGACCCGCACCGCCTCCAGGACGCGCTCACCACGACCGCCGTGCGCATCAGCGCAGCCCTGCGCGCCGACGACCACCCCAGCGGCCCCGCCGACTCCCGCGAGATCGTCCGCCTCGCCGGCGACCTCGCCCGCCTGCGCGGCCACGCCGCCCCCGGGCGCGGCGAACTCGTCGAAGCCGTCCAGACCGTCCTCGCCCAGGGCGAACCCCTCGGCCGGGGCCGGGCCGTCGCCCGCGCCCTCGAACGCGTCCTCATCGGCACCCGCACCGGCCGCCCCACCCCCGCCGCCCCGCGCAGCGGCCTCGCCCCCGCCGTCGAGGCCCTCCTCGCCGACCTCGGCCTCCCCGGCCCCGACGACCCCGGCCCCCGCGACCTGCGCCTGGACTCCCTGCGCAGCCCCCTCGACCGCCGCCGCGAAATCCTCCTCCACCGCCTCACCGCCTGCGCCGTCCCCTACGCGGAGCCCGTCCCCACCACCGGCGCCGGCGGCCTCGAAACCCTCGGCACCCGCTGGACCCTCCACTGGACCCCGGCCACCGCCGCCATGCTCACCGTCGCCTCCACCCGAGGCGTCACCCCGGCCCAGGCCGCCGAAGGCGCCCTGCGCGCCCAGCTCACCGACCAGCCCACCCCGCGCGAGATCATCGACGGCCTCACCGCCGCCGCCTCCTGCGCCCTCCCCGCCCTCGCCACCACCCGCCTCACCCAACTCACCACCGTCCTCCCCACCACCGCCACCCTCCCCGACCTCCTCGCCGGCCTCACCCTCCTCGACCGCCTCACCGCCTCCCACCTCCCCCTCGACCCCACCACCCTCCCGGGCACCCCCGCCCCCGATCGCGCCAACACCCGGGCGGGCACACCCGCAACGCCCGCGCAGGGCGAGAGCCAGCCGACTGCGTCCCCGCCGGGCGCGGCTACGCCCGCTGACGGCGCCCCTGCGCCAGGGGAGGCGACCGCTTCGGCGGCTGGCATCGGCCGCGAACGCGTCGATGCCCGGGCAGGCGAGCACATCGCGCTGCCTGGTGCCGACGGGCAGGGCGACGGCTCCGCCGCGCCCGGCCAGATCGCGGCGACCTCGCCATCAGCAGGCGCCTCGGAGCCCGGCCACGCCTCCGCCCAGGCGGGTGCCGTCCCGCTCGGCACCGGCGCGCCCGCGCTCGGGCCGGTGGTTGTTCCGGTGGCCGACCTCGACACCGAGCGCGCCAACGCCCGGGCGGGCGTCCTCGTCTCCGGCCCGCCCGTGCAGGCCGATGCGCGCGGGGGCGAGTCCGGCACGTCGGCCGCCCACGTGCCGGCCGGTTCCACTTCGGCGGCGGGCGCTGTCGCAGTGCCCGCCGCCGGCGCAGCCGCGGCCGGAGCGTCCGGCCGTGGGGCGACCGAAGGCGGACCGGTCGCTGCCGCCGTCGAGGTGTTGACGGTGGCGGCGGTGCGGCAGGTCGAGGGGGTGGCCGGGTCGGACGAGCCCGGGGACGCGCGGGCGTTGGTGGAGCTGGCGCGGCGGGCGGATCTGCGGGGCGGGGTGAGACTGGCGCACGCGCTGGCCGAACTCGCCGAGCGGGGGAGCCCGTTGGTGCGGGGCGCCGCCGGGGCCGTGCGGGTGCTGCTCGGGCAGGAGGCGCCGGAGGTGCTGGGCGGGCGGGCCGCGTCCTGGGTCGACGGGGCGACCGGGCCGGAGGCCCGCCGCGTGCTCGGGCGCAGCCTCGTCGGGCTGCTCACCGCCGCCGAGGGCCTCTTCGACAGCGCCCCCGAGGCGCTGGAGCCCGTGCTGGAGCGCGTCGGCTCCCTCACCGACGACGCCTTCCTCGCGCGCCTGCCCGCCCTGCGCGGCGGCTTCGACACCCTCAGCCCCGCCGCCCGGGACCGCCTGCTGACCCTCGTCGAGGAGCGCCTCGGCGCCCGGCTCACCGACCTGCCCGAGGAGGCCGGCCCCGCCGTCCTCGCCGGCTGGGTCCGCGCCGACCTCGCCGCCCGGGCCGCCCTCGCCCGCCGCGGACTGATCCGGGGAACGGCCGGACACCCGCAGGCCGAGCCCGAGACCGAGGAAGCAGCCGCACCGGCGACACCCGCCACCCCCCACGCCATCGCCCCCGCCGACCGCTGGCGCCTGCTCCTCGGCCGCCCCGGCGCCGCCGCCCCGCAGGGCCGCGGCGCCCGACTCGCCACCGCACTCGACGAGTTGTACGGCACCGGCCACGGCGAGGGCTCCGGCCCCGGCCTGGACAGCCGCGGCAGCCGGGGCGGCCGCGAGGCGCCCTACCCCGGAGTCCGCGAGTGGGCCGAGGAGCTGGAGGCGCTGTTCGGCCCGGGCGTACGGGAGGAGGTCCTCGCCGCCGCCGTCGCCCGGGGCCGCACCGACGCCCTGGAGGCCATCGACCCCGCCGCCGTCCAGCCCTCCGTCGACCTGCTGCGCACCGTGCTCGACCACGCCGGCGGCCTCCCCGAGGCGCGTCTGGCCAAGCTGCGCCCCCTGGTGCGCCGCCTCGTGGACGAGCTGAGCCGCGAACTCGCGACCAGGCTGCGCCCCGCGCTGACCGGCATCGCCGTGCCGCGCCCCTCCCGCCGCCCCGGCGGCGGCCTCGACCTCGACCGCACCATCCGCGCCAACCTCGCCACCGCCCGCCCCGGCCCCGACGGAGGCACCCTGATCGTGCCCGAGCGCCCGGTGTTCCGGACGCGGGCCAAGCAGGCGAACGACTGGCGCCTGGTCCTCGTCGTCGACGTCTCCGGATCGATGGAGGCCTCGACGGTCTGGGCGGCGCTCACCGCCGCGATCCTGGCCGGGGTGCCCGCGCTGAGCACCCACTTCGTCGCGTTCTCCACCGAGGTCGTCGACCTGACCGAACGCGTCGACGACCCGCTGGGCCTGCTGCTGGAGGTCCGGGTCGGCGGCGGCACCGACATCGCGGCCGGCCTGCGCTACGCCCGCACGATGGTCACGGTGCCCTCGCGCACCCTGGTCGCGGTGATCAGCGACTTCGAGGAGGGCGGCCCGCTGGGCCCCCTGCTCGCCCAGACCCGGGCCCTGGTCGACTCCGGCGTGCAGCTGCTCGGCTGCGCCTCGCTGGACGACACCGGCACGGCCCGCTATTCGAAGGCGGTCGCCGGCCAACTGGTCGCGGCCGGCATGCCCGTGGCGGCGCTGAGCCCGCTGGAACTGGCCCGCTGGGTGGGGGAGAAGGTCCGATGAGCGTGACGACGAGCGCCGGCGACTGGCCGGCCGTGCGGCCCGAGGTGGTCGCCGAGGTGGTCGCCGGGCTGAGCGCCCGGCTGCAGAAGCGGCTGGACGGCGCGGCCGCGAAACTGGCCCGGTGCCCGGCCACCCGGGCCGACGGCCAGTGGCGGGTGGAGGTCGACGAGGAGACCCTTCTCGTCCTCCACGCCCCGGACGGGCTGGTCGCCACGGCAGCCGACGTGCGCTGCGGCTGCCTCCTCGCCCCGGCCTGCGTGCACCGGGCCGCGGCCGTCACCCTGTGCCCCCTCGCCGAAGGCGCGCCCGACCCGGACCCGGCGCAGCCCGCCGAAGCCCCGGCCGACGGCCCCCGCCCCGGGGCGCCCGAACCGCAGGCCCCCGACGCCGCCGAACCCGCCCCTGCCGAACCCACCCCCGCCGAACTCGCCGCCGCCCGCCACCTGCACCGCGCCGCGGGCGCCCTGCTCGCCGCCGGGGTGAGCGCGGCCGGGGCCGTCGCCCAGGCCGAACTGCTGCGCGCCGCCCACGGCGCCCGGCTCGCCGGCCTGCACCGCCCGGCCGCCGCGGCCGTCGCCGTGGTGAGCCGCCTGCGCGCCGCCCGCTCCGGCGCCCCCGAGCACCGGCTCGTCGATCTCGTCGCCGCCCTGCGGGAGCTGCTCGACGTCACCACCGCCCTGACGGCCGAGCAGCGGCACACCCCGCTCGCCGACCTGCGCGGCACCGCCCGCCAGGCGTACGAGCCGGAGGGCGGGCTGCGCCTGTACGGCCTGTTCGCCGAACCGGTCCTGACCGCCACCCACGCCGGCACGCTCAGCTGGGCGGTGGACGCGGACGGGCGGCTGAGCACCCTCGCCGAGGTGATGCCGCACACCGACGCGGCCGCCGCCCCCGGCCAGGCGGTCGGCGCGGGCAGCCGGCCGGTGCGCCTGGGCGACGCCTCGCTCAGCCACCGCGAGTTCAGCCGCGCCGGCCTGTCCGTCCAGGGCGCCACCCGCTCCGCCACCGGCCGCCTCGGCGCGGGCGCCTCCGTACGGGCCGTGCGCGCCACGGGCGCGGCGTGGACGGCGGAGCCGGCGGCCCGGCTGTGGGCCGTCCCCGTGGCCGAGCAGGTCGCCCGGGCCCTCGCGGCGCAGGAGACCCCGTACGAGAGCCGCCCGGCCGGCTCCGACCTGCTCTTCCTGGACGTCACCCTCCTCGGCGCGGCCCCCACCGGCCCCGACGGCGCCCCGCAGCTGCTCGCCCGCTGCGACGACATCGCAGACAACGCCGCAGACAACGCCGCAGACAACGGCCCCGAGGACGGCACGGCGGACGGCCCCGGCAACCTCGTCCTCGCGCTGACCGCCGGGCACGAGCACCCCGGGCTGCCGTACCGGGAGAACCTCGCCCTGCTCGCCACCGCCCCCGGGCTGCGCCTGCGGGTGATCGGCCGCCTGGAGCGCGCCGACCGCCCCGAGCTGCGCCTGCTCGCCCTCGGCACCCCGGCACGGGAGGAGGCCGAGGGCCCGACCCTGCCCGCCGCCCGCGCGGGCCGCGCGAACCTCGGCCTCGAACGCCTCCAGACCGCCGACCTGCCCGCCCCGGCCGGGCTGCGGCAGCCCCAACCCGCCACCGCCGAAACCCCGTTGAGCCCGCCCGTCCACGTCCTCGCCCGCCGCGTCGCGCAGACCGTCACCACCGGCCGCCACGCCCTCGCCCCCGGCGAGGCCGCCGCCGCTGACCGCCGCCTGCTGCGCGCCGCCGGGCTGGCCACGGCCGCCGACCTGCTCGACGGCCTGCGGGCCGAGTCCGCCGGCCGTCGCCGCGACGTGTTCGGCCGGGTCCTCGCCGACGACCACGACGGCTTCGCCACCGCCTGGCTGGCCGCCGCCTGCTACACCGAGGCCCTGGCCACAGCGTTGTGCGCCGCCGCCTGGGCGGGGGAGGGGTGAGGAGACTCCCTGGTAGTTGCACGGGCCGGTAGTGGGCGTCGACTGTCATACTGGACGGAAGGGCGCACGCCCGACCCCAGGAGTCCCACAGGCGAACGCGAAGGGAAGGCCCGCCATGCCGATGCGCGACGACGCGGCCGAGATCCGGGCCAGTGGCTGGCGCACGCTCGCCGCACTGCACGGCCTGATCGACACCGCCCTGGAGAAGGCCCTCCAGGCCGAACACCGGCTCTCCGTGGTCGAGTTCACCGTCCTGGACGCCCTCTCCCGCCAGGACGGCTGGCACATGCGCATGCAGCAGCTGGCCCGCGCGGCGGCCCTCAGCAGCAGCGCGACCACCCGCCTGGTCGCCCGCCTGGAGGACCGCGCCCTGCTCGGCCGCTACCTCTGCGCCGACGACCGGCGCGGCATCTACACCGAGCTGACGCCCGAGGGCCGCGCCCTGCTGGAGGCCGCCCGGCCCGTCCACGACGCCACCCTGGAGGCGGTCCTCGCGACCGCCGCCGAAGCCCCCGAACTGGCCCCGCTGGTCGCCGTCCTCGCCGAAGCCGCCCCGGCGACGGGCCCCTCCACTCCGGCTACCGGCGCCTCCGCCCCGGCCACCGGCCCCGCCAGCACGGCACAGTCCCCGGCCAAGGCCTGAGGCGCCCGGGCGGGTGAACCGCCCGCCGCCCCCGGCCCGACCCGCCACGGCCGCACCCCGCCGACCACCCGCCGGTGGTAGGCATGGGCCGCATGGACTGGTCCGCCTGGTTCGCCGCCCCCGACCACTGGCTGAGCCGCCTGCTCGTCCAACGCCTGCTCGCCGCGCTCTACCTCATCGCCTTCCTCGACGCCGCCGCCCAGTTCCGCCCCCTCATCGGCGCCGACGGCATGCTGCCCGTGCCCCGCTACACCGCCCGCGTCCCCTTCCGGGACTCCCCGAGCCTCTTCCACGCCCACTACAGCGACCGCTTCTTCGCCACCGTCACCTGGAGCGGCGCCGCCCTCGCCGCCGCCGTCACCGCCGGGCTCGGCGACGCCGTCCCCCTCGCGGCGTCCATCGCCCTGTGGGCCGTCCTGTGGGCGCTCTACCTCTCCGTCGTCAACGTCGGGCAGACCTGGTACTCCTTCGGCTGGGAATCCCTCCTCCTCGAAGCCGGCACCCTCGCCGCCTTCCTCGGCAACGCCGACACCGCCCCGCCCACCCTCGTCCTGTGGCTGATGCGCTGGCTCCTCTTCCGCGTCGAGTTCGGCGCCGGGCTGATCAAACTGCGCGGCGACCGCTGCTGGCGCGACCTCACCTGCCTGCGCTACCACCACGAGACCCAGCCCATGCCCGGCCCCCTCAGCTGGTTCTTCCACCACCTGCCCGGCCCCGTCCACCGCGCCGAGGCCGCCGCCAACCACCTCGTCCAACTCCTCGTCCCGATCGGCCTGTTCCTGCCCCAGTCGATCGCGAGCTGGTCCGCCTGCGCGATCGTCGCCACCCAGCTGTGGCTGATCGCCTCCGGCAACTTCGCCTGGCTCAACTGGGCCACCGTCGCCCTCGCCCTCGCCGCCGTCGACCCCTCCCGCCTCGGCCTGCCCGTCCACCCCCGCACCTACCCGCCCGCCCCGGCCTGGTACGAACTGCTCGTCCTCGCCCTCACCGCCGCCGTCGCCGCCCTCAGCTACCGGCCCGCCCGCAACCTGATCTCCCGCCACCAGGTCATGAACCGCTCCTACGACCGCCTCCACCTCGTCAACACCTACGGCGCCTTCGGCAGCGTCAACCGCGTGCGCCAGGAGGTCGTCGTCGAAGGCACCGACGAGGCCGTCCTCACCCCGCACACCGTCTGGCGCGAGTACGGCTTCAAGGGCAAACCCGGCGACGTGCGCCGCATGCCCCGCCAGTACGCCCCCTACCACCTGCGCCTGGACTGGCTCATGTGGTTCGCCGGCATCTCACCCGCCTACGCCCGCCCCTGGTTCCTGCCCTTCGTCGCCCGCCTCCTCACCGGCGACCGCGCCACCCTGCGCCTGCTGCGCCACAACCCCTTCCCCGACGCCCCGCCGACCCACATTCGGGCGACCCTCCACCTCTACCGGTTCACCGGATGGCGCGAACTGCGCGAAACCGGCGCGTGGTGGCACCGCACGGCGCTGCACGAGTACCTCGCGCCCGTCGACCTCGCCGCCCTCGCCCGCGCCGGACACCGCCCGCCCCTCGGCCGCCCCGTCCGCAAGGTCCCGCTGGACGCCCTGCGGCGCCCCGCGCACCCACCCCGCCCCGGCCCCCGCCACCCGGACGGCGGCACCGGCCACCCGCACGGACCAGCACCCCACCACCCGGACGGACCTCCCCGGTAGCGGCCGGGCGGGCGGTACGGCACGCGACACCCGCCCCTCCGACGGGTGGGTGCGTGCAAGGCTCGAACGGGCACCCGTATTCTGGGCGTCCACACCCGGCGGCCCGTACCGCGCGCCCCCGGCCCCGCCCAGGGGCAGCCCGCGCACCCGGTCCGCCGCCCCCTCGCCGCCAGCCCCGCCGTCGTCGCCCAGAACCGGACCTCACATGACAGTGCTTCACTCGCGCAACGCCGACGCCGCCGACCCGGCGGACGTCGCCGCCGCCGACGCCGCCGCCGACGTCAAGGACCCCCAGGACGCCGCCGCCGAGCCCGACCTCCGCGAGGACCTCGGCCGCTACGCCGAACTCGGGGCCTTCACGCTCAGCGCCGACACCCACGCCTGGTACGCGGCCGTCGACACCGTCGCCACCCCCGAGGACGCCCGCGCCGCCTCCACCGTCCTCGCCGAACTGCGCGGCCGCGACCTCCAGCAGCTCTGGGAGACCGTCACCGCCCTCGTCACCGAGGTGAGGGTCGACGAGCCGGCCACCGTCACCCAGACCGCGGCCCTGGTCGAGACCCTCCAGCGGGTGCGCACCACCTCCGCCACCCTCATCCCCGCCGCGTACGACACCGACCTCGGCCCCCTCGTCGCCGCCACCGCCGACAGCGCCTGGCGCAAGGAGCGGGACGTCAAGGTCTCCTGGCTGCGCGGCCGCTCGCTGCGCAAGCAGGCCGCCGCCCTCGCCCACGACCGCCGCATCCGCCGCGAGGACCTGCACGAGGCCCTCTCCTCCGCCCTGGTCGAGCGCCGCGCCTGGGCCCTGCTCGCCCCGGCCGGCACGCTCCCGAAGGTGCCCTCGGACGGCAAGCTGGTCGAGACCACCGCCCAGGCCTTCGAGGCGCTCGGCGCCGGCCTGACCGAACTCGCCCGCCTGCTGCCCGGCCGCGACCTCGACGGGATCGCCTTCGCCGACCTCGTCGAGCTGGTCGAGCGCCTCGCGGCCGACGAGGGCACCCTCTACCGGCTGCCCACCATCCGCGGCCTGCGCGCCACCCTGGAGGAGGCGGGCCTCGGCGAGCTGCTCGCCGAGCTCGCCGCCGCGCGTGCCGACCGCCGCGCCGCCGAGGCCGCGTACGCGGCGCGTCAGGCGCTCGCGGGCGGGCAGCGGGACGGGCTGGCGGGGGCGGGTACGGAGGCCCCCGAGACCGAGGCCGAGACCGAGGTTGAGGCTGAGGCCGACGTCGAGGTCGAGGTTGAGGCCGAGGTTGAGGCCGACGCGAACGCCGAGGCCGCCGCGCTGCAGGCGCTGGCGAGCGGGCAGCGGGACGGGCTCGCGGAGGATGCTCCGGCGGAGACCGAGACCGTTGAGGTTGAGGCCGCTGAGGTTGAGGTCGAGGTCGCGCCTGTTGAGGTTGAGGCCACCGAGGTTGAAGCCGCTGAGGCTGAGGTCGAGACCGCCGACGCCGAGGAGCCCGAGGCGGCGGTGACCGAGGAGACGGACGTCGTCGTCGCCGACGACGAGCCGCTCGCGGAGGTCGCGACGGAGAACGAGACGGAGGAGGCCCCGGCTGCCGCCGTGTCCCTCCCGGCGCCCTCCCCGGCCGCTGACGACCTGGTGGACGTCGTGGACGCCGTGACCGTCGTGGCGGAGACCGCCGAGGCGGAGCAGGCCGAGGTCGAGCAGGCCGAGGTCGAGACCGAGCCGGAGGCCGTCGAGGCCGTGGCGGAGGAGCCGGAGGCCGTCGAGGAGCCGACTGCGGTGGCCGAGACGGCCGTTGAGGCCGAGCCCGAGGTCACCGTCGAGGCCGAGGCGCCGACTGCCGCACCGGAGACGGTCGTTGAGGCCGAGACCGAGACCGAGACCGAGACCGAGCCGGTTGTTGAGGCTGAGGCCGTCGAGGTCGAGCCCGAGGCCGTGACTGCCGCGCCGGAGACCGTCGTTGAGGCCGAGCCGGTCGCGGAGGCCGAGGCGCCGACCGTCGAGCCGGAGCCCGTCGTCGAGGCGGAGCCCGAGCCGGTTGTCGAGGCCGAGGCCGCCGACGAGGCCGCCCCCGCGAAGCCGGACTTCACCCCCGGCCGCCCCGTCACCGCCTACTCCGCCGACGAGCTGCTCGCCATCGTCCGCTGGATCGACGCCGACGGCACCGACCGCAGCGACGAGGAGCTGCTGCGCGCCGCCATGAAGGAGCTGGGCTTCGCCCGCCTGGGCCCGCGCATCAAGGAGGCGCTGGGCGCCGCCGTCACCGCCGCCCGCGGCTGACGACGGCTCCGGGCGCGGCGACGAGGAACGGAAAGCAGCGGGGCCCGGGACGCGAGAGGTTCGCGTCCCGGGCCCCGTCGCACGAGCGGGCTGACCGGGCTGACCGGGTGAGCGGGCCTCAGCCCGCCTTGTTCCACGGCTGGCTGGCCATCAGCGCCTTGACGTTCGCCACATACGACGGGTTCGGGATCACCAGGCTGCCGACGACCTGGCCCGAGGCCGGGTCGGTGACGGTGTTGTAGTGCACGTTCCCCGCCCCCGCGTTGTACGCGGAGATGACCAGGTCGAGCAGCGGCGTCTTGCCGGTGGCCGGGTCCGGCGAGAGGTCGTACGCGCCGCCGAAGGACGAGTCCCCGTAGTAGGCGACCAGCCAGTCCAGCAGCTGGCTGCCGAGCTGGACGTTCCCGTTGAGCGTCTTCGGGTCCGACTTCGTCCCGAACTTGCCGTTCATCCAGTCGACGGTGTTCGGCATGATCTGCATCGTGCCGATCCCCCCGTCACAGGCGAGGATGCCGGACTGCCAGCCGCTCTCCTGCCAGGCGATGGCCTTGACGAGGTTGACGGGCAGCGGCGGGAGCTTGTCCGTGCCGCCGTTGCTGAGGTTGAGCGTGCGCGGCTGACCGGCCGCCGAGGTGAGCGCCGCCCCCACGGCCTCCTTCGGCTCGTCCGGCTGCGGCTTGCTGGGCTTGCAGGAGCTCTGCAGCGGCGGCACGTGCGGGACGGCCGGGGCGGGCGGCGGCGGGGGCGCGACCGGGCCGGGCTTGGCCACCGGGACGGGCGCCACGATGGCGGGCTTGGCGACCGGCGGCTGGGTGGCCGGGCCGGACTTGGCGCTGCCCGCCTGGGTGCTCGCCCCGGCCTTCGCCGACTTGCTCGCGCTCGCACTCGCCGTCGGGGAGGCGCTCGCCGAGGCCGTGTCGGTGGCCGTCGCGCTCGGGCTCGCACTCGCGCTGGGTGAGACCGTCCCCGCCGCGGTGGTGCTGCTCGCCGCGGCGTCCTGGTGGGTCTCTGCGGACTTGCTGCCGCAGCCCGTCAGGACGGCCGTCGAGACGGCCACCGCCGACACCAGCACCAGCGCCCGACGGGCCGTACTGTTCCTGCTCGCGTTCACCTGCGTTCCCCCCACTCGTTCACCGGCGGTCCCGGTGAATGGCGGTCATCCTACGAGGTGCCCGGTCCGTCTTGTGCGAACGGGTGGCCGGTCGGACGGCCGAGCGGGTGCGCGATCTCCCGCGCCAGCACCTCCGGGGCGTGCACCAGCGACGGCCCGTACCAGGTCAGGTGCCGCCCGCTCACCAGCGCCGCCGCAATCCCGGGGAACGACTCGGGCCCGTCCTCGGCGGTGAACCGGTACGGCTCGTCCGGCAGCACCACCAACTCCGGTTCGTCGAGCAGCAGTCGGGGCAGCGGCACGGTCGGGTACCGCTCGGCGTGGTCGGCGTGGAGCAGGCGCAGGCCGAGGCGGCGCAGCAGGTCCCCCGCGAAGGTGTCGCGGCCCAGCACCATCCACGGGCGGCGCCAGATCGGCACGACGGCGCGCGGGCCGCCCGGCAGGGGCACGACCCGGCGCCAGGCCTCCTCCGCCTCGTCCAGCCAGGACGGGCGCGGCAGGGCGCAGGCGACGGTCAGCAGGCGGTCGAGCGAGCGGAACGCGTCGTCCAGGGTGCGCACGTCGGTGACCCAGACCGGCACCCCGGCCGCCCGCAGCGCCTCCAGGTCGGGGCGGCGGTTCTCCTCGTCGTTGGCGACGACGAGGTCCGGCGCCAGGGCGAGGACGCCGGGAACGTCCGGGTTCTTCGTGCCGCCGATGCGGGCCACGTCCAGGTCGGCGGGGTGGCTGCACCACCGGGTGGCGCCGACCAGCAGGCCGGGGGCGGTGACGGCGATCGCCTCGGTGAGGGAGGGGACCAGCGACACCACCCGCCGGGGCGGGCGCGGCCCGAGCGGGACGGGCAGGTCGAGGTCGTCGCGCAGCACGGTGGGGTCGGCCATCCGGCCACCCTACGCGCGCACCGCCCGCCCGGCGGACGGTCCCGCCGCCGGCCCCCGCCAGCCCCCAATGCCCGACCGGCCCCGCGGCGGGAATCCCCGGGAACCCGCTGACCGCCCCGCCCGACTACCTGGTCCGGGTCCGCAGCGCGGGCCCGTCACAGTCACTGCCACTGCCACCGTCACCGACCAGGAGAGTCGCCATGCGCCCTCGCCCCCGCCACCGTGTTCGCCGCCCCAACACCCGTTCGAACGCCCGTCAGGGAGCCGTCTACGGCCTGGCGGCCGCCGTCGCCCTGCTCGCCACCGGCTGCGGCAGCGGCGGCGGGACGAACACCGCGGCCGGCACCGGGCCCGGCGCGACCATCACCGCCGCCTCCGGCTTCCCCGTCACCGTCGCCGACTGCGCCGGCAAGGAGACCACCGTCGCCAAGGCGCCCACCAGGATCGTCACCAGCAACGCCTCCAGCCTGGAGATGCTGCTGCGCCTGGGCGCCGGAGACCGCGTGATCGGCACGGGCTTCCCGCCCGGCAAGGGCGCCCTGCCCGCCGAACTCGCCGAACAGGGCGCCAAGGTCCCGGTGTTGGGCGACAAGGCCATCCCCAAGGAGAAGCTCCTCGGCTCCGGCGCCGACCTCTACATCGACACCTTCGGCGCCATGCCGATGATGGGCGGCGGCGCCACCGGGCCCAGCGAACAGGAGTACGCGGCCGCCGGCATCCAGCACGTCTACCTGCTCTCCACCGCCTGCGCCGGCACCCCCAAGGCCGCCAAGGCCCCGCGCACCGACCTCTCCGGCGTCGAGGAGGACATCCGCCGCCTCGGCGCCGTCACCGGCACCGCCGCCCGCGCCGAGGAACTCGTCACCGGCATGGAGAAGCGCGTCGGCGAGGTCCGCACCGCGCTCGCCGCCGTCCCCGAGGCTCAGTGGCCCACCTACTTCCTCTTCGACTTCGACGCCGGCACCAAGCAGCCCGTCGCCGTCTGCGGCCGCCAGGTCGCCAACGCCGTCGTCACCCTGGCCGGCGGGCGCAACGTGTACGCCGACTGCGACGCCGACTTCAAGCCCGGCACCTGGGAGGACGTCGTCGCCAAGAACCCCGACTGGATACAGCTCGCCGTCCGCAACCGCGGCAGCGAGGACGCCAACCGCAAGGCCTTCGACGACGCCGAGGCGTTCCTGCGCGGCTTCCCCGCCACCCAGGGCCTCAAGGCCGTCCAGCAGGGCCACTTCATCCGCCTCGGCTCCGAGGCCACCACCATCGCGGGCGTGCGCAACGCCGACGCCGTCCAGCAGATCGCCCAAGCCCTCCACCCCGACCTCGTCAAGCCCGCCGGGACCCCTGCCGCCCCCGCCACCACGAGCGGGCAGTAGCAGGTGGCCGCCACCGCCGCCCCGGCCCCGCCGGACACCGGCCGCCGCCCGGCCCGCACCCTGCGGGCCGGGCCGCTCGCCCTCGCCCTCGGCGCCGCCCTGCTGCTCGCCCTCACCGCCGCCGTCTCCCTCGGCTCCGTCGACATCCCGCCCGGCGAGGTCTGGTCCGTCGTCGCCCGCCGCCTCACCGGCCGCGCCCCCGACCCCGGCACCCACGACCTCATCGTCTGGCAACTCCGCGTCCCCCGCGCCCTCCTGGCCGCCGTCGTCGGCGCCGGACTCGGCCTCGTCGGCACCGCCGTCCAGGCGCTCGTGCGCAACCCGCTCGCCGACCCCTACCTCCTCGGCGTCTCCTCCGGAGCCTCCCTCGGCGCCGTCGCCGCCATCGTCCTCGGCACCACCCTCGGCCTCGAACTCTCCTTCGGCAGCGCCCTCGGACTCACCGTCTCCCTCGCCGCCTTCGCCGGCGCACTCGGCGCGTTCACCCTCGTCTGGCTCGTCGCCCGACGCGGCGGAGGCTTCTCCCCGCTGCGCCTCGTCCTCGCCGGTATCGGCATCGCCCAGTTCCTCGGCGGCCTCACCAGCTACCTCGTCCTCCAGACCCGCGACGAACAGCAGACCCGCGGCGTCCTGTTCTGGCTCATGGGCAGCCTCGGTGGCGCCGTCTGGGCCCAACTCGCCGTCCCCGCCGCCGCCGTGGCCCTCGCACTGCTCCTCCTCCAGGCCCGCGCCCGCGGCCTCAACGCCGTCCTCATGGGCGACGAGACGGCCGCCGGACTCGGCATCGACGTCACCCGGCTGCGCCGCGAGGTCTTCGTCGTCACCAGCCTCCTCACCGGCGTCCTCGTCGCCGTCTCCGGGGCGATCGGCTTCGTCGGCCTCCTGGTCCCGCACGTCTGCCGCCTGCTCGTCGGCGGCGACCACCGGCGCCTGCTGCCGCTGTCCGCCCTCACCGGCGCCGTCCTGCTCGTCGTCGTCGACACGGCCGCCCGCACCGCCCTGGACGGCCAGGAACTGCCCATCGGCGTCGTCACCGCCGTCATCGGCGCCCCCACCCTGCTCTACCTACTGGACCGACGACTGGAGCGCACGTGAGGATCGCCGTCGAGGACCTGAGCGTCGTCCTGGCCGGGAGGCGCGTGGTGGCGGGGGTCCACCTCGTCGCCGAGGACGGGGAGATCGCCGGACTGGTCGGGCCCAACGGCAGCGGCAAGTCCAGCCTGCTGCGCACCGTCTACCGGCACCTGCGGCCCAGCGCCGGGCGGGTGCTGCTCGCCGGGCGCGACCTCGCCGCACTGCGGCCCGCGCAGTCCGCCCGGCACATCGCCGCGCTGCCCCAGGAGCGGGGCGGGGACTTCGAGTTGAGCGTGCGGGAGGTCGTGGCGATGGGCCGCACCCCGTACAAGGGCGCCTTCGCCGCCGACGACGCCGAGGACCGCCGCCTCACCGCCGAGGCCCTGGAGCGCGTCGGCCTGACGGGCTCGGCCGGGCGCCGGTTCTCCCAGCTCTCGGGCGGGGAGCGGCAACGGGCGCTGCTGGCCCGGGCGCTGGCCCAGCAGCCGGACGTGCTGGTGCTGGACGAGCCGACCAACCACCTCGACGTCCGGCACCAGGTCGAGCTCCTGGCCCTGCTCCGGCAGCAGCGCCGCACCACGCTCGTCGCGCTGCACGACCTCAATGCGGCCGCCTCCGTCTGCGACCGGCTGCACGTGCTGCACGAGGGGGCGCTGGTCGCCTCCGGCACGCCGCGCGAGGTGCTGACGTCGGAGCTGCTCGCGGAGGTCTTCGGCGTCCGGGCGGCGGTGGTCGAACACCCGTTGACGGGGGACCCGTTGATCGCCTTCGACCACCGCGCGCCGGTGCCCGTTCCCGTGTCCTGACCGGCCCGTCGGGGTGTCGGGCGGACGGTTCCCCCGTCCGCCCGACACCCCTTTCCTCGTTCGTCGGGAGGGCGGGTCAGAGGGCTTCGAAGTGGCTCGGGCGGCCGTCGCGCAGCGCCGGGCGGCCGAGCCGGGCCGCGCTCTCGTGGCGGAGCAACTCCCAGCGGCCGTCCGGGTGCTGGAGGGCGCAGGAGTGCCAGGGGGTGGTCCAGGCGTCGTCGGCGGCGAGCAGGCGGATGCCGAACTTCGGGGCGCCGACCGGCTGCGGGTGGATCGACAGCCGTACGGCCGCCGGGTGGTGCTCGGCGATCAACTCGCCCCAGGCGCGGCTGCGTTGGATCACCCCGTAGGCACGGCGGCGGCAGTCGCGCTGGAGGGCGGAGCGGGTGCCGGGGAAGGCGGCGGTGTCCTCGACGAGGAAGCGGGTGATGCCCAGGTAGAGCCGCCGGGTGTCCTCGTCGGCCACGACCTGCTCGCGCAGCCGCTCCAGGCTGGGGGCGTAACGGGCGTGCACCCGGGCGCGCTTGTCGTCGTGGGGGAGGTCGCCGAGGACGTCGCGCAGGTCGAAGACGGACAGCCGGGTGAGGCCCTCGCGGCGGATCATGCGGGCCAACTCGTCGGAGTAGGCGTCGATGTGGTCGTCCGGGACGCCGATCAGGTCGCCGAAGACGTGGCCGTCCGAGCAGATCAGCAGCCGGGCGCCGGGGGCGTGGAGGCAGCCGATCTCGGCGCAGAGCCCGTCGAGGAAGGCCAGCGAGAGGCGTTCGCCCTCGTCGGGCAGGTGGCCGAGGACCTTGGCCGGGTTGGGGGACTTGCAGGGGAAGCCGGGCAGGGTGAGGAGGATCGGCTCGCCGGCGCGGATGAAGGCGGTGACCTGCGCCAGCTGCAGCGGGAACTGCTCGGGGCGTGCGTCCGCAGCGGGGTCGGCGGCGCGGCGGTGGGGCAGCAGCAGGGCGAGGACGCGCTCCGCGAGGCGTGCGGCTTCGGCGGTCTCCGGTATCGCGTCGGGACGGATCGGGGCGGGGCGGATCGGGGCGGGGGCGAGGGGCACGGTTCTGGTCCTCCGGGGCAGGCGGGAACGGGGGTTTCGGCCGTCAGTGGCGGCGGTCGTACGCGACGGGCAGCCGGTTGACGCCGCGCGCGAGGACGGCGGGGATCCAGGCGAGCTCGTCCAGGGCGTCGCCGGGCTCGGCGCTCGGGCGCAGGCCGGGCAGCCGGGTGAGCAGGGCGGAGAGGGCGACCTGGAGTTCGGCGCGGGCGAGGGCGGCGCCGGGGCAGTAGTGGGCGCCGTGGCCGAAGGCGAGGTGGGCGTTGGGCGTGCGGTCGAGGTCGAGCCGGTCGGCGTCCGGGAACCGGGCCTCGTCGCGGTTGGCGGCGCAGAGCGAGACGATCACCGAGTCCCCGGCGGGGACGGTGGTGCCGAACAGGTCGGCGTCCTCGGCGAAGAACCGCCAGGTGGTGAGCTCGAACGCGGCGTCGTGGCGCAGCAGTTCCTCCACGGCCCGGGCGAGCGCGGCCTCGTCCTCCTCCAACCGGTCGCGCAGAAGGGCGAGTTGCTCGGGGTGGCGCAGCAGGGTGACGAGCATGGTGGTGATCTGGTTGGTGACCGGCTCCTGGCCGGCGACCAGCAGCTGGAAGACCATCGAGTCGAGCTCGGCCCGGCTCAACACGCCCTCTCCGTGGGCCCGGACGAGCCGTCCGAGGAGGTCGTCCCCGTCCCTGCCCGAGTCGGTGTCGGCGTCGGCGCGCTTGCGGGCGACGACGTCGGCGATGTACGTCTGCAGGCCGCGCAGCCGTGCCTCGTAGGCGGGCCGGCCGGGGTCGTTCGGGCCGACCGGCTGCACGACCTTGCCCCAGTCCCGGTCGAAGCGCGCCGCCAGGTCGGCGGGCAGGCCGATGACCTCGGCGAGCACCCGGAACGGGTAGTGCGCGGCGAACCCGGCGACGAGGTCGGCGCCGCCGGTGGCGGGCAGGGCGTCCACCAACTCGTCCGCGATCCGGCGGAAGCGCGGCCGCAGCGCCTCCACCCGGCGCGGGGCGAAGGCGTCGAGGACGAGGCGGCGCATCGAGGTGTGCTCGGGCGGGTCCTGGTGCAGGAGGTGGACCTGGAGTCGGGAGTGCTGCGGCTCGGGCATGATCGAGGCGAGCCGTCGCCAATTGGCGTTCCCCAGCGCGTGGTTCTTGCCCAGGCGCGGGTCGTTGAGGGTGGCGTGGGCGGCCTCGTGGCCCGTGACCAGCCAGGCGTGGATGCCGCTGGGGAACTCCACCCGGTGCACGGGACCGGCCTCGCGCAACTGCCGGTAGAGCGGGTACGGGTCGCGCTTGTACTCCGGCCCGTACAGCGGCACGGGGTCGGCGCCGGCCGGGGCGTACGGGCAGCGCTGGGGGGTGACGTGGTCCTGCTGCATGGGCGGTGTTCCTCCGGTGGGCGGGTGCGGTACGTGCGGTCCGGTGCGCGGGGTGCGGTGCGGGCGGGTCAGGCGGCTGCGGACGGGCGGTGCCGGGCGAGCAGCACGGCGGCCGAGGCGGCGAGCAGGGCGGCCACGGCCAGGCCCGTACGGGCGGTGGCGGCCGCGGCGGTCGCGGTGGCGAGGGCCGGGCCGAGGGCGAAGCCCAGGCTGCGGCACAGCTGGACGGCGGACCCGGCGGTCGCCAGGCGCCCGGGCGGCGCGGCGGACATCACCAGGGCCTGTGTAGGGCCGCCGTTGAGGCCCATCCCGGCGCCGGCCAGGGCGAGCCGCCAGGCGATCTGCGGGCCGTCCCAGCCGGGGTCGAGCGGGACGAGCAGGGCCAGGCCGAGGGCGGTGACGGCGGCTCCGGTCAGCGCGGTGGGGCGGGCGCCCCAGCGGTCGGCCAGCCGCCCGCCGAGCCGTCCGGCCAGGACCATGCCGAGGGGGAAGGCCAGCATGGTCAGGGCGGTGGCGGTGGCGCTCTCGCCGCGCGGGCCGCGCAGCTGCTGGGCCAGGAGGTAGTGGCAGGCGGCGAATCCGGCGGCGAGGCAGAGCACGGAGGCGTTGGCCCCGGCCGTCCCGGCGGCGCGCAGCAGGTGGGCGACCGGGCGCCCGCCGGGGCGGCGCAGCCACAGCAGGACCAGCGGCGCGGCGGGCAGTGCGAGCAGCAGCCACAGCGGGGCCCCGGGGGCGAGGGTGAGGCCGAGTAGGACGGCGGCGACGGCGGCGCCGATCAGCGCCGCGTCGCCGAGCGAGCCGCGCTCGGGCGGGCGCAGCCGTCCGCGCCTCGGGGCGTGGCGGAGCACGATCCAGGCGGCGGCCAGGCAGACGGGCAGTTTGACGAGGAAGACGGCCCGCCAGCCGAAGTGGTCCAGCAGCAGCCCGCCGACGACGGGGCCGGTGACGGCTCCGAGGGGGCCCAGCGTCGCGGGCACGCTCATCGCCCGGCCGCGCAGCGCGGGCCGGACGGAGGTGGCGGCGAGCACCGGCATCAGGACGAACAGCACGGCGGCGAAGGCGCCTTGGGCCAGGCGGGCGGCGATCAGCCAGGAGGCCCAGGGGGCCAGCGCCGCCAGCGCGCTGCACACGGCGAACCCGGTCACCGCCAGCAGCAGCGCCGGCCTGGTGCCGACCCGGTCGAGCCATCGCCCGGCGGGCAACAGCAGCGCGACGAGGGGGAGTTGGTACCCGAGCGCGGCCCACTGGGCGACCCCGGCGGTGGCGTGCAGGCCGGTGGCGATGTCGGTGAGCGCGAGGTTGACCACGTTCATGTCGAGCATCGCGACGAAGGAGAGCAGGCCGGCGGCGACGACGAGGATCCAGCGGTCCGGCTCCAGGATGATCTGATGGTCCGTCAGATTATCGGGTATCGGGTGCTGCTGAGCCGTCATGGAGCCCTCCGTTCGGATGCCGCTTCGGACCGGGGCACCGCCTCGGCGGCGGGGTCCGGTACAGCAGTCGGGGGAGGGGCCGCCCGGGTTCCGAACAGGTGGGGGATTTCTGGAGGAGCGCGGGAGAATCGAACAGGAGGCGGCGAACGGATGACGGCTGACGGGGTTCAGCGAACAGAGTTCAGATGACAGATGACAGATGACAGATGACAGCGAACAGATAACAGCTGGCATCAGCTGTTATCTGTTCGCTGAAAGTTGTCATCTGAAAGTTGTCGACTGAATGTTGTTCGCCGAATCCTGTCCGCCGGTCGGCTCAGCAGGCCGCCGCGAACTCCCCGCGCTCGGCGGCGCGCAGCCGAGCGATCAGTTCCTCCCGCGCCCGCGCCACGCGGGAACGGACGGTCCCGACCGGGCAGCCCGCGACGGCGGCGGCCTCCGCGTAGCTGAGGCCCAGCACCTGGGTGAGCACGAACGCCTCCCGGCGCTGGGCGGGCACCCGGTCGAGGAGGTCCCCGAGGGCGACCCCGTCCTCGAACCCGGCGGCCGGCGCCGCCCCCGCGCCCTGGCGCTCCGCCGCCTCCTGCCAGTCCGGCAGTGCGGCGAGGCGCGGCCGGGCCGCCGCCATCCGGTAGCGGTCGATCACCGTGCGCCGCGCGATCGACAGCAGCCACGTGCGCGCCGAGGAGCGCCCGGCGAAGGACGGCAGCCCGCGCAGCGCGCGCAGGAACGTCTCCTGGGCGAGGTCGTCGGCCGACTGCACGTCCGTGAGGTGGGCGACGAACCGCCACACGTCCCGCTGGGTGGCGCGCACGAAGGCCTCGACGTCGGCGGCCCGCCCGCCCCGGGCGGTCAGCGCGAGTGCGGTGAGCTGGTCGTCATCCACGGTCGCCTCCCACCCGGTCGGCCCCGGCGAAGCCGCCGTGCGGGACGATGGTCAGATGAGATGCGCGCAGTTCCGTACCGCCCTGTCCGCCCGCCTCGACGGCGAGCCGACCGGACTGCCGGAGGCCCGGCTGGACAAGCACCTCGCGCGCTGCGGCGGCTGCCGCGCATGGCTGGAACGCGCCGAGGGCCTGCGGGCCCGTACCGGGGCGCAGGCCGCCGACGGTCCGGGGCCGGAGTGGACGGCCGGACTGCTGGCCCGGCTGTCCGACGAGCCGGCAGAAGAGGGCAGGGAGAAGTAGGGCGCCGGCCGGAGCCGGTGCGCCGTCGTGGTCAGGCATGTGAAGGTCCCGAGGGGAGGGCTGGCTGCGGCGCCGCGACAGGGCGGCACCGTCGACGTCCAGGGGCACCCGCCACCGCGCCTCCCGTGACAGGACGGCCGACGGCGGAGCCCGCGCCCGCCCACCACGGCGGCACGAGGGCGCGACCGGGCGGCGGGCGACCTGCCCGCCACGGGTCGGCGATCCGAGCGGCGGCGGGCGCGTCAGCAGGCGAGGCCGAAGGCCGGCGGCCCCCGCCGGACCACCGCGTGCGTGAGCAGCACCGACCGGGGCGGCCGCACCGACCGGTCCGCGGGCCGGGGCGCGGCCGGCGGCCGGTACCCGCACGGGCGCGGACACAGCGCCAGCAACGGGAGCAGCAGCGCCCCCGCCACCACGGCGCCCAGCGCGCCGAACAGCTCGAACAGCCGCACCAGCGCCGCGTCCCCGCGCCACAGCAGCAGCGCGCACGCCAGCGCCGCCACCACGTGGCCGGCGAGCATCCCCGGCGACATGCCGTGGGACATGCCGTGCGAGGCCCCGTGCGCGGCGGCACCCGACACACCGTGCCCGGTCATCCCGGTCATCCCGGCCATCCCCGGCATGTCCGCCATCCCGGCCATCCCGGGCATCCCCGCCATCGCGTGATGCATCCCGCCACCGTGCGGCGCGACCGAGGCCGGCGGCGGAACACCCGGGTCGAGACCCGCCATCCGCGCCAGCTCCACCGGCGAGAGCCCGCCCGGCAGCCGCTCCGGATTGCAGAGCAGCAGCGCCGCCCAGTCCGTACCGCCGCCACCCGCGCCCGCGCCGTACGCCCCGGCGCGCTCGAACAGCAGGTGCAGCGCACCCTGCGCCGCGACCATCCAGGCGCTGATCACCGCGAGCCCCCGCCGCCTCCCGGCCAGCAGCCAGGTCGGCACGAGGACGCCGCCGGCCGCGCCGGCCAGCACCGCGGGCGTGACCCCGGCCCCGCCCATGGCGACGTGCGCCGCGGCGGCCAGCGCCACGCACAGCGCGGCGAAGACCACGGCGCGCAGCAGGCGTACTCGGTCGGTCATCACGATGGCACTCATCGTCGCACCCGCCCCGCCCCGTCCGTGCCGCACCCTCCGGTACCGGCCGGTTCCGCCCCGTGAGACCATGCCCGCCCGCCCAAGGCGGCCACCCTCCCGGACGACCCTGGCGCGCCGGTCGAACCGCTTGACATCCGTGACCGCCTGCTCACTAAATGTGCACCCTGACCACAGGCCGTCCGTACAGGAACGAAGCCCGTACGAAGCAGGAGGCACACCCATGCACACCCGCACCACCCAGCACGGTGCCGACCTCGCCGACCCGCGCTTCTGGCGGCTGCCCGCCCCCGACCGCGCCGCCGCCTTCGCCGAGCTGCGCCGCCTCCCCGCCCCGCTGTACGTCGGCGACCGCGCCGCCGGGCGCGGCTTCCACGCGCTCGTGCGGCACGCCCACGTCGTCGAGGCGAGCCGCACGCCCGCCGTCTTCCTCAGCGGCCCCGGCGTGACCACCCCCGCCCCGCCCCGCTGGGTGCGCACGGTGTTCGGCGACTCGATGGTCAACCTCGACGACCCCCGCCACGCCCAGCTGCGCCGGATCGTCTCGCGGGCGTTCACCCCGAGGCTGCTCGGCCGGGTCGAGGAGGACGTCCACCGGATCACCGCCGCCCTGGTCGACGACCTGGAGCAGCGACGCTCCACGGCCGCCGGGCCCCCCGGGGACTTCGTCAGCGCCGTCGCCGCCGAACTCCCCTTCCAGGTGATCTGCACGATGATGGGCATCCCCGAGGAGCCCCGCCGCCTGATCCTCGACCTCGTCGACCGCGCCTCCGCCGACACCGGCGTGGCCCGCTCCCAGCGCAGCCGCCTGCGGATGCCCGGCCGCGGACTGGCCGCGCTCGCCCGGATGCAGGCCACGGTCGCCGCGATCGGCCGCGAACGCCGACGCCGCCCCGCCGAGGACCTGATCTCCGCGCTCGTCACCGCCGACGTCGACGGGCGGGCGCTCAGCGGCCGCGAACTCGGCGCCTTCTTCTCCCTGCTGCTGGTCGCCGGCGTCGAGACCACCCGCAACGCCCTCGCCCACGGCCTGCACCTGCTCACCGCCCACCCCGAGCAGCGCGCCCTGCTGCTCGCCGACCTCGACGGCCGCCTCGACGGCGCGGTGGACGAGATCCTGCGCCACGCCACGCCGATCGTCCAGTTCCGGCGCACCCTCGCCGTCGACCACGAACTCGGCGGCCCCGGCGGCCCGCTGCTGCGCGCCGGGGAGCAGGTCGCGCTGTTCTTCGGCGCCGCCAACCGGGACGAGGCGGTCTTCACCGACCCGGACGCCTTCGACATCACCCGCACGCCCAACCCCCACCTGGGCTTCGGCGGCGGCGGACCGCACTACTGCCTCGGCGCGCACCTCGCCCGCCAGGAGATGAGGGCCCTGTTCCACGCGCTGTTCACCCGGCTGCCCGGGATCCGCTCGGTGGGGGAGCCGGTGCCGGTGCCCTCCAGCTTCGACCACCGGGTCCGCTCGCTGCGCTTCACCTACTGAGCCCGCTCGCTCCGGCCCCGCGGACCGGCCGTCAGCTCGCCGGCTCCCACACCGCCTGGTCGTGCGCGAAGAGCACCCAGCGCGGCTGCGCCTCGGCCACCCGGTCCAGCCAGGCCGGGTAGCCGGGCAGCGGCGCCGCCGCCCCCTCCAGCGCCGCCCGCCGGGCCAGCACCGCCTGCCCGTACTCGCTCGCGAAGTCGTACGCCTGCCCCGCCAGCAGCACCGAGCGCCCGCCCGAGCGGTCGACCAGCAGCGACTGGTGGCCCGGACTGTGCCCCGGGGTCGGCAGCACCCGCACGCCCGGCCAGACCTCGGTCTCACCGTCGACCTCGCGGTACTCGACGCCGGGGAAGTCGACCAGCTCGTCGAAGGTGTACCCGCCGCGCCGGGCGACGGCCAGCTCCGCGCTCTGCGCCACCACCGGGGTCCCGGCCAGCAGGGGGTTGGCGCCGCAGTGGTCGAAGTGCAGGTGGCAGTTGACCACCAGGTCGATGTCGGAGACCGCCACCCCGGCCGCCGCCAGCGCCTCGGGCAGCGGACGGCGGACGGGCCGGTAGTGCGCCTCCGTCTCCGGATCGCCCGAGCCGATGCCCGTGTCGAACAGCAGCAGGCCCTCCGGACGCTTCACCAGGTACGCCAGCACCGGCTCCACCCGGGGCTCCGGACCGCCCACTTCGACGGCCGGCCGGACGAAGTAGCCCAGATCGAGTCGGCGGATCGGGTCCATCGGCGTCATCCCCTGTTCGTGTTGCCCGGCACGGAGACGCGGCACTGCTCGCGCCCGCCCCACCCTGCCGTCGGTTCGTCACATCATCGCGTCGTCATACGTTCAAGGGCGTACGGGGTCGCCCTCGCACGCCCCCACCGCGCCCCGCGCCACCCCGAGTGCCCCCGCTCCCCGTGGACGCGCCCCCGGAAGGGCCGCGTCCGCACCCTATCGGTCGACCGGCAGAACCCTCCCGCCCTCAACGCGCCACCGCCCCACCCTTCGCGACCAGGTGCCCACCTCCCGCGCCCCGCACCCCGCGATCCCCGCCGTACCGCCGACACCTGTGGCCGGCGTCACGGCGCAGACCCGGAGCGCGGGCGCACAATGCGGCTCATGATCGAACCCTCCTCACCCGCCGCCTCCAGCACCCCGTTCGACGGCTCCTCCGACGGCCTCGCCAACGGCCTCTTCGACGGCCCGACCGCCGACGTCTGGACCGCCCTCAGCGGCTCCGCCGAACTCCTGCGCCTGGTCGAGTTCCACGGACCGCAGGACGGCCTGCCCTCCGGCCTGCCGCTGCGCCGCCTCGCCCGGGCGACGGTGGCCGCCTGCTCCCTGGCCGCCGCCGAACTCGCCGCCCGCCGCGCCGGCGGACCCGTCCCGGCCGTGAGGGTGGACGAGGGCGCCGTCGCCACCGCCTTCACCAGCGAGCGCCACCTCACCGTCGACGGCCGCAGCCCCGTCGGCTTCGCCCCGCTGTCCGGCTTCTGGCGCACGGCGGACGGCTGGGTGCGCACCCACGCCAACTACCCGCACCACCGCGCCCGGCTGCTCGACGCCCTCGGACTGCCCTCCGACACCGGGCCCGAGCGCCTCGCCGAGACCCTCGCCGCCCTGCGCGCCGAGGACGTACAGGAGCGCGCGTACGCGGCGGGGGCGCTCGCCGTGGCCGTCGCGCCGGTGAGTGCCTCCAGGCACCCCCTGGTCGAGCACCTCCCCGTCCCCAGCGCCGCCCCCGCCCCCGTACGGCCCCTCGGCGCCGCTCCCGTCGACCGGCCCGCCGCCGGGGTGCGCGTCCTCGACCTCACCCGGGTCATCTCCGGACCGGTCGCCACCCGCACCCTCGCCCTGCTCGGCGCCGACGTCCTGCGGATCGACTCGCCCCGACTGCCCGAATCCGACGACGCCCACGCCGACACCGGCTTCGGCAAGCGCTCCGCCCGCCTCGACCTCGCCGACCCCGCCGACCGCGCCGTCTTCGAGGCCCTCCTCGACACCGCCGACGTGGTGGTCAACGCCTACCGCCCCGGCTCCCTCGACGCCCACGGCCTCGCCCCCGAGACCCTGTTCGCCCGCCGCCCCGACCTCGTCCTCACCCAGATCGACGCCTGGGGCTGGAACGGCCCCTGGGCCGGGCGGCGCGGCTTCGACAGCCTCGTCCAGGCCGGCATCGGCATCGCCGCCCACGAGGCCGGACCCGACGGCCGCCCCGGCGCCCTGCCCGCCCAGGCCCTCGACCACGGCACCGGCTACCTCGCCGCCGCCGGCGTCCTGCGCGCCCTCGCCGACCGCGCCGCCGGACGCCCCGGCGGCCGCCACCTGCGCCACTCCTTCGCGGGCACTGCCTCCTGGCTCCTCCACGGCATCGCCGACGCGGGCCCGGACGCGGGCCCGGACGCGGGCACGCCGTACGACCCGCAGCCCTGGCTGACCGTCACCGACTCCCCGTACGGGAGGCTGCGCCACGCCCTCCCGCCGATCGGCTACGCGGGAGCCCCCGACAACTGGACCCGCCCGCCCGGCCGTTGGGGCACGGACGAGGCGGTCTGGCTCGACCGGTAGACCGACGGGCGCTGTCGGTGGCCTCTGGCAGCATCGCCCGCATGACTGCCGCACCGCGACCCGCCCACGCCACCGACTTCACCTGGTTCCGCCGGGACCACCCCGACCTGGCCGAGGCCTACTGCCTCACCCTCGTCCAGGGCCTCACCGCCGAGGAACTGCAGCGCCGCTTCGGCGCCGTGCCCGCCGGGGAGGTCGTCGGCCTGCGCGAGGTCACGGACACCGGCCCGGACGGCCGGGAGGAGGACGACCACCCGGTCGGGGAACTGCCCGAGGGCATCGACCCGGAGAACTGGTCGTACGTCGCCGTCACCGAACTCGACGGCTGGGCCCTCGCGGTGGAGCCCAACGGCTACCTCGGCGTCACCCCCGAGGCGATCGCCCGGCTCGCCGAGGGCACCCGGCTGGTCTCCCACTTCCGCAACATCAACGCGGTCGACCACTTCCACTGGTGGGAGCACGGCACCCGGCGCCTGCACTTCGAGCCGCTGTTCCCCACCCAGCGCGACGGCGAGGACGCCGAAGGCCGGGGCACCTCCGAGCTGCTGACCGCCTGCGGCTTCCACCTCGACGACGACAGCTTCGACCTGCACACCGAGGCCGCCTTCGCCCTCGCCGAACGGCTCACCGACGTCCGCCTCGCCCCCGAGCGACTGGCCGGCCTCACCTTCCGCCTCGGATACGTGCCGGGGCCGTGACCCCCTCTTCGAAGGAGTCACGGCCCCGGCACGTACGGATGGACAGTCAGACCCCGGACGGAATCCGCTTCGCCCGGCCCCGGACCTGGAGCGCCGTCACGATCTCGACCACCCCGAGGATCAGCAGCCAGCACCCGGCCAGCACCGTCAGCGCGGAGATCGAACCGACCGGCCACACCATCAGCAGCACACCCGCCAGCGTGTTCGCCACACCCGCGAACGCCTGCCAGCCGCGCGCCGGCATCATCGGGTCGGAGGCCGCCGCGGCGAGCTGGGTGATCCCCCGGAACAGCCAGCCGATGCCGATCCAGAGCGCGAGCAGCAGCAGCGACTGCACGGCGCTACGGAAGCAGAGCAGGCCCAGCATCACGCAGATCGCGCCGCTGATGAAGGCCATCACCCGCAGGGCCGTACTCGCATGGGTGCCGAACGCGGCCACCAGCTGCACGATGCCCGTCACCAGCAGGTAGAGGCCGAACAGCACGCCCACCACCAGCAGGGTCTGCCGGGGCCAGGCGAAGACGATGACCCCGAGGGCCAGCGAGGCCAGCCCGGCGGCCAGCAGCACCTGCCAGGCGGCCCTGGCGAGTTGGCCGAGCGGGCCTTGGACCGGGGTGCCTTCGGGGGTGATGATCGGAGAGACCACGGCGGAGAACTCCTCGGGGACGGGAGCGGACAGAGGACCTGACCCAGCCTCACCGCGGCACCGCCGCCCCGCGCGCCGGACTACTCCATTCGAGGGACTACTCCATTCGGGGGGCTCGTTGGGGGCACTGCTTCGTTCGGGGACGGCCGCCCTACCGCAACCGATGGGCGCCCGGTCTTCGGAACGTCATGTTCCATCCACCGGCGGTCGATACCATCCGGTATGACTACTGCAGGGTGGGGGACCCCGCCGGTCGAACCGATCAGCCAGCACTACATCGTGTGCGGGGGCAACGCCCTCGCCCACCGCCTCGTTCTGGAACTCGTCGAGCACTACGAAGTCCCGGTCGTCGTCCTCGTCACCGACCGCACCCGGGACCACGCTCCCCGGATCGAGCAACTGCCCGGCGTCGCGGCCGTGGTGGAGTCCGCCGCCATCACCGAGGAGGCGCTGCGCGCCGTCTCCGTCGCCACCGCCCGGGGCATCGCGCTCGTCGAGGGCAGCGACCAGGACAACATCCACGCCGCGCTCAGCGCCCAGGGGCACAACCAGGACCTGCGGATCGTCCTGCGGATGTTCAACCAGCGCCTCGGCGAGAACATCGAACGGCTCCTCAAGAACGGGGCCGCGCTCTCCGGCTCGGCCACCGCCGCCCCCGCCTTCGCGGCGGCGGCGCTCGGGCGGCCCAACTCGGTCGAGATCGACGGCCGCTTCCTGCACGTCGCCTTCGACGAGGCCATCACCTCGGACCGGATCTGCGTGGTCGCCGACCACATCGACCGGCAGGACCTCAGCAAGATCCGCCTCATGCCGGAGGAACAGGGGGACTTCGAGGAGTTCCTGCGCCTGGCGGCCGAGTTCGGCGACGACGGACCGGTGATCCGCCCCGGCGGCGGCGTCCGCCGCGTGCCCCTGCCGCGCACCGAGGGGGAGACCGGGGACGAGGACGCGCCCGCGGGGGCAGTGCGGGGCCGGGGCGGGGTGGCCGCGCTCCAGGCGCTGCCGATCGAGCCCCGGGAGCCGATCAGCTGGGTGCAGCGGACGCAGTGGCGGCTCTTCGACACCATGCGCTTCCTCACCAGCGCCCGGCTGCGGGTGGTGCTGCTCATCGCGCTCGCCGCCGTGATGATGTCCTTCGGGCTGCTCTGGGCCCTCAACCGGGACTTCGGCTGGACGGTCTACATCTCGCTGCTCGACCTGGCCGGGGCCGCCCAGCCGGACCAGCTCACCGACATCGCCAACGGGAGCGGCACCGGCGGGCTCTGGCAGCGCATCGCCCAGGTGGTGATCACGCTGTGCGGGATCACCTTCGCGCCGGTCGCCACCGCCATCGCGGTCGAGGTGCTCGGCTCGGGGCGGCGCGGGCAGCCGCGCAACCCCGGCGCCGGCACCCGGGACCACGTCATCGTCGTCGGCCTCGGCAACCTCGGCACCCGCATCGCCGAACAGCTGCACGGGCTCGGCGTCCCGGTGGTCGGCGTGGAGCGCGACCCGCAGGCGCGCGGCATCGGGGCGCTGCGGGCGCTGGGCCTGCCGGTCGTGGTGGGCGACGGGCCGTTCGAGGAGCAGCTGTCCCGGGCCCGGCTGCGGCACAGCCGGGCGGTGGTCGCGGTCAGCGGCGACGACGCCACCAACGTGGAGGCGGCGCTGGAGGCGCGGCACGGCAACCCGTCCGTCCGCGTCGTGGTGCGGCTGTTCGACGACGACTTCGCCCGGCACTTCTACGCCACGCTGGAGGACGCGGCCTCGCGCTCCGTCTCCTACCTGGCCGCGCCCGCCTTCGCCGCCGCCCTGATGGGACGGGAGGTGCGCGGGACGCTGTCCGTCTTCCGGCACGCGCTGCTGATCGCCGAACTGACGGTCGAGGACGGCAGCGGGCTGATCGGTATGAACCGGCACGACCTGGAGGACCCGGGCGGCGTCCGGGTCATCGCGGTCGGCTTCGCCCGCAACTCCCGGCTCAACTGGAAGTTCGCCGATCGCACCCGCCGACTCACCCCCGGCGACCGCATCGTGCTCGCCGCGACCCGCAGCGGGCTCGCCCGGATCAACACCGCGCTGGTGGACGAGACGTGACGGCCGCCGGGGGGCGGACGGGCCGCGAACGGCTGAGGGCTGACAGCTGACAAAAGACAGATGACAGAAAACAGATAACAGCGAACAGATGACAGCGAACAGATCACAGATGGCAGCTGATGAAATCTGTCATCTGTTCGCTGTTTTTTGTCATCTGTTCGCCGACCTCCGTCAGCGGTTTTCGAACTTGGGCGCCCGCTTCTCGGCGAACGCCGCCATGCCCTCCTTCTGGTCCGCCGTCGCGAAGGTCGCGTGGAAGAGGCGGCGCTCGAAGCGGACGCCCTCGGCGAGGGTGGTCTCGAAGGCGCGGTTGACGCTCTCCTTCATCATGATCGACGCCGGCGCGGACATCGAGGCGACGGTCTCGGCCGTGCTCAGAGCCTCCTCCAGCAGCTGGTCGGCCGGGACGATCCGCGACACCAGGCCCGCCCGCTCGGCCTCCTCGGCGCCCATCATCCGTCCGGTCAGGCACAGTTCCATCGCCTTGGCCTTGCCGATCGCCCGGGTGAGCCGCTGCGAGCCGCCGATGCCCGGGATCACGCCGAGCTTGATCTCCGGCTGACCGAACTTCGCGGTGTCCGCCGCCAGCAGGATGTCGCACAGCATCGCCAGCTCGCAGCCGCCGCCCAGCGCGAACCCGGCCACCGCCGCCACCACCGGCTTGCGCAGCGCGCCCAGCCGGTCCCACGGGCCCAGCCAGTCGTCCAGGTACACGTCGGGGAACGCGTTGCCCTGCATCTCCTTGATGTCCGCCCCGGCGGCGAACGCCTTCTGGGACCCGGTGATCACCAGACAGCCGATCTCCGGGTCCCGGTCGAAGGCGGTCGCCGCCGCGACGACCTCGTTCATCAGCTGCGTGTTCAGCGCGTTCAGCGCCTTCGGGCGGTTGAGCGTGATCAGCCCCACCCGGCCCCTGCGCTCGACCAGGATCGTCTCGTAGGTCCCGGTGGTCTCGGTCTCGGTCATCGCCGTCGACTCCCATTCCGCTGCTCGGCGCCGCACGGGCGCGCCCTGACCACCCGAGGATCCACGACGCGCCCCGCCTCGCGCCAGTCTTGGCATGCGAGACGACGATCACCAGCTCCGCCCGTGCGCGCCCCGGTCCGGTCCGTCAGAACCGCACGCCGTAGCGCTGCGCCGCCTCCCGTACGGTCTCCGCCTTGACCTCGCCCCGGCGGGCCAGGGCCGCCAGCGCGGCGACGGCCACCGACTCGGCGTCCACCCCGAAATGGCGCCGCGCGGCCGCCCGGCTGTCGGAGAGGCCGAAGCCGTCCGTGCCCAGGGAAGTCCAGTCCTGCTCCACCCACGGGCGGATCTGGTCCGGCACCGCGCGCATCCAGTCGCTGACCGCGAGCACCGGCCCGGGCGCCCCGGCCAGTGCCCGGGTCACGTACGGCACCCGGGGAGCCTCGCCGCCTCCGGCCGCAGCCCGGGCGAGGTTGGCCGCGTCGCAGTCCAGCGCCTCCCGCCGCAGCTCCGTCCAGGATGGCGCGGACCAGACGTCGGCTGCCACGCCCCAGTCCTCCTCCAGGAGCCGCTGCGCGTCCAGCGTCCAGCGCACGGCGGTGCCGGAGGCGAGCAGTTGGAGGCGCGGCGCCCCGGCGTCGGCCGGCGGGCGGGCCTCGCGGTAGCGGTAGAGGCCGCGCAGCACGCCCTCCGTCACCGACGCCTCGTCGGCGGGCAGCGGCGGCTGCGCGAGCGGCTCGTTGTAGACGGTGAGGTAGTAGAACACGTCCTCGCCGTGCGGGTGTTCGGCGCTCGCGCCGTACATCCGGCGCAGGCCCTCGCGGACGACGATGGCGACCTCGTAGCCGAACGCAGGGTCGTAGCTGACTGCGGCCGGGTTGGTGGAGGCAATCAACTGCGAGTGGCCGTCGGCGTGTTGGAGGCCCTCGCCGGTCATGGTGGTGCGTCCGGCGGTGGCGCCGACCAGGAAGCCCCGGCCCAACTGGTCGGCCAGCGCCCACATCTGGTCGGCGGTGCGCTGCCAGCCGAACATCGAGTAGAAGATGTAGAAGGGGACGACCGGCTCGCCGTGGGTGGCGTAGGAGGTGGCGGCGGCGGTCAGCGAGGCCATCGAACCGGCCTCCGTGATCCCCTCGTTGAGGATCTGGCCGCTCGCCGACTCCTTGTAGTGGAGCAGCTGGTCGCGGTCCACCGGGTCGTAGGTCTGGCCGAGCGGGGAGTAGATCCCGGCGGTGGGGAAGAGCGACTCCATGCCGAAGGTGCGGGCCTCGTCGGGCACGATCGGCACCCAGCGGCGGCCGGTGGCGCCGTCGCGCATCAGGTCCTTGACCAGGCGGACGAACGCCATGGTGGTGGCGATCTCCTGGCCGCCGGAGCCCTTCAACAGGGTCTCGAAGGGCTTGGCGGGCGGCTCGGGCAGCGGGGTGAAGCGCACCCGGCGGGCGGGAGCGGGACCGCCGAGCGCGGCGCGGCGCTCGCGCAGGTAGCGGGCCTCCTCGGAGTCGGGGCCCGGGTGCGCGTAGGGCACCTGCTCTCCGCTCAACGCCGAGTCGGGGATGGGAAGTTCGAGGAGGTCGCGCATGGCGCGGAACTGGGCCCCGGTGAGCTTCTTCATCTGGTGGTTGGCATTGCGGGACTCGAACCCCGGGCCGAGCGTCCAGCCCTTGACGGTCTGCACCAGCACGACGGTGGGCGCACCCCGGTGCTCGATCGCCGCGCGGTAGGCCGCGTACACCTTGCGGGGCTCGTGGCCGCCGCGCGAGGTCGCGACCGTCTCCAGCAGGCGCCGGTCGTCCACCGTGTCGGCGAGGGCACGCAGTTCGGGCGAGGCATGGAACAGGTGCTCGCGGATGTAGGCGGCGTCGGAGGCGGCGTAGGTCTGGAACTGCCCGTCCGGGACCTCACCGAGGCGGCGCACCAGGGCGCCGTCGAGGTCGCGCGCCAGCAGGTCGTCCCAGGCCTCGCCCCAGAGGGACTTGACGACGTTCCAGCCCGCCGCGCGGAAGCTCCGCTCCAGTTCCTGGACGATCTTGCCGTTGCCGCGCACCGGGCCGTCGAGCCGCTGGAGGTTGCAGTTGACGACGAAGGTGAGGTTGTCCAGACCCTCGCGGGCGGCCAGGGCGAGGGCGGCCGTCGACTCCGGCTCGTCCATCTCGCCGTCGCCCAGGAAGGCCCAGACGTGGGAGGCGGAGGTGTCCTTGATGCCGCGCGCGGTCAAGTACCGGTTGAACCGGGCCTGGTGGATCGCCGAGAGCGGGCCGAGGCCCATCGAGACGGTCGGGAACTCCCAGAAGTCCGGCAGTCGGCGCGGGTGCGGGTAGGAGGGCAGTCCGCCTCCGCCGGCCTCCTGGCGGAAGTGGTCCAACTGCCCTTCCGTCAGGCGTCCTTCGAGGAAGGCACGGGCGTAGACGCCGGGCGCGGCGTGGCCCTGGACGTACAGCTGGTCGCCGGAGCCGTCCGCCTCCTTGCCGCGGAAGAAGTGCTGGAAGCCGATCTCGTACAGCCAGGCGGCGGAGGCGTAGGTGGCCATGTGCCCGCCCAGGCCGCCGCGTTGGTTGCCCCTGGTCACCATGGCGGCGGCGTTCCAGCGGTTCCATGCGGTGATGCGCCGCTCCAGCGCCTCGTCGCCGGGGAAGTCCGGCTCGGCGGCGGTGGGGATGGTGTTGACGTACGGGGTGTCCAGCAGTGGCGGCAGGCCGAGTCGGCGCTGCTCGGCGTGCTCGACGAGGCGGCGCAGCAGGTGGGCCGCGCGGTGCGGGCCGCCGAACTCACGGGCGGCGTCGAGCGAGGCGCGCCATTCCGCGACCTCCTCGGGGTCCTGGTCGGGAAGCTGGTCGAGTTGGGACACGGATGGTTCCCCTTTGCCGGTGCGCTTCGGACGAGTCGACTCCGCCATGGTTCCGCATGGTGGAATGACATTTCCCTCTATGGAAAGTATGAAGCGATTCGGTCGTGAGTCAACCGCTACTCGCGGGTAGTGTGAGCGATGATCGATCATTCCTATGCGAATAAAACACTCGGAGGGGAGAGGCAGAGGTGAGGCGAGGCCGCCGCTCAGACGGAGCGGTCGGCGTACTCCAGGACGTGCTCCGCCAGCAGCCGCCCCGCCTCGGGGGCCTGGCTCCGGAACGCCTCGATCAGTGGCCGGTGGTCGGCGGCGTTCTCGTGCAGCTCGGGCCGCACCCGGTGCAGGGACAGCACCGTCCACGCCTCGACGCCCAGTCCCTCCCAGGTGCGCAGCAGCGTCCCGTTGCCCGAGGCGGCGACGATCGCGCGGTGGAACGCCACCCCGTGCCGGGCCTGCCCGAGCAGATCGCCGGAGGCGGCGGCCTTTTCCATCTCCCGTGCGTGGCGCTCCAGTTCGCCGACGTCCCCGGCCAGGCGGACCACCGCGGACTCGGCGGCCAGCCGCTCCAGCGCGGCCCGCACCTGGTACACCTCGCGCAGCTCCGCGGGCGCGATCTCGCGCACCCGCACGCCCCGGTTGGGCTCGGCGTCCAGCAGGCCGAGCGCCTGGAGCGAGCGCAGCGCCTCGCGCACCGGTGCCTGGCTGACGTTCAACTCGGCCGCCAGGCGCCGCTCGACGATCCTGTCCCCGGGCCGCCACCGGCCGCCGAGCAGCCCGTCCAGCAGCAGGGCGCGCACCTGCTCGCCGAGCGGCACCCGCGAGAGCCGGTCGGCGTCGTCGGGCGAGGGCTGCGGCGTCGGGTCGGGGTGGTTCACGGCGGGCTCCAGGTGGTGCGGGCGGGGTGCTGCGAGGAGGGTCAGGCCAGGCCCAACTCGCCCTCCGGGCACGGGGCGAAGAAGCGCTCGACGTCCGCCTCCGTCACCTCGGCGAGCGAGCCGGGGGACCAGTGCGGGTCGCGGTCCTTGTCGATCACCTGGGCGCGGATGCCCTCGACGAGGTCGTGGCCCGCCAGCGCGGCGCAGGAGATCCGGTACTCCTGGTCGAGCACGGCCTCCAGCGAGGGGAGCGTACGGGCCCGGCGCAGCGCGGCCAGGGCCACCTTGACGGCGGTCGGGGAGTTGCCGAGCAGTTGCCCGGCGGCCTCCTTGGCCTCCGCCGCGCCGGAGTCGATGAGCCGCTGGACGATCTCCTCGGCGGTGTCGGCCGCGTAACAGGCGTCGATCCAGGGCCGGTTGGCGGCGAGCCCGGGCGGGGGTGCGGGCTCGGCGTGCGCGGCGACGGCCGACTCCACGGCCGCCAGGGCGGCGGCCGCGTCGGTCGCCCCCGCCAGGTCGCGGGCCAGGGCGTCGAGCAGGTCGGGCACCCGGGCGGAGGGCGTGAAGTGGTCGGCGAAGCCGCACAGCAACGCGTCGCCGGGGCCCATCGAGGTGGAGGAGAGCCCGAGGTGGGTGCCCAACTCGCCCGGGGCGAGGGCGAGGAGGCGGCTGCCGCCGACGTCGGGGACGAGACCGATGCGGGTCTCGGGCATCGCGACGGTGGAGCGCTCGGTGACGATCCGCACCGCCCCGTGCGCGGAGAGGCCGACGCCGCCGCCCATGGTGATGCCGTCCATGACGGCCAGGTACGGCTTCGGGTAGTGCGCGATCAGGGAGTTGAGCCGGTACTCGTCGCGGAAGAACGCGCGCATTCCGGCCCCGCCGGCCTTGGCGTCCTCGTGCATGGCGCGGATGTCGGCGCCCGCGCACAGGCCGCGCTCGCCGGCGCCGGTCAGCGCGACGGCGCGCACCCGGTCGTCCGCGGCCCAGGCGTCCAGGGTGGCGCGGACGGCGGTGATCATGCCGTGGGTCAGGGAGTTGAGCGCGCGGGGGCGGTTCAGCACGATCCGTCCGAGCCCGCCGTCGACGCGGGTCAGGACCTCCGCCGTCTCCTCCGGCTGTGAGCCCATGGTGTCCGCTCCCGTCCCTCGGTGGCGGCGGCCGGGCGGCCGCCGCGCTCCACCGTACCGGGGCGGGGGTGGAGGCGATCACCAGGACGGCGGACGGGGGCCTCCCGGCCCGGTCAGCCGGGCCAGGCCTGGAGGGCGAGTTCGGCGGTGGCGGCCAGGTCGGCGACGGTGGCGCCGTCGCGGGCCTGCTGGGACATGCCCTGGACCACCACGGCGAAGTAGCGGGCGAGGGCGGACGGGTCGGCCTCCGGGGGGAGTTCGCCGTCCTCCCGGGCGGCGTGCAGCCGGGCCTCGAAGACACGCAGGTTGGCGTTGCGCAGGTCGCGCAGGCGGGCCTCGACCTCGGCGTCCTGGGCGGAGACGTTGGTGGCGGCGCTGATCACCAGGCAGCCGGCCGGGTGGGACGGGTCCGCGTAGACGGCGGCCGTCTCGCGCAGCATGCGGGCGAAGGCGTCGCGGGCGGTGGGCTCCTCGGCCAGGGCCGTGCCGAGGAACGAGCCGACGGGGGAGAGCCCGTACTCCCGGACGACCTCGTCGAACAGGGTGCGCTTGTCGCCGAACGCGGCGTAGAGGCTGCCCGGGCGGATGCCCATCGCGGCGGTGAGGTCGCTGACGGAGGTGGCCTCGTAGCCGCGCTCCCAGAACAGCCGGGTGGCGGCGGCCAGCGCCTCGGCGCGGTCGAAGGCGGGCGGACGGCCGCGCCTGGCGGGGCGGGGCAGCGGGTCTGCCGGGGGCGCCGGGTCTGCCGGGGGTGTCGGGGGTGTCGTCGCGGTCGGCGTCGGGGGCGTCTTCTCGGCCATGGCGAAATTTTAGAGCAGTCGCTCAAGAAGTGTGTGCTAGGTTTTTTTGAGCGATCACTCAATAAATGAGCGGCGATGCGGACAGGGAGGGTCAGCCATGGCTGAGCGTGCACTGGAGGACAGGACGGCGCTGGTCACCGGCGGCAGTCGGGGGATCGGGCGGGCCATCGCCGAGCGGCTGGCGCGGGACGGCGCCGTGGTCGCCGTGGGCTACGCACGGGAGAAGGAGGCGGCGGCCGAGGTGGTCGACGGCATCCGCGCCGCCGGCGGCCGGGCCTTTGCCCTGCCGGCCGCGCTCGGGTTCCACGGCGACGCGCTCGCCCTGTGGGAGGCCTTCGACGAGCGGATCGGCGAGCACGCGCCCACCGGCGGCGTGGACATCATCGTGAACAACGCCGGGATCGGGCGCAGCGCTGACCTCGCGAACCTGACCGAGGAGGGCTTCGACGAGGTCTTCGCCGTCAACGTCCGCGCGCCGTTCTTCATCGTCAAGCACGGGCTGGAGCGGCTGCGCGACGGCGGCCGGGTCATCAACATCTCCAGCGGCCTGGCCCGGCTCGCCATGCCGGAGATCATGGCCTACGGCTCGACGAAGGGCGCGCTCGACACCTTCACGCTCAACCTGGCGAAGGAACTCGGGCCGCGCGGCATCACCGTCAACTCGGTGGCGCCGGGGATCATCGACACCGACGTCAACGCGGGCTGGCTGCGCGCCGACCCGCAGGCCGCCGCCCACGCGGCCTCGCTCTCCGCGTTCGGCCGCATCGGGCAGCCGGAGGACATCGCCGGCGTCGTCGCCTTCCTCGCCTCGGACGACGCCCGCTGGGTCTCGGGCCGGGTCGTCGACGCCACCGGCGGGTCGGCGCTGTAGGGCGGGGGAGGGCGGGCGGCGAACAGGTAACAGGTAGCAGGTAACAGCCGACAGCGAACAGATGACGGAAAACAGATAACAGCTGACAGATGATGAAATCTGCCAGCTGTTATCTGTTCGCTGAAATCTGTCAGCTGTTACTTGTTCGCTGTCGGCTGCTACTCGTCAGCCGTCAGCCGTCAGCCGTCAGCCGTCAGCCGTCACCCGACGACCCGCCCCGTCACCTCGCCGAACCCGACGACCGCGCCGTCCGCGCCCGGGGCCGTGGCGGTGATGACGACCTCGTCCCCGTCCTCCAGGAACGTGCGCGTCGTCCCGTCCGCGAGCTTGAGCGGCTCCTCGCCGTTCCAGGTCAGCTCGATCAGCGCGCCCCGGGTGTCCACCTCCGGCCCGCTGACGGTGCCCGAGGCGAACAGGTCGCCCGTGCGCAGCGAAGCGCCGTTGACGGTCATGTGGGCGAGCTGCTGCTGCGCCGTCCAGTACATGGTGGCGAACGGCGGGCGCGAGACGGTGTGCCCGTTGAGCCGGACCTCCATCGCGAGGTCTAGGCCCCACGGCTCGCGGCCCCGGTCGTCCAGGTACGGCAGCGGCTCGACGTCGCGCGCCGGCGGGGCGATCCGCGCGTGGCGCAGCGCGTCCAGCGGCACGATCCACGGCGAGACCGAGGTCGCGAAGGACTTGCCGAGGAACGGCCCGAGCGGCACGTACTCCCAGCCCTGGATGTCGCGCGCCGACCAGTCGTTGAGCAGGCAGACGCCGAACACGTGCTCCTCGAAGTCGTCCAGCGCGACCCGCTGCCCCATCGGCGAGGGCGTGCCGACGACGAAGCCGACCTCGGCCTCGATGTCCAGTCGCCGGCTCGGCCCGAAGCCGGGCACGGCGTCGGCCGGGGCCTTGCGCTGCCCGTGCGGGCGCGTCACCGGCGTGCCGGAGACGACGACCGTCCCGGCCCGGCCGTGGTAACCGATGGGCAGGTGCTTCCAGTTGGGCGTGAGCGGCTCCAGGCCCGGCCGGAGGATGCGGCCGAGGTTGGTGGCGTGGTGCTCCGAGGCGTAGAAGTCGACGTAGTCCGCGACCTCGAACGGCAGGTGGAGCTCCACGTCGCCTACCGGCAGCAGCGCGCCCGTGAGCGCCTCGCGGTAGGACTCGTCCGTCAGCCAGGTCGTGAGGTCCGTGCGCACCTGCGTCCAGACCGAACGCCCGGCCGCCATCAGCGGGTTGAGCGTGTCGGCGTCCAGCAGGACGGACGGCGCCCCGGTCGCGCGGGCGGCGGCCCCGGCGTCCAGGACGAAGTCGCCCACGCGCACGCCGATCCGGCGCCGCCCGGGCTGGTCGGCGGCGGTGAACACGCCGTACGGCAGGTTGTGCACGCCGAACGGCGAGTCCTGGGCGCTGACGAGCCAGCTGTGGGGGCTGCTGGGGGTGGTGCTCAACGGTCCTCCTGGGGCAGTGGATGGGCCGGAACCAGGCCGAGAGCGGCCAGGTCGGCCAGCGGTTCGGCGATGCTGCAGGTGCCGAACGCGGTGAACGAGTCGCGGATCACCGTAATCTGACGATCTGTCAGTGTACGCACGGACTGCGCCAGCACCTCGCCGTCCCGCTCCGCGAGCACCTCGGCCGCAGCCTTCGGGTCGGTCTCCTGAGCGGCCAGCAGCACGTTCAGGAAGCCGTGGTGCTCGAAGCCGGTCGTCGCGTCGGTGTGCCGGACGGCGTTGTGCAGCCCGGCCGTGCACTTGTACGCCAGGCCGCGCCGCGCGCAGCCGGCGAGGAAGGCGGCCAGCTCCTCCTCGTCCGGGAAGGCCTCGGCGGCCAGCCCGCCGGTGCGGAACTTCGCCCGGTAGGGGGTGTCGGCGAGCAGGTCCAGCGCGGCCTCCAGGCCCTCCCCGCGCAGGAGTTCGCGCGGCAGCTCGACGGCCGCCGGCACCTCGGGCGCCAGCAGCCGGCCGAGCTCGGCCACGGCCCCGGCCGCGTCCCGGGTGGCCAGTTCGACGCCGGCCACCTCGAAGGGCGCGGCGGCGGCCAGCGCCGGGGCCAACTCCGCACTGCCCCCCGGCAGTACGAGCCCGACCCTCAGCACCGGCCCGTCCGTCATCGGCCCGGCCGCCGGCCCATCCACCGCCGACGCCAGCTCGCCCAGCCGGCCCGCCCCGCACAGGAACGGCCCGACCGCCTCCGCGTACCAGGCCGCCCGGTGGGCGCGGTGCGCGGGCACGGCCTCGGCGATCGGCAGGTTCCCCGGCGGGAACACGGCCGCGTCGTCGAACAGCGCGCGGAAGAGCGCGGGGATCGCGGAGCTCATCGCCCGGGCCCCCGACCCGCCCACGTCCAGGCGTAGTTGGGGTCCTCGGAGGCCCGCCCGCCCTCGCCGAGCTCCAGCGGGCGGAAGGTGTCCACCATCACGGCCAGCTCGTCGAAGAACTCCGCGCCGATGCTGCGCTCGTACGCGCCGGGCTGCGGCCCGTGCGTGTGCCCGCCCGGGTGCAGCGAGATGGAGCCCTGGGCGATGCCCGAGCCCTTGCGCGCCGCGTAGTCGCCGCCGCAGTAGAACATGACCTCGTCGCTGTCCACGTTGGCGTGGTAGTACGGCACCGGGATCGACAGCGGGTGGTAGTCCACCTTGCGCGGAACGAAGTTGCAGATCACGAAGCCGTTGCCCTCGAAGACCTGGTGGGCCGGCGGCGGCTGGTGGATGCGGCCGGTGATCGGCTCGAAGTCGCTGATGTTGAAGGCGTACGGGTACAGGCAGCCGTCCCAGCCGACCACGTCGAACGGGTGGTGCGGCACGGTGTAGCGCGTGCCCGAAATCCCGTTGGGGCCACGGTGCTTGACGAGGACGTCCACGTCGCCGGACTCCTCGACCACCAGCGGCCCGACCGGCCCGCGGAAGTCCCGCTCGCAGTACGGCGCGTGCTCGAGCAGCTGCCCGTACTTCGACAGGTAGCGCTTGACCGGCGTGATGTGGCTGTTCGCCTCGATGCAGTACGCGCGCAGCGGCTCGTCCCCGGCGGGCACCCAGCGGTGGGTGGTGGCCCGGGGGATGATCACGTAGTCGCCCTGCCCGACCTCGATCGAGCCGAACACCGTCTCCAGCGTGCCGGATCCGGCCTCCACGTACACGCACTCGTCGCCGAGCCCGTTGCGGTACAGCTCGCTGGGCGCCCCGGCGGCGACGTAGGAGATCCGCACGTCCCCGTTGCCGAGGACGAGGCGGCGCCCGGCCACCACGTCCGCCGACTTCCACTCCTGCCCGGCGAACAGCTCGTGCAGCTTCAGGTGGCGCGGGAGCAGGGGGTGGTTGGGCACCGTGGACTGGTCCGGCAGCTCCCACGGCACCGCGTTCACCACGGCCGAGGGGATGCCCCGGTGGTAGAGCAGCGACGAGTCGGAGGAGAACCCCTCCTCGCCCATCAACTCCTCGTAGTACAGCCCGCCTTCGGGTGTGCGGTGCTGAGTGTGCCGCTTGGGCGGGATGCTGCCCAGCTGCCGGTAGTACGCCATCTCCCTGCTCCCTGTTCCTTCTCGACCGTGTCCTTCTCGACCGTGCCGAACGGGCTGCCGCGGCGGTGAGGGCCGCGGAGCCGACGGCGATGGGGGCCCGCCCGGCGGATTCTGCCGGATCCGCGGCAGGATTCCTCCGAACGGGCCCCGCGCGGTTACAGGTTGCCGCGGCGGTCCTGCTCGCGCTCGATGGATTCGAAGAGCGCCTTGAAGTTGCCCTTCCCGAAGCCCAGCGAACCGTGCCGCTCGATGAACTCGTAGAAGACGGTCGGGCGGTCGCCGATCGGCTTGGTGAAGATCTGGAGCAGGTAGCCGTCCTCGTCGCGGTCGACCAGGATGCCGCGCTTCTTCAGCTCCTCGATCGGCACGCGCACCTTGCCGATGCGCTCGCGCAGCTCCGGGTCGTCGTAGTACGCGTCCGGGGTGTCGAGGAACTCCACGCCGCGGGCGCGCAGCACGTCGACGGTGGTGAGGATGTCGTTGGTGGCGAGCGCCATGTGCTGGCAGCCGGGGCCCGTGTAGAACTCCAGGTACTCGTCGATCTGCGACTTCTTCTTGGCGACGGCCGGCTCGTTGAGCGGGAACTTCACCCGGTGGTTGCCGCTGGCGACGACCTTGGACATCAGCGCGGAGTACTCGGTGGCGATGTCGTCGCCGACGAACTCGGCCATGTTCACGAAGCCCATGACGCGGTTGTAGAACGCCACCCACTCGTCCATGCGGCCGATTTCGACGTTGCCCACCGCGTGGTCCAGGGCCTGGAACAGGCGCTTGGGCGAGCCCTCCGGGTGCTGGACGCGGCCCTTCGCCACGACGTAGCCCGGCAGGTACGGGCCGTTGTAGCGGGAGCGGTCGATCAGGGTGTGGCGGGTCTCACCGTAGGTGGCGATGGCGGCGCGGCGCACGGTGCCGTTCTCGTCCGAGACGTCGTTGGGCTCCTCCAGCACGGTGGCGCCGGTGGCGCGGGCGTGCTCGATGCACTTGTCGACGTCCGGGACCTCCAGGGCCAGGTCGACGACGCCGTCGCCGTGGCGGCGGTGGTGGTCCAGCAGCGGGCTGTCCGGCAGGACGCCGCCCTTGATCACGAAGCGGCAGGAGCCGGAGCGCAGCACGAAGGCCTTGCGGTCGCGGCGGCCGGTCTCCGGGCCGGAGTAGGCGACCAGCTCCATGCCGAACACGGCCTGGTAGAACTGGGCCGTCTGGGTGGCGTTGCCGACCACGAAGACGACGGCGTCCTGGGCCGTGACGGGGAACGGGTCGGCGGCCGCGTCGTGCTCGACGAGGCCGACGAGGCGGCGCAGCTGGTCGGCGTCGAGGCCGGCCTCGCGCTCCTCGGGGGTCAGCTCAAGGGCGTGGGACTGCGGAGTCATCGGTCGTTCCTCCAGTTAGGGCCTCGGCTCTGAGGCGTCCGCTTGGATCGAGCACGTGCCATCGGGCACCCGCTGTCGGGGTGCGTGGATCGCGGTCGTGGCGGCGGTCGTGGATGGCGGCCGCTCCGCGCAGGGGTGGGCGGGTGCGGTTGGCGGAGAGCTTGCTCCTGTCCGGTGGGTTGGGCAACAGGTCGGTTTTTCACTGCTCAATGTGTACAAGCTGATCAGGAAATCCCTGGATCGACTGTGCAAAGTGCGCTGTCGATCGCGGGGGATTCACGAGGTCTGCGCAACCGTTCCGCCGCCGCCGAAACCGGCAGAACCGCCGCTGCCCCCGGGGCCGCTGGGATCGCCGGGACCGGCGGGGCCGGCGGGCAGATGGCGCAGGAACCACGCCCCAGCCAGGTCGGCGGCCCGCTCCAGCGTCCCCGGCTCCTCGAACAGGTGGCCCGCCCCCGGCACCACCGCCAGTTCACTCTCGCACCGCAGCCGCTCCCGGGCCCGCCGGTTGAGGTCCAGCACGGCGGTGTCCAGCGCGCCGACCACCAGCAGCGTCGGCGCCCGCACCCGGGCCAGGTCGCCGGGGGACGCCAGGTCCGGCCGCCCGCCGCGCGAGACCACCGCCCGTACGGCCGGGCCCAGTTCGGCGGCGGCCCGCAGCGCGGCGGCGGCGCCGGTACTGGCCCCGAACAGCCCCAGCGGGAGCCCGCGCGCCTCCCGCGTGCCCGCAGCATCCCCGTCGCGCACCGCCCGGGCCACCGCCGCCAGCCGGGCGCCCAGCAACTCCACGTCGAACACCTTGCCCCGGTCCGGCTCCTCCGCCTCGGTGAGCAGGTCGAACAGCAGCGTGGCCAGGCCCTCGCCGTTCAGCCGCCGGGCGACGTGCCGGTTGCGCGGGCTGAGCCGGCCGCTGCCGCTGCCGTGCGCGAACACCACCACCCCGCGCGGGGCCGCCGGAACCGCCAGCAGCCCGGCCAGGCCCGTGCCCGCGACCGCCAGCCTCAGCTCGCGCTCCACGGGCGCCGTACGGGACGCACCAGCCACACCATCCGCACCGTCCGCCGCCAGCAGCCGCAGCACCTCCTCGTCGCCGGTCTGCGAGAAGTCCTCGTAGAACTCGCCGATCGCGAAGAACGGCGAGGGCGTGGCCACGCACACCAGCTCGTCCGCCGCCCCGGCCAGGCGCTCCGTCCAGTCCCGGGGCGCCACCGGCACCGCCAGCACCACCCGCGCCGCGCCCCTGGCCCGTACGATCCGGCAGGCCGCCAGCGCCGTCGAGCCCGTCGCGACGCCGTCGTCCACCACGACCACCGTGCGCCCCCGGACGGCGGCCGGCTCCCGCCCGCCCCGGTAGCGGCGGGCCCGGCGCTCCAGCTCCACGCGCTCGCGCCGCTCCACCTCGGCCAGCTGCCCCTCGCCCACCCCGGCGGCCCGCATCACCTGCGCGTTCAGCACCCGCACGCCGTCCTCGCCGATCGCCCCCATGCCCAGCTCGGGCTGCTGCGGCACGCCCAGCTTGCGGATCACGCAGATGTCCAGCGGCGCGCCCAGCGTCGCCGCGACCTCGGCCGCCACCGGCACCCCGCCCCGGGGCAGCGCGACCACCACCGTGCCCGGGCCGCGCAGATGGCCGAGCAGGGCGGCCAACCGCCGGCCGGCGTCGGTGCGGTCGGTGAACCGGACTCCGGTGACGCGCATGTCACGTCCTCCGCCCTCCACCGTACGTCGCCCCGCTGCACCGGCGCCCGCGCCCGTGCCTGCTCGGGACCGGTCCCGCGACCGGTCCCGCACCCGGTCCCGCCCCGCCCGGGACGTGAACGGGACGCCCCGGGCGCACGTACGGGAACGGGACGGGACGCGGCCCCCGTGCGGCCGGGACGGCGGGCGGCGGACCGTGAGGGGGACGGACGGGCCGCAGGGCCCGCCCACCACAGGAAGGAGGCCCCGAGATGCCGGGCACCGTCATCACCGACCTGCGCCGCCGTGGCGCCGTCGACCCCGGCCGCCTGCTCGCGGGCCCGCTGCGCGGCGTCGGACTGCGCCGCCTCGACCCCGGCCGCAGCGCCGAACTGGCCGCGGAGGGCGTCGAACACGCCGTCTACGTCACCGCCGGCTCAGGCCTGGCCTCCCTGCCCGACGACGCCCTCCCGAAGGGCGTGCTGCCCGAGGGCGGCCTGCCGGACGGCTCCGAGGTCGGCGTCGCGATCCCCCTCGTCGAGGGCACCGCCCTCGTCCTGCCGCTGGGCCGGCACACCGTCCTCACCGCCGGAACGGCCGGGCTGGAGTTCTTCCAGGCCGTCCTCGCCGTCCCCGGCCACCAGGCCCCGCCCCAGGACGGGCCCGAAGACGAACCACACGAAGACGAAGGAGGCGATCCCCGGTGATCGTCACCACCGACACCGGCGCCGCCATGATCCTCCTCGGCCCCGGCGGCGAACGCGTCCGCGTCCGCTCCCTCGCCCGGCGCGCCATGCTCGCCAGCGACTGCGAGACCTTCGACCACCTGCGCCTGAGCCCCGGCGCCCACCACGTGCTCCCCGGCCGGCCCGACACCGAGACGGTCCTGCACGTGCTGCGCGGAGCCGCCGTCGTCGGCCGCACCGACGACGCCCCCGACCACCTGGCCTCCGAGGGCGACCTGCTGCTCGCCCCCCGCGGCAGGGAACTGCACCTGGAGGCCGGGCCGCTCGGCGCCGAACTCCTCTGCCTCGTCCTCGCCGCGCCCCGCCGCAAGGCCTCCGCCGGGCACCCCCGCCCGGCCTCCCGGACCCGGCCCTGAACCGGGCTCTGAGTCGGATGTGGGACAGGAACGGGACGGCGGACCCGTGCGCCCGGGCGCCCGCGCTGCGCACAGTGGTGGACGGGAGCGGCCGCCCCGCTCCCCAGGAAGAACACGGGAGTACCCCTCATGACCACGAACACCGCGACCAAGGCCGTCTGCGCGGCCGCCGGTGCGCTCACCGGGGTGATCGCGGCCGCCGCCGCGTTCCGCAGGGCCTGCGCGCCCTCCGCCCCCTCCGTCCCGTCCGCCCCCTCCGCTCCGGCCGCCTCCCCGGCCCGCAGCGGCGGGATCGCCGGCGGCATCGGCTGCACCCCGGGCGACTGCCCGCCGCCGCCCGGCCGCGGCGGCCCCGGCGACAGCTGACCCGGCTCACCCCACCCGTCCTCGCCCGTCCCCGACCCCCTCGAACCCCTCGAACCCCTACGGCCCCCGGCGCAGCCAGCACCGGGGGCCGTGGCCTGCCTCCGCCGGCGCCCCTCACCCGCCCCCGGCCGTCCGGGGCAGCACCGCCAGCACCTGCGTCCCGCCGCCCAGCGGCAGCGGCCGCACCGTGCAGGACCCGCCGATCTCCGCCGCCCGGTCCGCCATCGACCGCAGGCCGACCCCGCCGCCCGCCAGGCCGTCCGTCGCGCCGTCCGCGGACGCGAAGGCACCGTCGGGCGCGGGCCCGTACCCCACCCCGTCGTCGCGCACCGACAGCACCACCGCCCCCGCCTCCACCCGCAGTTCGACCCGCGCCGTCCGCGCCCGGGCGTGGCGCAGCACGTTGGTGAGCGCCTCCGCCGCGATCCGGTACGCCGCCACCTCCACGGCCGCCGGAAGCTCCGGCAGCGGACGCGGCGACAGCTCCGCCGTCACCGCCAGTCCCGGCCCGCTGAACGTGCCCGCCAGCTGCTCGACGGCCCGGGCGAGCCCGAACTCGCCCAGCGGCGCGGGCCCGAGCCGGTCGGTGATGCGCCGCAGCTCGCGGATGGCCAGCCCCAGGTCGTCCGAGACCCCGCGCAGCGACCGCTCCAGCCCGCCGTCCGCCGCCGTCGAGGTGGCGGCGCTGTCCACGCGCAGCCGCAGCCCGGCCAGCGCGGGCCCCAGCCCGTCGTGGATGTCGCGCCGCAGCCGCCGCCGCTCCTCCTCCCGCGCGGCCACGACCTGCTCCCGCCCGGCCTGGAGGTCCTGCTGGAGGCGCAGGGAGGCGACGGCGGGGGAGGCCTGGTCGGCGAGCGAGCGCAGGATGTCCATGTCGCTGGCGTCGAGGCGCTCCTCGCCCGCCCGCAGCGCGACCCTCAACTCGCCGATGGCCAGGCCGTTGTGGACCAGTTCGAAGCCCTGGCCGCGCCCCTGGTCGGGTGTTCCCGCGACGGCCAGGGTGCGGCGCCCGGCCCGGGTGGTGACGGTCAGCGCGACCCCGGGCAGCCGCAGCTCCTCGGCGACGGTCGCGCACAGCGCGGCGGGCAGCTGCTCCGGGTCCACCACCTGCCGCACCCGCCCGGCCAGGGTGCGCAGCACCTGGTACGGCTGGGCGCGCTCGCCGTAGTACAGCCGGTCGACGACGCCGACGGAGCGCCGCGCCGCCCGGGGCAGGAACGCGCCGAGGACGTACACGACGGCGATCAGCAGCAGGACGGGGCCGCCGCGCCCGGGCACCAGCAGGGTGGAGCACAGGGCGGAGGCGCCGACGAACAGGACGGTGGTGCCGGTGGCCAGACTCAGGCCGATCAGCGCGCTGCGGGCCGCCCGGTGCAGGCGCCAGCCGTGGTCGCGCACGACCAGGAGGCCGACCGCGACCGCCCACACCACCCCCGCTCCCGCGAACAGCGCGTAGCTGAGCCAGTAGTTGGTCGTCCAGGAGCGCTCGTACAGGTCCTGCGCCGCGGCCCAGAGCAGGTAGGCGGCGAGCATCGCGCCGACCCGCAGCCGGTGGCGCCGGGCCTCGGCGCCGAGGCTCCCGGGCGTGGGGCGCAGCAGGCGGGCCAGCAGGACGAGGGCGACGAAGCCGACGAGGTACTCGCTGACGACCATGTCGTGGCCGTCGACCGCGTGGGCGATCCTGTGCAGCAGGTGCGCCGGGGGGTTCCCGGCCAGCGGGTTCGCCCGCCCGTACAGGGTCGGCAGGTCGAGGGTCCAGGCCACCTCGGGGACGACGAACAGGGCGACGGCCGCGATGTAGAACCACCAGCGGCGGCTCGTCAGCCGACCGTTGGGCAGCCACAGCGGCAGCACGTAGAAGAGCGTCACGTTGACGACGGCGCACAGCGCGGAGAAGGCGGCCGCCGCGCCGACCAGGCCGGGGTCGGAGACCTCCACCCAGACCGGGGCGGTGGCCGCGTGGGGCAGGATCGCGGTCATCGCGTACACCAGCATCACCCAGCCCAGCGGGCTGCCGGGGCGGTGGGCGTGCAGCAGCATCCCGGCGCCGGCGGTCGGCAACGCGTAGACGAGGGTGGCGAGTTGGTCCCGGGGGTGGGAGACGCCGGGGTCGCCGAGGTGGACGAGCACGTAGCAGGTCCACAGGGCGGCGGCGACCAGGCACACCGCCGTGGCGACGGCCGCGGCCGTCAGCTGCCGTTCGGCCGGTGTGCGGCGGGCTCGGCCCTCCGTGATCATGGCACCACCACCTCGCTGACGGGCCCGGGGCATGCGCACCCAGTCTGGTCCGCCCGGTGTCCCGGACGCCTGAGGCGGGCGTCCCGCATCGCGCAGGGGCCGTGCGGCGACGCGCCGGGGCTTCACCGAGCCTGTCACGGAACGTCACGGATCATCGCTGGTAGTGTCGGCCGGGTGGATGAACAGCAGCCGGTGACACCCCCCGACCGGTCGCGGGACGACCCGCCCGTTCGGGTGCTGATCGTCGACGACCACCCCCTGTTCCGCGCCGGGCTCAAGGCGGCCCTGGAGAGCGCCGAGGGGGTCGCCGTGGTCGCCGAGGCCGAGCGGGTCGCGGATGTCCCCGGGGCCGTCGCCCGGCACCGGCCGGACGTGGTCGTCATGGACCTCTCGCTCCCGGACGGCTCCGGGCTGGAGGCCGTGCGCCGCCTCTGCGCGGGGGAGCGGGCGCCGGGGGAGCAGGCGCCGCCGGTGCTGATGCTCACCATGTCGGACGACGACGGGAACCTGCTCGCCGCCCTCCAGGCCGGGGCGCGCGGCTACCTGGTCAAGGGCGCCGGGCGGGAGGAGGTGCTGCACGCGGTGCGCACCGTCGCGGCGGGCGGCGCCGTCTTCGGCGGCGAGGTCGCCGGGCGGATCACGGCGCTGCTGGCGGGGGCGCGGATGCGCGAGGCCGGGCAGCTGTTCCCCGAACTCACCGCCCGCGAGGCCGAGGTGCTGGACCTCGTCGCGCGCGGGCACGACAACCGGCGCATCGCCCGGGAGCTGGTGGTGGCGGAGAAGACGGTGCGCAACCACGTCACGCACATCTTCGAGAAGCTGCACGTCGCCACCCGCGCCGAGGCCGTCGCCCGGGCCCGCGACATGGGTTTGGGCGACGCCTCCGGTCCGGGTACCGGCCTCCAGTAGCGCCTTGTGAGGCCGGGGGTGCCGGTCCGCCGACCGGCACCCCCGGAGCGTCGTCGCCGCTACGGGCGCATCTCGTACGCGCCCGACAGCGCCTCGACCTTCTCCCACACCCGCGCGGCACGCCCGGCGTCCGCGACCGGGCGGCGCACGTGCGCCAGCGCCCAGGCGGCCTGCTCCTCGGTGGTGGAGGCCTTGCCGTGCAGCTCGGTCGCGTGCGCGGAGAAGTCGCGCACCAGCGCGTCGAAGACCTGGTCCAGCACGTCCCCGTCCAGGCCCGTCAACTCGGCCTGCTCCAGCACCAGCTGGCCGTAGACGATCAGCGCGAACAGCTGGCCGATCTCCAGCAGGAAGTCGAGGTCGGCCTGCTGCTCCCGGCTCGGCGCGTGCTCGAGCAGCAACGCGCAGAAGCCGTCGGCCTGTTCGCGGAAGCGGGCCACGTTGGGCGTCTTCGCGTGGCGGTCGTAGGCGGCGCGCCAGTCATGGAAGCGGATCGCGCCCAGGCCGCGGGCCGGGCCCTGGCGGAACAGGAACTCGTCGTCGGCGGCGTCCAGGCGGGTCGGCACCGGGGCGTAGTCGGCGGGCGCGAACAGGTAGTTGGCCATGAACTTGAGGATCAGCGCCAGGTTGACGTGGACGGTGCCCTCCAGCTTCGGCAGGCCGCGGATGTCCTTGGCGGCCTTGTCGAAGTAGGTGTCCGCCTCGAAGCCCTTGGCCGCGATGACGTCCCACATCAGGTCGATGACCTTCTCGCCCTCGGTGGTGACCTTCATCTTGGTCATCGGGTTGAACAGCAGGTAGCGGCGGTCCTCGGGGGAGGCGGTGCGGAAGTAGTCCACGGCCCGGGCGCTGAACAGCTTCATCGCGACGAGGCGGGCGTAGGCGTCCGTCAACTCGCGGCGCACGTGCGGGAACTCGGTGACGGGCTTGCCGTACAGCACCCGGTTCCGGGCGTGGGTGACGGCCTCGTACATCGCGTGCTCGCAGATGCCGACGGAGGCGGTGCAGAGGTTGAACTTGCCGACGTTGACGGTGTTCAGCGCGGCGTCGAAGGCGGCCCGGCCGGTGTGCAGCACGTCCTCGGCGCGCACCGGGTAGTCCTCGAGGCGGAACTCGCTGACGTACATCTGGGCGTTGACCACGTTCTTGACCAGGTGGTACGCCTCGTGGCGGCTGTCGGCGGCGAAGAAGACGTAGCCGTCCGGGCCCTCGACGTCCGAGCGGCGGCCGAACACCGAGACCAGGCCGGCGACGTTGCCGTTGCCGATGTAGTACTTGGAGCCGGTGGCGGTGAAGCCGCCCTCGCCGTCGGGGGTGAGGACCATGTCGGTGGAGTAGATGTCCGCGCCGTGGGTGCGCTCGGACAGGCCGAAGGCCATCACGTGGCCCTCGCGCAGGAGTTCGGCGGCGCGGGCGCGCAGCTGCTCGTTGCCGCTCTGCCACACCGGGCCCAGGCCCAGGATGGTGACCTGCCAGGTGTACCAGTAGCCGAGGCCGTAGAAGCCGAGGATCTCGTTCAGCTCGGCGATGCGGGCGGTGTCCCAGCGCTTGTCCGGGTCGGCGCAGGCGGGGGTGAGGAACTCGGCGAACAGGCCCTCGCGCGCGGCGAACTCGAGGAAGTCGGCGTACCAGGTGCGGTCGACGTAGGTGTCGATGAGCGCCTTCTTGCCGCGGGTCTCGAACCAGTCGACGGTCGCGCGCAGCAGCCGGCGGGTCGGCTCGTCGAACTGCGCGGGGTCGTAGGTGCGCGGGTTGAAGAGCATGAGGGGCTCCCGGGAGGGGTGGGTGAGGGTGTCGGGCTCAGGGCCGGGCGAGCCGGTGCAGGGTGTCGGGCTCAGGGCCGGGCGAGCCGGTGCAGGGTGGCGAGCACGTCGTCGAGCCAGGCGAGCGTCATCCGCTCGAACTCGATGCCGCCGCGAAGGACGACGTGCTGGAGCTGCTGCTGGGCGTCGAGCGCGGCGGGGTCGGGGAAGTCGCGCTCCTCGCCGTGCAGGTAGCGGGCGAGCAGGGCGGCGTGGGCCTCCCGGTGCCGCTCGACCTCGGAGAGCAGCGCGCCCGGGTCGTCGAAGGCGGCGGCGCGGATCTTGACCGCCAGCTCGTGCCGGACGGTCTCCGGTTCGACGGGCTCGCGCAGCCAGTCGGCGAGCGCGGCGCGCCCGTCCGAGGAGGCGGCGTACACCTTCTTGTCCGGCCGACCGTCCTGGGCGACCTCCTCGGAGAGGACCAGTCCGTCCGCCTCCATCCGCCGCAGCACCCGGTAGATCTGCTGGTGGGTGGCGGTCCAGAAGCGCCCGATGGAGCGGTCGAAGCGCCGGGCCAGCTCGTAGCCGGAGCCGGGTTGCTCCAGCAGCGAGACGAGGATCGCGTGCTCCAGTGCCATGGACCGCATCCTGCTATGCAACGAGTTGCATAGGCAATGGCGGCGCGCGACGGTGAGACGCAGGTCACCGGCGTGACCGGATGGTTATCGGTCATTGCGGACTATCAGGTGCAAAACCTTCGAGAAGCGCCAGAATGGGGTACGGGGCATGCGCCTTCACCCATCCGGACCACAGGAGGTGGTATCGGTGGCAACCCATATCCCGACGGGCATGGAGCACCATCCGGACATCGTCGAACTACGCGAACACTACGAGCGGGTCACCTCGACCCCCCGCGCCCAGGGCGTCGAAGCCCTGGCCGTACTGGCCGGCCTCTTCCTCGCGGCATCGCCGTGGATCGTCGGCTTCACCGCCTTCAGCACCCTGACCGTGACCTGCCTGATCGTCGGTCTGGCCTACACGGCGCTGATGGCCGGCTACGGATCGGCCTACGAACGCACCCACGCGAGGGCCTGGGCGGCCGCCGCGCTCGGCGTCTGGACGATCATCTCCCCCTGGGCCGTCTCCGGCTCCGTCGCGCACGGCAAGAACATCGTCACCTGCCTCATCGCCGGTGCCGTCATGTTCCTGCTCGGCCTCGCGGCGCTGTCCATGGCGACCATGACGTCGAACGGAGCGTCGATGCGGCGCGGCCGGGCCGGCCGAGCCAGGGGCTGAACGACCCCGCAGCCCGTGCCGGGGCGCGGAGGGCCTCAACCGCCCGCCGCGCCCCGGCGCACGCGCTCCCGCGCGCTCTCAGGGGCGGGTCATCCGCAGGACGTCCAGGGCCTCGTCCAGCTGCTCCTCGGTGAGCAGGCCCCGCTCGACGTAGCCGCGGTCCAGCACCACCTGACGGATGGTGCGGCGCTCCGCCAGCGCCTGCTTGGCGACCTTCGCCGCCTCCTCGTAGCCGATGTACCGGTTCAGCGGCGTCACCACCGAGGGGGAGGACTCCGCGTACTCCCGGGCCCGCTCGACGTTGGCCGTGACCCCGTCGACCGTCCGGTCCGCCAGCAGCCGGGCGGAGTTGGCGAGCAGGCGCACCGACTCCAGCACGTTGCGGGCCAGCACCGGGAGCATCACGTTCAGCTCGAAGTTGCCGCTCGCGCCCGCCAGCGTCACCGTCGCGTCGTTGCCCACCACCTGGGCCGCCACCATCAGCACCACCTCGGGCAGCACCGGGTTGACCTTGCCCGGCATGATCGACGAACCCGGCTGCAGATCCGGCAGGTTGATCTCGCCCAGGCCCGTGCGCGGGCCCGAGCCCATCCACCGCAGGTCGTTGGCGATCTTCGTGAACCCGACCGCCACCGTGCGCAGTTGGCCGCTCAGCTCCACCAGCGCGTCCCGCGCGCCCTGCGCCTCGAAGTGGTCGCGGGCCTCCGTCAGCGGCAGGCCGGTGGTGCGGGCCACCTCGGCGATCACCGCCTCCGGGAAGCCGGGCGGGGTGTTGATCCCCGTGCCCACCGCCGTTCCGCCCAGCGGCAGTTCGGCCACCCGGGGCAGCGTCGCCAGCAGCCGCTCGCGGCCGTGCCGCACCTGCGCCGCGTAGCCGCCGAACTCCTGGCCCAGGGTGACGGGCGTGGCGTCCATCAGATGGGTGCGGCCGGACTTGACCACGTTCGCGAACTCGACGGCCTTGCGCTCCAGCGCCTCCGCGAGGTGCTCCAGCGCCGGGATCAGGTCGTGGGTGACGGCGGCGGTGGCCGCGATGTGGATCGAGGACGGGAAGACGTCGTTGGAGGACTGGCTGGCGTTGACGTGGTCGTTGGGGTGCACGGGCCGGCCGAGCCGCTCCGAGGCGAGGGTGGCGATCACCTCGTTGGCGTTCATGTTGGAGGAGGTGCCCGAGCCGGTCTGGAACACGTCCACCGGGAACTCGCCGTCCCAGCGGCCCTCGGCCACCTCCTCGGCGGCCGAGGCGATCGCCTCCGCCGTCTCCCCGTCCAGGACGCCCAGGTGCGCGTTCACCCGGGCGGCGGCGGCCTTGATCCGGGCCAGCGCCGCGATGTGCGCCCGCTCCAGCCGCTGCCCGGACACCGGGAAGTTCTCCACCGCCCGCTGCGTCTGCGCCTGCCACTTCGCGTCCGCCGGCACCCGGACCTCGCCCATGGAGTCGTGCTCGACCCGGTACTCCCGCTCGCCGCCCATGTCGCCCCGCACCTCCCGTACGGCCCTCCCCGGGGGCGGGGCGGGCTCCTGATCACCACAGCCCCGCGGGGGCCGCAGGTATTTCCGGGGCCGGGGTATTTCCGGGGGCCGGGGTGTGCCGGGGGACGCGCGTTACGGGCGGGGCAGCTCGGCGCGGGCGAGGTCGCCGGGGGCGGTGCCGCACCGGGCGACGACGGTGCCGTCCGGGGCCCAGACGCCGGAGCCTCCCGAGCTGTCGGGGAAGACGCCGGTCGGGCCGGCGGAGGTGGACAGCACGCACCAGACGCCGTGTGCCGTGGCGCGCCCGCGCAGGTGGCCGTCGCGGCGCTCGGCCTGGGCCGGGCCGGGGCCGTACAGCGTGGAGGCGACGTAGGCGTCGATGCCGAGGGCGGCGGTCTCCTCGGCGTGGCCCGGGTCGGCCGCGTCGGCGCAGATCGCGAGGCCGAGGCGCAGGCCGTCCAGCTCCAGGACGACGGGCCCCTCGCCGGGGGTGAAGCGCTCCGGCTCGCCCGCGCCGTGCAGGCGGGTCTTGCGGTAGACGACGCTCGCGCCCTCGCCGGTGACGGCCAGGGTGGCGATGGACTCGCGCCCGCCCTCCTCGGCGACCGGCGCGCCGACCAGGGCGAGGGAGCCGGCGGCGGCGCAGGCCTCGACCAGCGGGGCCAGGCGCGGGTCCGCCGGGTCGACGGCGGGGGCGGCCAGGTCGTAGCCGGTCAGCGACAGCTCCGGGAACACCACCAGGCGGGCTGCGGCCTCCCGTACGGCCAGCGCGTGCTGCTCGACGTTCCCGGCCAGGGTGTCCGGGCGGCCGCCCGGCACGCAGGGCGGCTGGGCGACGGCGACGGTGAGGCCGGGGCGTGCGGAGCTGCTGGACGAGGGCATGGAGGGGCCTCCTGGCGGGGGTGCGGGATGATGATCAAGTTATCGGCCCGCCGGACGGCGCGGCAAGGCACCGGTGTGCGCGACGATGGCCGCATGACCGGAAACGACGCGGCCGACTCCGCCGCCCTCGCCCGCTACGGGACCATCGCCGAGGACCTCGCCCCGCTCGGCGCCCACCGCTCGCAGATGTTCGGCATGCCCTGCCTCAAGGACGTCAACGGCAAGGCGTTCGCCGGGCTCCACGGCAGCGAGCTCGTCTGCCGGCTCGGCCGGGACTCCGCCGAGCACGCCGAGGCCCTCGCCCTGCCCGGTGCACACCTGTTCGATCCGGCGGGTGGGCGACCGATGAAGGACTGGGTGTGCGTGCCGGCTGCCTCCGCCGCCCGCTGGAGCCGCTACGCGCAGGCCGCGCTCGCCGCTCCGCGCTGAGGCCGCTCCGCGCTGAGGCCGCCCCGGGTTCATGCTGCGGGAGGCGCGCGTACGGGGTTCCGCTCCATGATCACTCGAACGAGTGAGAAAGCGGAGGCGAGGCTTCAAACGGCCGTACGGCGCTTCGTACGCTCCTGACCGGGCCGGGGGAGACCCGGCCCGTACCGAGGGACCAACCGAGGGGCCAGGGGCGGACGAATGACCACCGAACACGGCGCAGGCGCACGGACCACCGACCTCGAGGGCGGCCTCACCCGCCGAAGGCTCCTGGGCACCACCGCCCTCGGCGGCGCCGCCTGGCTGCTGCGCGCCACCATCGGCCCCGAGGACGCCCGCGCCTCCGCACCCGTACCGCCCGGCCTGCCCGCCGGCACCGAGCTGTACCAGCGGGTCTTCCAGAACTGGTCCGGCGAGATCCGCACCGACCAGCTGTGGACCTGCGCACCCCGCACCCCCGAGGAGGTGCCCGCCCTCGCCGACTGGGCGCACGCCAACGGCTGGCGCCTGCGCGCCACCGGCCACCGCCACACCTGGGCACCGCTCACCGTCGCGAACGGCACCCCGGAGGGCGCCCGGGTGCTCCTCGTCGACACCGCCCGCCACCTCACCGCGCTCACCGCCGACTCGCCCACCACCGTCCGCGCCCAGACCGGTGCCACCATGGAGGCCCTGCTCGCCCACCTCGCCGACCGGGGCCTCGGCCTGACGGCCTGCCCCGCACCCGGCGAACTGACCCTCGGCGGCGTCCTCGCCATCGGCGGCCACGGCACCGCCGTCCCCGCCGCCGGCGAACTCCGCCCGGACGGGCTCGGCTACGGCTCCGTCTCCAACCAGGTCGTCCGGCTCACCGCCGTCGTCCTCGACCCCGCCACCGGCCGCTACGCCCTGCGCACCTTCGACCGTAACGAGGCCGACAGCGCCGCCTTCCTCGTCCACCTCGGCCGCGCCTTCCTCACCGAGGTCGTCCTGCGCGCCGGCACCGACCGGCCGCTGCGCTGCGTCAGCCGCCTCGACATCCCGGCGGCCGAACTCTTCGCCCGGCCCGGCACGGCGCCTGGCGGCGGCCTCCTCGGCGGGCTGCTGGGCGGCGGCGGGCTGCTGGGTGGGGGAGGGCCCCGCACCTTCGCCGAGTTCGTCGAGCGCGACGGCCGCGCCGAGGCCATCTGGTTCGCCTACACCGACACCCCCTGGCTGAAGACCTGGAGCGTCGCACCGGCCAAGCCGCTCGCCTCCCGCGCCGTCGACCAGCCCTACAACTACCCCTTCTCGGACAGCATCCCGGAACCCGTCGCCCGCCTCGCTGGCCAACTCGTCGCCGGCACCTGGGCGTCGGCCCCCCTCTTCGGCCAACTCCAGTACCTGATCGCCAAGGTGGCGCTCACCGGCGACCTCACCGACGTCCTGCTCTCCGGCGGACTCCTGCGCGAACTGCTCACCGGGGACCTGATCACCCACCTGCTCGCCGGCGGCCTGCGATCCGACCTCTGGGGCCCCTCGCGCACCCTGCTCCAGTACGTGCGCCCCACCACCCTGCGCGTCACCGCCAACGGCTACGCGATCCTCGCCCGGCGCGCCGACCTCCAGTGGGTCGTCAGCGAATTCGCTGCCTTCTACCGGCAGTTGCTCGCCGACTACCAGGCGCGCGGCGAGTTCCCGATCAACGGCGCCGTGGAGATCCGGGTGACCGGCCTGGACGACCCGGCCGCCGCCGGCGTCCCCGGCGCCCGCCCGCCGCTGCTGTCCGCGCTGCGCCCGCGCGCCGACCGCCCGGAGTGGGACACCGCCGTCTGGCTGGACGTCCTCTCCCTCCCCGGCACGCCCGGACTGGAGCGCTTCGCCCGCGACCTCGAACAGTGGCTGGTGCGCACCTTCGACGGCACCCGGGCGGGCCTGCGCGTCGAGTGGTCCAAGGGCTGGGCCTACACCGCCGACGCCGCCTGGGCCGACCCCGACCTCCTCGGGCGGGTCATCCCCGAGAGCCTGCGGGCCGGGGGAGGCCCCGGCTGGGACGAGGCGGTCGCCGTCCTCGACCGGCACGACCCGCACCGGGTGTTCGGAAACCCGTTCCTGGACGGGCTGTTGACGTAGGCTCCCGTTCTTGACGACTCGTCAGATGTGCTCCATCACGATCACCGCCAGGGTGTCGGGGGCGAGCGCGCGGAACACGTGCGGGGCGTCGCCGGGGAAGCTGATGTAGTCGCCCGGGCCCAGCTCGACGGGCGTCTCGCTCGGGCCGACCAGGGCCCGGCCCGCGCCGATCATCACGTGCTCGACGGTGCCGGGCATGTGCGGGTCGGAGGCCCTGGTCTCGCCGGGCTGCGCCTCGATCCGGTAGATGTCGCGCCGGGCGTTGGGCGGGCAGGAGGAGAGCACCGTCGCGGCGTAGTTGGCCTGCTCGGAGTGGGTGACCGGGCCCTCCCCGGCCCGGATCACCTTGATCGCCGGGCGCGGCGGGTCGACGAGCCGGCTGAATGGCACGTTGAGGGCGACCCCGAGCGCCCAGAGCGTCTCCACGCTGGGGTTGCCCGCGCCCGACTCCAGTTGGGAGAGCGTCGACTTGGCGATGCCCGCGCGGCGGGCGAGTTCGGCCATGGACAGGCCGCTGCGCTCGCGCTCGCGGCGGATGGAGGCGGCGATCTGGCCGATCAGCTCGGTGCCGGTGCTGGTTTCGGTGCTGGTTCCGGGGCCGCTGGTCCCCGTGGCCCGGTGGGGGGTCTGGTCCGTCATGGTCGCCACGCACGCTTCCTCCCGACTCCTTCGGTCGGGTGCCGTTCATGCTGCCACGGCCCCCGCCGCCCGCGCCCCGCCCGGTGATCGTTCGCTCTGTCGGTCCACTCGTTCGGCTTGACGAACCCGGCGGGGTGGGTTCACTCTGATGAACATGCGTTCGCTCCTCCGAACCCTGGAACGCGCCACCCTGCGCGACATCGCCCTCGTCTGCCTCGCCGACGCCCTCGTCGGCGCCTCCTTCGGCGCGATCAGCGTCTCCGGCGGGCTGCCCCTGTGGGTGCCGATGGCGATGTCCGTCCTCGTCTTCGCGGGCGGCTCGCAGTTCGCCGCCGTCGGCGTCGTCCTCTCCGGCGGCGGCGCGCTCGCGGCCGTCGCCACCGGGCTCGTCCTCAACGCCCGGATGCTGCCCTTCGGGTTCACCGTCGCCGACGTGCTCCAGGGCCCCTGGTGGAAAAGGCTGTTGGGCGCCCAGCTGCTCACCGACGAATCGGCCGCCTTCGTCCTCCAGGAGACGGACGCGCGCCGCCGCCGCGCCGCCTACTGGATCTGCGGCCTCGCCCTGTTCATCGTGTGGAACCTCGCCGTGCTGCTCGGCGCCCTCGCCGGCGGACTGATCGGCGACACCGACGCGCTCGGCCTAGACGCCGCCTTCCCCGCCGTCCTGCTCGCCCTCGTCCTGCCCTCGCTCTCCGAACGCCGCACCCGAACAGCCGCCCTGGCGGGCGCGGTTGTGGCCGTCGCGGCGACCCCGTACGTCCCTGCCGGGCTGCCGGTGCTGCTCGCCCTCCTCGGGCTGCTCTTCGCCGGCCGGCCCGCCACGCCGCCGCAGCCGGCCCCCGCCCCGGCGCTCGAGGAGACCGCCCGATGATGCCGCTCTACGCCGTCCTGCTGCTCGCCGCCGGCACCTACGCCTTCCGCCTCGCCGGCCCGCTGCTCGGCCACCGGCTCCAACTCTCCGACCGGCTGCGGAACTTGCTCACCGTCGCGGCGGCGGTGCTGCTCGTCGCCCTGGTCGCCACCGGCGCACTGACCCAGGGGCACGGCTTCGCCGGCTGGGCCCGCCCGGCGGGCGTCCTGGCCGCGGGCCTCCTCGCGCTGCGCCGCGCCCCGTTCCCGGCGGTGGTCGTCGCGGGCGCCGCGACCACCGCCCTCCTGCGGCTGTGCGGCGTCGGCTGACGAGCGGTACGGGGTGACGAGCGGTGGGCGGCCGGTCCCCGCCCGCCGGTGGCGGCGAGCAGCTGACAGATGTCAACGAACAACCGACAGATTTCAGCGAACAGATAACAGTCGACAGCGAACAGATGACAGCTGGCAGATTTTGTCATCTGTCAGCTGTCATCTGAATTCTGTTCGCCGAAACCCGTCAGTCGTCCTCCGCCAGCCGCTCCGCCTGCACCTCGGGGCGCTTGCTGTCCCACAGCATCTCCCACACCTTGAACACGCAGTGGTAGTCGCGCATGCTCCCCCGGGAGATCAGCAGGTACGTGTCCCCGTCCCGCAGCAGCGTCCGCTGGCGGCTGTTGAACGGGTGCTGCGGCTCGAACGTCGGCACGATCCGCCGCAGTTCCTCCACGGCCTCCTCGCGGGTGCCCTCGACCTCGGCGAGCACCTTGTTGCCCCAGGTGCGGTCCTGGCCGACCCCCACCGTCTCCTCGACCACCAGCGCCCAGCGCGCCATGCCTGCCTCCCCCGTGTGTCGCTTTCCTCACGCCTTCGCGCCCCTCCGCCACCGGGCGGAGTGCGCGAGACTACGCAGACACTACGCCGAGACGACCAGGAGCTCCGATGACGAAGCCGCCCCGGATCGACCCCGCCGACCTCCTCGCCGTCGGCGACCTCCTCACCGACGAGGAGCGGCTGGTCCGCGACACCGTCCGCCGGTTCACCGAGGAGCGCGTCCGCCCCCACCTCGGCGACTGGTTCGAACGAGGCGTCTTCCCCGCCCGCGAACTCGCCCCCGAACTCGGCGCCCTCGGCGTCCTCGGCATGCACCTCGACGGCTACGGCTGCGCGGGCGCCGGCGCCGTCGCGTACGGCGCCGCCTGCATGGAGCTCGAGGCCGCCGACTCCGGACTGCGCAGCTTCGTCTCCGTCCAGGGCTCCCTGGCCATGCGCTCCATCCACGCCTACGGCTCCGAGGAGCAGAAGCAGCGCTGGCTGCCCGGCATGGCCGCCGGCGAACTCATCGGCTGCTTCGGCCTCACCGAGCCGGACTTCGGCTCCGACCCCGCCAACATGCGCACCCGCGCCGTCCAGAAGGGCGGCGAGAGGGGCGACTGGGTCCTCTCCGGCACCAAGATGTGGATCACCAACGGCAGCATCGCCGACGTCGCCGTGGTCTGGGCGCAGACCGAGGACGGCGTGCGCGGCTTCCTCGTCGAACACGGCACCCGCGGCCTGACCGCCACCGACGTGCACGGCAAGCTCTCCCTGCGCGCCTCCGTCACCAGCGAACTCGCCTTCGACGAGGTCGTCCTGCCCGCCGACGCCGTCCTGCCCGGCGTCACCGGCCTGCGAGGCCCCCTCTCCTCCCTCAACGAGGCCCGCTACGGCATCCTCTGGGGCACCGTCGGCGCCGCCCGCGACTGCTACACCGCCGCCCTCGACTACGCCAAGAGCCGCATCCAGTTCGACCGCCCCATCGCGGGCTTCCAGCTCACCCAGCAGAAGCTGGTCGAGATGATGCTGGAGGTCGAGAAGGCCTACCTCGTCGCGCTGCGGATCGGACGCCTCAAGGAGCAGGGCGCCGCCCGCCCGCCGCACATCAGCTTCGGCAAGCTCAACAACGTCCGCACCGCGCTGGAGATCGCCCGCAGCGCCCGCACGATCCTCGGCGCCAACGGCATCACCACCGAGTACCCGGTGCTGCGCCACGCCAACAACCTGGAGTCGGTCCTCACCTACGAGGGCACCAGCGAGATCCACACCCTCGTCCTCGGCGAGGCCATCACCGGCGAGTCCGCCTACCGCTGAGGCGCCCCGCGCCGGGGAGATCCGATGGCCGGGGAAGACCTGTGGCCGGGGAAAACCGATGGCCGGGCCCGCCGCGGCCCGGCTACCGTCCCCGGCATGACCAGGACCGCCCCGACGCCCCCGACCACCACCCTCTGGCGCCCCACCGGCCCCGAGGAACTGGCCCTGGTCGAGGCCGCCGACCGGCGCGCCTGGCCGCCCCGGCTGCCCGAGCAGCCGATCTTCTACCCCGTCCTCGACGAGGACTACGCGATCCGCATCGCCCGGGACTGGAACGTGCCCGCCTCCGGCGTCGGCTACGTGACCCGCTTCGAGGTCGAGACGGAGTTCCTCGCCCGCTACCCGGTGCGGCAGGCCGGCGGCCGCACGATCCTCGAACTGTGGGTGCCCGCCGAGGAACTGACCGAGTTCAACGAGCACATCGTCGGCCGCATCGAGGTCGTCCACGAGTTCCGGCCCCAGCCGTGAACGCCGCCGGCCGCGTCCTGCTCACCTCCGCCCAGGAGACCACCACCACCGCCCTCCTCACCGCGGCCGCCGCGCGGCGGGGCCTCGACATCGCCGTCCTCGACGGACTCGACGGACAGCGCCTCGCCGGGCGGCCCGTCCACTGGTACGGCGGCCCGCTCGCCGCCGCCCGGATCGCCGGCCCGCTCGGCCTCGCCCTCCTCGAACCCGAGGACGGCTGGCTGCCGCGCCTGCCCCGGGAGTTCACCCGCCGACGCATCGAGCTCACCACCCTCGCCGAGGCGTGGGCGCTGCGCGAGCCCGCCTTCGTCAAGCCGCCCGCCGACAAGTCCGTCCCGCCCGCCGTCTACGCGGACGGCACCCGGCTGCCCCGCACCGGCGAGCGGATCGGCCCCGACACGCCCGTCCTCGTCAGCGAACCGGTGACCTTCGCCGCCGAGTACCGGCTGTTCCTCCTCGACGGCGAGGTGCTCACCGGCAGCCGCTACGCCCGCTTCGGCCGCCTCGACCCGGCGCCGCTCACCGCCGGGGCCGCCGGCTTCGCCCGCCGCCTGCTGGACGCCGTCGGCGACACCCTGCCCGGCGCCGTCGCGCTGGACGTCGGCCCGCTCGCCGACCCCTACGACCCCGCCGAGCACTGGGCCGTCGTCGAGGCCAACATGCCGTGGTTCGCCCACTGCTACGCGGCCGACCCGGACCGCGTCCTCGATGTCGTGCTCCGCGCCGCCGGGCCGGCCGCCGAACTCGCCCCGGCCGACCGCCGCTTCGTCCGCGGCCCAGGAACCGGCCCAGGAACCGGCCCAGGCCCCGGCCCCCTCGCGGACGGCGTGCAGCCCACCGGCTGACGTCCGTCCGACACCTCCAGGACACCCGGCGTTCGACGCGACGACGCCGATCGGTACGGCGGGCGGTGAACCATGGCGCGGTCGGCGGCGCCCCACGGCGGGCGCGGCCGGGTGTGCACGATCGAAAGGAACCCCCTGCCATGACCGCTGCCCAGTGGCCCCGCCCCCGGGTGCTCGTCGTCGGGATCGACGGCGTCCGCCACGACTACCTGACCGAGGTGCCGATGCCGCGCCTCCAGGAGGTCGCCGAGGCCGGGTTCCTGGTGCCGGTCACCGTCGCGGACACCGTGCCCACCATGTCCGGGCCCTGCTGGGCGACCATCGTCACCGGCGTCGAGCCCGCCAAGCACGGCGTCTGGGGCAACCACCTCGCCGGCAACCGCCTCGACGTCTTCCCCGACTTCGCCACCCGCCTCAACCGCGGCGACCGCCGCCGCACCTTCGTCGCCGCCGGCTGGGACCCGCTGATGATCAACGAGGCCGGCGGCCCGCTCTTCCGCGCCCCCGGCCGCCTCTCCTACGTCGCCCCCGCCGAGGACACCCCCGAGGCCTGGGAGACCGTCGACGAGGAGGTCACCCGCGAGGCCGTCCACGTCCTGGCCACCGCCGACCCCGAGGCCTCCTTCGTCTACCTCGGCGCCGTCGACGAGACCGCCCACTTCCTCGGCTGCGGCGACGAGTACCGCGCCTCCATGCGCACCGCCGACGAGCGCCTCGGCCGCCTGCTCGACGCCGTCCGGGGCCGCGCCACGTACGCCGAGGAGCAGTGGACCGTCATCGTCGTCACCGACCACGGGCACGTCGACGCGGGCGGCCACGGCGGCCGCACCGACGAGGAGCGCACCGCCTGGGTCGCCTGCGCCGGGCACGACATCCCGGCCGGACCGCCGCTGGGCGAGATCCGCCACCCGGACGTCGCCGCCCAGGTGTACGCCTCGCTGCTGCGCCCGATCGACCCGCACTGGACGCTGGACGGGCGGCCCTTCCCCCTCGCCCGCCCGGTGGCCGCGGCCGTCTGACCGCGCCCCGTACGGAGCCGTACGGACCCGCCGGCCCGGGGGCGATCCCCCCGGGTGCAGCAGGCCGGGCTGCGGAGCGCACGGCTCTGGGCGAGGCTCGATCGGGGCCCGCCACCGGGCCCGCCACCAGGCCGTCACCAGGACTCCGCCGAACGACATACGCCGGAAGGTGGAGACCGTACCCCGTAGGTCGGAAGCCGGATCGCGACTTGGTGGTGACGCTCCGAAGGGTCGGACTGGGCCACGATGGAGACACCCGGGCGGCGGAGCAGGACGGGCCGCACGGCGACGGCAGCGGCAACAACAACGCATATGGCACGGACGCACGGACAGTCGGACACGAGAGGGCAGGCGGGCATGAAGGGCATCGTGAGCAAGGTCGCGCTGGGAGTCGCGGGCACCGGCATGGCCGTCGCCGTGGCGGCCGTGGCCATCGGCCCGCGGGTGTCCGACTGGTACGACGAGCGCCACCAGGAGCAGGCGGCGTACGCGACCGGCGTGCAGGCGAAGAACGACCGCCGCTCCATGCCCGCCTGGCTGCCCGACAACGCCTCCTCGGTCAAGTACCTGATGTCCACCACCGGCGACGACCGGCTGCTGATCGCCACCCTCCCCGAGGGCCGGCTGCCCGCAGGCTGCACCATCGGCGTACCGGGCCGGACGACGCACCCGGTGCCGGCCTCGCTCAAGGTCGGCTGGTTCCCGCAGGACGTCGCCACCCGGGCGACGGGCACCTGCGGCCACTACAGCGTCTCGATGCACGGCAACCAGCTGTACGCCTGGCAGGACGGCGCGGCGGTGCAGGCCGCCCACCGCGCCGAGCACTCCGCCCGGCGCTGACCCGCCCGGACCCGTACGGCCGCACCGGCCCGCCCCGTGCCACGGCACCGGGCGGGCCTTCGTGCGTACAGGGACCCTCGCGGGGGGACCGGGCGAAACCGCAGGTCGGAGAGGGCCGACAGGAGCGTTCGGGGGGACCCCTCCTGTCGGAACCGCACCGGGCTGCGATAGGACGGGGCGTGATCGAACATCCCTCACCCTCCGAAAGGAGCCCCATGCCCGGCCCGACCGCCGGCGCCGCCGGACCCGCCGGCACCGCCCCCACCACCGGCCCCGACTCAGGCCCCGAGGACGCCCCCGGCACGAAATCCGCCGCTGCCGCCTCCTCCATCACGGGCCCGGCCACGATCGCCGTCCTCGGCGGGCTCGCCGCCCTCGGCCCGCTGACCATCGACCTCTACCTGCCCGGCCTGCCCGCCATCGCGGACGACCTGCACGCGGACCCGGCCGCCGTCCAGCTCACCCTCACCTTCTCGATGTTCGGCGTCGCGGCCGGGCAGCTGCTCTTCGGACCGCTCAGCGACCGCTTCGGCCGCCGGACCCCGCTGCTCGTCGGGATGGTCCTGTACACCCTGGCCAGCGCCGTGTGCGTGCTCGCGCCCAACCTGCCGGTGCTGATGGCCGGACGCTTCGTCCAGGGCGCGGCCGGCTCGGCGGGCCTGGTCATCGGACGGGCGATAGCCCGGGACCGCTTCCAAGGGGTGGCGATGCTGCGCTTCCTCGCCTCGATCACGATGATCTCCGGGCTGGCGCCGATCCTCGCGCCGATCGTCGGCGCGCAGCTGCTGCGCTTCACCTCCTGGCGGGGCACCTTCGGCACACTGACCGGGCTCGGGCTGCTGCTCACCCTCGCCTCCTTCGCGGCGCTGCGCGAGACGCTGCCGCCCGCGTCCCGGCACGGCGGCGGGGTCGGCGCCACGCTGCGGACGATGGGGCGGCTGCTGCGCGACCTGCCGTTCCTCGGGCTGGTGCTGACCAACGGCCTCGCGTACGGCGCGCTGTTCGGGTACATCAGCGGGTCGTCGACGGTGCTGCAGCACGTGTTCGAGGTCTCGCCGCAGACGTACAGCCTGCTGTTCGGGCTGAACTCGGTGGCGATCGTGGTGATGACGCAGGTCAACGGACGGCTGCTGGCTCCGCGCTTCACGCCGCGGGCGCTGGTGCTGGGCGGGCTCGCGGCGGCGGTGGCCGCCGGGGTGGCGCTGGTGCTGGGCACGGCGGTCTGGGACGCCGGGCTCGTCGGGTTCTGCGTGCCGCTGTTCGTGATGATGGGCAGCCTGGGCGTGCTGCTGCCGAACGCCTCCGCCCTGGCGCTCGGCCTGGTCGAGCCGCAGGCGGCCGGCACGGCGGCGGCGCTGCTCGGCACGTTCAGCTTCCTCGCGGGCGCTGTGGTCGCCCCGCTGAGCAGCCTCGGCGGGCACCCGTCCGCGGTGCTGCTGGCGATCGTGGTGCTGGCGTCGGGCGTCCTGTCGACGCTCACGTACCTGGTGCTCTGCCGGCCGGGGCGGATGCCGGAGGCGGTCGAGGGCTGACGGCCGGGGCTGCCGGCTGAGGGCTGGCAGCCGACGGTTGACGGCTGACGGATGCCGCCGGACGGCGAACAGATGTCAGCGAACAGATGACAGAAAACAGCGAACGGATAACAGCTGGCAGATGATGAAATCTGTCAGCTGTTATCCGTCGTCTGTTATCTGTTACTTGTCACCTGTTACCTGTTACTGGTCGCCGGTCGCCTGTCGTTCGTTCGCGCCGCTCAGGCGATGGAGAAGTCGTCCCCGTAGACGTTCCCCTGCCCGTACCAGCCGTGCAGGTACACGGTGACGGTGCCGGAGGCGCCGGTGGTGAAGGGGACGGTCAGCTGCGTCCAGCCGGAGGAGTTGGTCCAGGTGCTGGCCGTGGCGCCGCCGGAGACGCCCAGGTAGGCGTAGTTGCCCTGCACCCAACCGCTCAGCGTGTAGCTGGTGTTGGGCTTGAGGGTGACGGTCTGGGAGCACTCGCCGGTCTGGCTCGCGGAGGCCGCCGCCGAGAGGGCGTACGAGCCGGAGTGGACGGGCGTGGTGACGACCGCGCCGCCGCTCTGGCAGGTCCACGGGGCCAGGTTGCCCGTCTCGAAGCCGCCGTTGACGAGGCCGGTGGGCGGCGGGGTGGTGCCGGTGACGGTCAGCGAGTACGTGGCCGTGTGGCTGCCGGAGGCGCCGGTGGCGGTGACGGTCAGCGGGTAGGTGCCCGCCGTGGCCGCCGAGGTGGTGGCGATGTTCAGCGTCGCGCCGCTGCCCGCGGTGACGCTGCCCGGGGTGACGGTGGCCGTGACGCCCGCCGGGGCGCCGGCGACCGACAGGTTCACGTTCTGCGCCGAGCCGCTGGTGACAGCCGTGGCGATCGCCGCCGAGGTGGACGAACCGGCCGCCACCGTACCGGAGTTCGGGTTGACGGCGACGGAGAAGTCGTTGCCAGGCTGGGTGCCGGTGACCTTCAGGGTGAAGACGCCGGTGTGGCTGCCGGAGGCCGCGCTGCCGGTGACGGTCAGCGGGTAGCTCCCGGGGGCCACCGAGGAGGTGGTGGCCACGTTGAGGGTGGCGTTGCCGCCCGCGGTGACGCTGCCCGGGGTGACGGTGGCCGTCACGCCTGCCGGAGCGCCGCTCACGGACAGGTTCACGCTCTGCGCCGAACCGGACGTCACCGCCGTGGAGATGGTGGCGGAGGTGGACGAACCGGCCGTGACCGTCGCGGAGTTGGGGTTGACCCCCACCGAGAAGTCGTTGGTGGGCACCGTCGTGCCGCTGGTGAACTGCTGGAAGATGTGCGAGAAGTCCCAGGTGTTCTGCGCGATCCCGGAGCAGGTGTCGTCCCCGCCCTTGCCCGGGCAGCCGCCGTTGTCGCGCTGCAGCGCCCAGAAGGAGAGCGTGCTGATGCCCTTGGAGACGGCCCAGTTGTAGACGGTGGCGGCGTTGGCCAGGGTGAAGGTCTCGGCCGCGCCGAAGTCGTCGATGCCGGGCATCTCGATGATGCCGATCGAACCCCAGATCTGCGCCGGGGTCTTGCCCGGGTAGAGCTGGGAGAGCTGGTTGTAGAGGCCCTGCGCCGAGGTCTGGGTGTCGGCCGCCATGTCGTGGGTGGCGTTGTCGTAGTAGTCGAAGGTCATCATGTTGACGACGTCGATCTTCGCCTTGTTGCTGACGGCGTTGCGCAGCACCGCGAGGCCGCTGTCGGCCAGCCCGCTGGTGGTGGTCGGCAGGGTGTAGGAGAACTGGACGTTGCGCCCGTTGGAGGCGGCCCAGTCCTGCACCTGCTTGATCGCCTTGTTGCGGCGGTCGATGCCGGCGGTGTTGGTCAGCGAGTTGTCCTCGATGTCGAGGTCGATCCGGCTGATGTCGTAGGTGGTGATGACGTTCTCGAAGGCGGCCGCGATCTGGTTGACATCGGTGCAGCTGTCGGCGATCTCGGTGCCGGTGTTGTCGGCCGTGTAGCCGCCGAAGGAAGGGATGACGTCCCCGCCGTTGGCGCGGATGGTGGCGATGTCGGCGCCGAAGGTGGAGGAGGCGACCGGCTTGGAGGTGTCGCCGTTCCAGTACGGGGTGCAGGAGCCCTTGGTGCTGGCCTGCAGGAAGGCCATCGTCAGGTACTTGTTGCCGGACTGCGCGGCCAGGGTCGCGGGGCTCTGGCCGGTCCAGGACTCGAAGTAGGGGGCGAACACCCGGCTCGGCAGCGGGGTCGCGGCCTGGGCGGTGCCCGTCCCGGCGGCGACGAGGCCGGCCGAGGCGGCCAGTGTGGCGCAGGCCGTCAGCGCCGCCTGGATGGTTCTGCGTAGACGCATCGGTTCTCCAACGGACGTGGTGGGGGATGGTGTTGGGGCGGTGCGGACGGGCCGGGGGCGTCCGGCGGCCGTGTGGGGTCGGCCGCGTGGACGGTCGGGCCCGGGGAGCCGGGTGGTGGAGGAGCGGGCGTGCGAAGACCCGCCGGACCGTGGCGGTGGAGCAGCGACGGTGCGGCGGTGGCGGTGCGGCGGTGGCGGTGCGGCGGGTGGTGCGGGCGCGCGCACGCCGTAGGGAGCGGGGGTGGATCGGAACAGGGCAGGGCAGTGCCTCAGCCGCCGGTGGTCACACCCCCACAGTGCATCCCGGTCGGATCGACATGCCTATGTTTGGACTAGACCACTGCTCTGTCAAGAGTCCTAACTGTTCGTCGGCGCACGGGCTTTGGCATGTCCGGACGGGGCGCGGGTGGCATGCAAACGCCACGGCCGCGCACCCGGTGGACGGGGCGCGGCCGCGGCCGCCCGGCGCTCAGGACACCGGGCGGTTCGGGGGAGCGAGGGTCAGCGGGGCGGCGGGCAGAGCGTGGCGCGCAGGGCGTCGTTGATCTTCGCGGCCGTCTCCGGTCCGAGGCCCTGCGGGTGCTGCGGCGAGGTGAAGCGCTGGTCGGCCAGGTCGGTCAACTTCTGCTTGTCCTTGGGGGACTGGGAGATCGCCTGGCACTGGCTGCGGGCCCGCTCCACGGCCTGGCCGGGCTTGCCGTCGACGATCGAGGGGTCGATGGCGTTCAGCGCGGCGACCAGCTTGGCCGTCAGGTCGGCGTCCGGCTTGCCGGGCAGCCCCGCGTCGGTGGGCGGGGCGGGCTTGGCCGGGGCGGTCGCCCCGGGGGTGGCGCCGTCGGCCGGCGCGGAGGCCGGGGCGGTGGCCGACGCGTCGCCGGTCGGGGCGGCCGTGGGAGCGGCGGCCGAACCGGCGGCGGAGGCGGCCGTGGTGGGGGAGCCGGCCGCGGTGGAACCCGAGCCGGAGCTGGAGCAGGCAGCGAGGCTCACCGCGGCGAATGCCGTGAGGGTGGCGGCGAGGAGACGAGTGCGCATGGCGCCACCCTGTCATGTTCGCGGCGCCGAAGGGAAGGTGCTCTCAAGGCGCCGCCGGAACGCCGTCGGAACGCCACCGCAACGTCGCCGGAGTGCCCCGGAAGCCTCACAGGACGCCGACGGGCGGCGAGGCCGAAGCCGCGCCGCCCCTCCGGAACCCAACCCGCGTGTCAGCCCAGGCCGTTGGACTTCAGCCAGTCCTTGGCCACCGTCGACGGGTCCTCCTTGTCCACCGCGACCCGCTTCATCAGCGCCGTCAGCCCCGCCGTGTCCAGCTTCGCCGACACCGCGTTGAGCGCCGCCGTCGCCGTGGCGTCCACGCCCGCCTTGTTGACCAGCGGGGTGACGTTCTGCGCCCCGAAGACGTTCTTCGGGTCGGCCAGCGCGACGAGCTTGTACTGGACGATCTTCGGGTCGGTCGTGAACACGTTGCCGACCTGGATGCCCCCGTCCTTGAGCGCGTTCGCCGTGGTGTCCCCGGTGGGCTTCCACTCCTTGAACGTCAGCCCGTAGACGTCCTTGAACTGCTGCTCGCGGCGGGTCTTGAACTCCGGCGGCCCGCCGATGGTGAACTCCCCGGCCTTGGCGGCCAGGTCCGAGATGCTCTTGAGGTTGTACTTGTCGGCGCTCTCCTGGGTGACGCTGAGCGAGTCCTTGTCCTCGGCCGGCGAGGAGTCCAGGATCGACAGCGAGGCGGGAAGCGCCTTGCCCAGGGCCGCGTTCACGTCCTGGGTGGTGACGGCGGTGGCCTTGGCGTCCAGGTAGGCGAGCAGCGCGCCGTTGTACTCGGGCAGCACCGTCAGGTTGCCGCTCTGCAACTGCCCGTACAGCACCTCTCTGCTGCCGATGTTGAACTTCTCCTCGACCTTGACGCCCTTGGCCTTGAGGGCCTGCGAGTAGATCGAGCCGAGCAGGACGTTCTCGGGGAAGTTCGCCGAGCCGACGACCACCGTCGAGCCCGAACCGGAGCCGGAGCCGCCCGACGCCCCGGAGGCCGTCGCCCCCGAGGAGGCCGTGGAGCCGCCCAGCGGGTTGCTGCTGGAGGAACCGCAGGCGGTGGCGCCGAGGGTGAGCGCGGCCAGGGTGCCGAGGACGACGGCGCGCCGGGCCTTGTGCGAGGTCGACATGGTGTCGGAGGTCCTTCCGGAGTGGACGGGAGAGTTGGGGAGGAGCAGAGCGGAGCGGTACGGCCGGACGGGGGTCAGCGGGCCCGGAGCTGGGCGCGCACCCCCGACGGGAGCGCGAAGCGGGCGAGCAGGGCGAACAGCGCCTGCGCGAGGACGGCGAGCAGCACCACCAGCAGCGCCCCGCCCACCGTGGACGAGAACTGCCGGGTGGCCAGCCCGTCGATGACGTAGCGGCCCAGGCCGCCCAGGCCGACGTACGCGGCGACCGTGGCCGTCGCGATCACCTGGACGGTCGCCGTGCGCAAGCCCGCCAGCAGGGCCGGTGCGGCGGAGGGGACGCAGACCTGCCACAGCACCTGCGGGTGGGTCAGGCCGATGCCGCGCGCCGCGTCCCGCACGTCCGGGTCGGTGCCGCGCACCCCCTCGACGGCGGCCACCAGCAGCGGCGGCGCGGCCAGCGCCACCAGCGCGATCAGCACGGCCGTCTCGCCGACCCCGATCAGGAGCACCGCCAGCGTCACCAGGCCCAGCGTGGGCAGCGCCCGGGTGGCGCCCGCGAAGGCGGTGACGGCGGTGACGCCCCGCCCGGTGTAGCCGATCAGGAGCCCGAGCGGCACGGCCAGCAGCGCCGCGTACAGCAGCGCCTCGCCCGAGAACAGCAGGTGCTCGGAGACCCGGTGGACGATCGCGTCCGGGCCGCTGCGGTGGTCGGGGGCGGAGAAGAAGTCGCCCAGCCAGTCCAGCCAGTTCACGATCCGGCCCCCTTCTGCCGTGCGGCCCAGGGCGCGAGCAGGCGCCGCGAGCCCACCAGCAGCAGGTCGACGGCCAGGGCGAGGACGGCGATCAGCGCGATCCCGGCCCAGATCGGCGTCGGGAAGTTGCGCTGGTAGCCGTCGATGAACAGGTAGCCGAGCCCGCCGCGCCCGACCAGCGCGCCGACGCTGGCCAGCGAGATGCTGGACACCGCCGCGACCCGGAGTCCGGCGATCAGGTACGGCACGGCGGCGGGCAGTTCGACGGCGGTGAGCCGGTGCCAGGGCCCGTACCCCATCGCGGTGGCGGCCTGGCGCACGGGGTCGGGGACGGCGCGCAGCCCGTCCACGGTGGTGGGCAGCAGCACGGCCAGGGCGTAGAAGGTCAGCGGGATCATCACTGTCGCCTGGGTGGCGAGCCCGGTGTACGGGATGAGGATGATGAACACCGCCAGCGAGGGCAGCGCGTAGACGATGTTGAAGACGGCGGCGAGCGGCTGGTACAGCCGGGGGAAGCGGGCGCAGGCCAGGCCCAGGGGCACGGCGGCGAGCAGGCCGATGAGGACGGGTACGAGGGCGATCACGGCATGGTCGGCGAGGAGGTGGCCGAGGTAGCCGAGGTGGTCGCCGATCCAGTACCAGCGGATGATCGGTTCATCGTCCACCGGCGGCTCCGTCCGTCGGGGGAGTCGGCGCCTGCGCGGCCGCGTCGGCCTTGCGCAGCAGGTCCGGGGGAACGGCGGACCCGGCCGGGGAGGACAGCGCCGCGAGGACGGCCTCGCGGCCCGCCGTGCCGGTGGCCCGTCCGTCCGCGTCCAGTGCGACGGCGACCCCGGCGGGGGAGAGCACGGCCGCGTCGAGGGCGGCGCGCAGGGTGTCCGTGTCCGGGCGGTAGCCGGCGGCCGGGTGCAGCTCGGCCCCGGCGGCGTCCCGGTCGATCCAGCCGATCGGGCGGCGCTCGTCGTCCAGCGTCAACTCCCATGCCCCGTACCGCAGTCCGTCGCCGAGCGGGCGTACGTCGACGGCACTCGCGGGCCGCAGCGCGAGCCCGCGCAGGCCCCGGTCGCGGCCGAGGAAGGCGGCCACGCCCTCGTCGGCGGGGGCGGTGAGCAGGGTGTGCGGATCGGCCAGCTGGGCTATTCGGCCGTGCTCGCGCAGCACCACGACCTGGTCGCCGAGGCGCACGGCCTCCTCGATGTCGTGGGTGACGAACAGCACCGTCTTGTGCAGCTCGGACTGCAGCCGCAGCAGCTCGTCCTGCAGCCCCGCGCGCACCACCGGGTCGACGGCGCTGAACGGCTCGTCCATCAGGAGGACGGGCGGGTCGGCGGCCAGGGCGCGCGCCACGCCGACGCGCTGCTGCTGGCCGCCGGAGAGCTGGAACGGGTACCGCTTCGCGGTCTCGGGCGCCAGCCCGACCAGCTCCAGCAGCTCGGCGGCCCGGGCGCGGGCCCGTTTGCGGTCCCAGCCGAGCAGCAGCGGGACGGTGGCGACGTTGTCGATCACCTTGCGGTGCGGGAAGAGGCCCGCCTGCTGGATCACGTACCCGATGCCGCGGCGCAGCTTGGCGGGCTCCAGGTCGGCCACGTCGGTGTCGTCCAGCAGGACCCGGCCGGAGGTGGGCTCGACCATCCGGTTGACCATGCGCAGCAGGGTGGTCTTGCCGCAGCCGGACGGCCCGACCAGGACGGTCGTACGACCGGTGGGGACCTCGAGGTCCAGTCCCTCGACGGCGATGGTGCCGTCGGGGTGGCGCTTGCCGGCGCCCTCGAATCTGATCACGGGGTGTTTCCTCGTCAGGGCGCCCCGGGGAGGCGGCGCCTGGTTCGATCGATAGGACAGTTGTTCGGTTGACAGCGGCTTCAACCGCCGGGGCGCCGACGTTCTTCCGCCGTTCGCCGCCCGCGTGGCTGCCCAGCTTCGGAGCGTTGGAAACTCTGATCAGACTATGAGCTGCGTCATCTCCTGTCGCACGGTTATCAGCCGCCGGAGGCCGGACGGGCCGTATGACGGGCCGCCTCCCGGCCCGTCACGAGGTCCGTCACGAGGCCCGTCTCCCGGGCGGGCGGCGAGGCGCCGGCCAGGTGGCGGCAAGGCGCCGGCCAGGGGTCGGCCGCCCGCGTCGGCGCCGCTCAGGAGCCTCCCTGACGCGTCGGCAGCCCCGCCGCCGCCCAGCCGACGAAACCGCCGTCCAGGTCGGTCGCCCGGTGCAGCCCCAGCTCGCGCAGCGAGGCCGCGGCCAGGCTGGAGGCGTAGCCCTCCGAGCAGACCACGATCACCTCCAGGTCGTACCCGGTCGCCTCCGGCAGGCGGTGGCTGCCCGTCGGGTCGAGGCGCCACTCCAGCACGTTGCGCTCGACGATCAGCGAACCGGGGATCTCCCCCTCCGCCGCGCGCTGCGCCGCCGGACGGATGTCCACCAGCAGCGCCCCCTCCTGCTGGGCCCGGTGCGCCTCGGGCCCCCGGGGTCGGTGGACCCCTTCGCGGGAGCGCTCCACCAGGTCGTCGATCGTGGTCACCACTGTTCAGGTCCTTCCACCGAGGTGCGGACGAGCCCTTCGGCCCGCAGGTCGTAGTGCGCCATGGAGCTCAGCGGCGGCGAGTAGGCGTGCAGGGTGACGGCCGGTCCGCTCGCGGTGTTGCGCACGTCGTGGACGTACTCCGGGCCGAACGCCCGGGCCGTCCCGGCCGGGACCCTGCGGATCAGCAGCCCCTGCTCGGGGCCGCCGAGGGACAGCTCCTCCAGCTCGCCCAGGGCGACGGTGAAGGCGCCGCGCGAGCCGCCGTGGTCGTGGAAGCCGGTCGACTGGCCCGGCAGCCAGCTGATCAGCCACACCTCGTGCTCCTCGTCGCCCGCCAGCCGGCGGTACCAGCGCTCCTCGGTGGAGAGGCGGACGTGGTGGATCCACTGGTCGGGGCGTTCGGCCAGGTCGCGGACGATACCCCGCAGGGTGCTCGGGGTGAGCGGCGTACGGGGCCCGGCCTCCTCGGGGGCTCCCGAGGCGGCGGCGGTCGCGGTGGCGGCGGTGTCGGTGACGGCGGGCGGGGTGGTGGTGCTCGGGCTCATCGGGGCGTCCTCGGATGCGGCGGGAACGTCGAAAAGGGGCTGCCCGGGCCCGGCGCGGACGCGGGCGGACGGGCCGCGGGAGCGGACCGGCCCGCACGGGTGCGGAGCGCCGGAGAGGGCGGGAGTCAGGACTGCGGATGCGGGTGCGCGGCGAGGGCCCTGGCGGACGTCACAGGGAGGGGCGCGCGGGAGGGGCGAAGGTCAACAGGCACAGATGGAACTCGCCTGGCGTCGCAGATCGACGTGCAGGCGGCAGACCAGAGTGGTGCCGGTGTCCATGCGCCGGATCCTTCCCGAGCGACGCGGGCGAAGTCAAGCCGGGCCGCGGACCGCTCCACCGCCACCCGAGCCCAGGCCCGATCTCCCGCCTGATCCCCCGACCGGGGCGTACGGGGGCGCGCGGCGGTGTACGGGGGCGGGCGGGCACGTGGTGGGCGGATGCGTAGGGAGCCGACCCGCGGGGTAGATGACCGTTTCATCCCGACCCGCTTCATCCCGCCCCGCCGACCCTCGAAGCGCCTCCCCGGCCCGTACGCCGGGCGGCGCAGTTGCGGAGGTACCCATGTCGCAGATCGTCCGTGCCGCACTCGTCCAGACGCGCTGGACCGGTGACCAGGAGAGCATGATCGCCCTCCACGAGCGCCACGCCCGCGAGGCCGCCGCCCAGGGCGCGAAGATCATCGGCTTCCAGGAGGTGTTCAACGCCCCGTACTTCTGTCAGGTGCAGGAGGCCGAGCACTACCGCTGGGCCGAGGCCGTCCCCGACGGCCCCACCGTGCGCCGGATGCAGGGCCTCGCCCGCGAACTGGGCATGGTGATCGTCGTACCGGTCTACGAGGAGGAGCAGACCGGCGTCTACTACAACACCGCCGCCGTGATCGACGCCGACGGTAGCTACCTCGGCAAGTACCGCAAGCACCACATCCCGCAGGTCAAGGGCTTCTGGGAGAAGTACTACTTCAAGCCCGGCAACCTCGGCTGGCCCGTCTTCGACACGGCCGTCGGCAGGGTCGGCGTCTACATCTGCTACGACCGCCACTTCCCCGAGGGCTGGCGGGCCCTGGGCCTCGCGGGCGCCCAGATCGTCTACAACCCCTCCGCCACCAGCCGCGGCCTGTCCGCCTACCTGTGGCAGCTCGAACAGCCCGCCGCCGCCGTCGCCAACGAGTACTTCGTCGCCGCCATCAACCGCGTCGGCACCGAGGAGTACGGCGACAACGACTTCTACGGCACCTCCTACTTCGTCGACCCGCGCGGGCAGTTCGTCGGCGACGTCGCCTCCGACAAGGAGGAGGAACTCGTCGTCCGCGACCTCGACCTCGGCCTGATCGAAGAGGTCCGCCAGCAGTGGGCGTTCTACCGGGACCGCCGTCCCGACGCCTACGGCCCGCTCGCCGAGGCCTGAGGGGCGCCCCGATGACCACCCGCGACCCCGGACAGCGCACGATCATCCGCGGCGGCCTCGTCGTCACCGCCTCCGAGGAGATCCACGCCGACGTCCTGATCGAGGGCGAACGCGTCGCCGCCCTCGCCGCCACCGGCAGCGCCGCCGCCCAGGCCTGGAGCGCCGACACCGTCATCGACGCCACCGGCCACTACGTCATCCCGGGCGGTGTCGACGCCCACACCCACATGGAGCTGCCCTTCGGCGGCACGTAGGCACCACACCTGCACATGTGGCCTACTCCGGCGGGCGCGCGCCCAACTCCCGCCGGAGGCTTGCAGTATGGCTCCCGTATTCCTTGGCGCGCGGCGTCTGTCCGTTGCGTCCGACGAGTCCACGTCGTTTGAACGGCAGGACGAGGCGATCAGCGCCTGTGTGTCGGCTGTCGGCGGCTCGCTGCTGCCCGAGTACGCGGACGACTACGGCGTCAGCGCGTCCAAGGTCGGCCCCTTCGACCGGAAGGGACTCGGCGAGTGGCTGCGCCGTCCGGACGCCTACGACGGCATCGTGTTCTGGAGGCTCGACCGCGCGGTTCGCTCCATGGCGGACATGTCCGCGCTCGGTGCCTGGGCGAAGAAGCACGGCAAGCGGTTGATCTTCGCCAGCGGGCCCGGTGGGGTCCGGCTCGAACTGGATTTCAAGTCGCCCCTGTCCGAGCTGATCCTGTTGATCTTCGCCTTCGCGGCTCAGATGGAGTCGCAGGCCACTCAGGAGCGTGTCACCGGGGCCCGCCGATTCCTGCCGACAGTCGGCCGCTGGCCAGGTGGGAAGGTGCCGTTTGGCTACGAGTCCGGGCCGCACCCCGAGCTGGAGTCCGGCCGGTGGCTGCACCAGCACCCGGAGGAGGGCCCGATCCGAGTGGAGTTGATCGCGCGGGTGGCCAAGGGGGAGGCGTACGCGCACATCGCGGCCGACTTCAAACGGCGCAAGCTGACCGAAGGCAAGAAGAAGACCAAGTACGGGTGGACCGCGAACAAGGTCCGCAAGCTTGCCACCGAGGACACCGCGCGCGGCCGGGCGATCCACGACGGGCGTACGGTCCGCGACGCCGAGGGCCGCCCCGTCCTCTGGGGCGACGCCCTGGTGACGGACGCGCTCTGGCAGCGTTGCCAGGCCAGTGCCGAGGCCCGCAACCCCCAGAAGGTCCCGACACAGCGCGCAGATGCTCACCCCTTGCTCCACGTGGCGCACTGCGGGAGCTGCGGAGACTTCCTGTACGCCGGATGGAACACCCGCAAGGGCGTCAAGATCCCGCTTCTCAAGTGCAACGCGCGCAGCCGTGGCGGAGTGTGCGAACACCCCGTGGTCGTCACCCTGGGGCCCGCGCTGGAGTGGACGCACGGGCAGTTCCTCGACCAGTTCGGAGAGGCTCCCGTGGTGGCCGTGGTCGAGACGCCGGGGGTCGACCACACGCCGGAGATCACGGAGTTGAACTCCGACATTGACGAACTGACGGAACAACTGGTTGGCCTGAGGGGCCGCGCCGCAGAGTCGGTGTCGAAGAAGCTCAACGCCCTCTCCGACCGTGCGGAGTCGTTGGCAGCGGCCCCGGTGATCCCCGCCAGCCGTGAGGAGGTGCCGACCGGCCAGACGTTCAGCGAGATGTGGGACGACGCCGGATCGGACTCCGAGAAGCGGACCATGCTGCGGGACGCAGGGGCGAAGCTGCTCGTTCTCCCCACGGGCAAGGGCAGGCGCAACGTGGCTGACCGGTTGCGGTTCTCTGTCGGGTCGCCCGAAGCAGACTACGCGGCGATCCTGGAAGACGCGTCTGAGGGGTACGCCGCCTGACCGCTGTTAACCGCACCCCCTGAATCACTGTGGCCCGTTGCTGGGAGACCAGCGGCGGGCCACTGGCGTTGTAGGAACCCCAACCGCCGGCCGCTGGCGTGAACCCTTGCGGTTGAGCGGCGGTGGGACGGAAGTCCCTGTGGAGTCCCCACAACAGCCCGGTGCGCGTTAACCGCACCCCCTGGACCAGTCCGGAAGGCGGTCGACCACCGCTCGGTGACACCGAACGAGAGAAGCGCATGACTACCGAACCGTCAAAGGCACCGCTGGTGAAGAAGAGGCCCGTGCTGGTGCGCGGAGGTCCCCGGCGAGGCCAAGTCCGTTACTGGGAACTGCTGGTGCAGTGCCCCCACTGCCCGATGCAGCACGCGCACGGCAGCGGCAACACCACCGGCGACCCGGACCCCGGAACGGCCAGCCACGGCACCCGCACGCCGCATTGCCCGGCCGAGGTGTACCGCTGGCAACTCCCCGGCGAGGACGGGCGACGGCGCACCAAACAACCCCTCTGGACCCGTCCGCCCGGCGGCCTGCCCGATTACGAGATCACCGAGGACGTGAGCACGTGACCGCCGACCTGGACGCCATGACCGGGCCCGCATACGCCCCGGAGCCGCTGGACGCCGAGGACTTCACCGCGCTGTACGGCAAGGCCGGTACGGACGTCGACCGCGCCGAATACGCCGCGCGAAAGCTCGCCGGGCGGCTCATGTACTGCGAGGGGCCGGGCTGGTACGCATGGGACGGACGCGTGTGGGTCAACGACTCCACCCGCGACGCCGTGGCCCGCCGGAAGGTGCACGAGCTGTCCGCCGAACTGCTCCGGTACGCCGCCGACACGCAGGCCGCCAACGGGCGGGACGCCATCGAGGCCGCGCAGGCCCTCAGGTCGTCCCACCGGATCAGCGCCCTTCTGACAGAGCTACAGGCCATGCCGGGCATCCGCCGTAGCGTGGCCGAGCTGGACGGCCCGACCCACCTCCTGAGCTTCTCGAACGGCACGGTCGATCTGCGGGACGGCGCGATTCGGCCCCACGATCCCGCCGATCTGCTGACGCGCCTTGTCGATGTGGAGTACGACCCCGACGCCCCGGCCGAGGAGTGGGAGTCGTTCCTGACGAGCTGCCATCCGGACGACCCGGAGATGCCCGGATTCCTGCGCAGGCTCGCCGGATACGCGATCACCGGCGAGACCCGGGAGGAGTGCCTCGCGTTCTTCTACGGCTCCGGCGCGAACGGCAAGGGGGCGTTCACCGAGACGCTCTCCCACCACTTCGCCGACATCACGACGACGCAGGACGCGGCGTTTTGGGAGAAGCAGCGCCATGAGCGGAACGGCTCGCTCATGGCCAAGCTGCACGGTGCCCGACTGGTCGTCACGGGAGAGGTGAAGGCGGCCCGGATGGACGAGGCATTCGTCAAGGGGTTCACCGCCGCTGACCTCCAGACGGCGAACCAGAAGTACAAACCGGCGTACGACTTCCGGCCGGTGTCCCTGCTGATCATGTCCGGGAACGACAAGCCCGTGATCGAGGGCACCGACGAGGGTATTTGGCGGCGCTTCCGTCTGGTGCCGTGGGAGGAGTCCTTCGCCGACCGGCCGGACAAGGGGCTCAAACCCCGGCTCAAGTCCGCACAGGCAGCCCCGGGCATCGCCGCATGGGCCGTCCGGGGCGCGGTCGAATGGCACGCGGAAGGGTTGCGACCGCACCAGCGGATCAGCGAGGCCACCAACGACTACCGCGAGGAGTCCGACCCGTTCGCCGAATGGGCGGAAGGCGCGTTCGAGGCCGCCCCCGACGGGGCCGTGTCGAACAAGGAGATCGAGGCCAGCGCGAAGGCGTACGGGCTGCGCGGGCAGGGCCGGAAGTTCTCGGATGCCGTGCTCCGGCACGTCGGCGGTGAGCGCCCGGCCAAGGCGTTCCGCCACCACGGCAGGGCAGTACGGGGACTGCGCGGCGTGCGCCTGCGGGAGGACAGTGCGGCGGGCCGGTACCCCAACATCCTGGCCGAGGTGTAACGAAGTAACGGTTTTGGGGCCGATTGCCTAAACCTCTCTAGTACGTACTCGCATAGGAAGGTTCTGGAAAACAGACCTGAAAACGTTACTTCGTTACACCCTGGCCTCCCGGCCCGCTCGCCGTGACGACTTGGGCCCGGAGTGGCCCTCAGCCGGCGTCTCGCCCGGCCCTCGCTCCCAAGCGGCCTGACGGACAACCACCACATGAGCCCGCGTCAACCCGGCGCGGGCTTTCGCATGAGAGGACACCTGATGAACACCCCCGGATACCTCCCGGAGGAGCGCGAGACACGCGCCTACTTCTACGATCCGCAGACCCACAGCCGCATCACCTGGTACCCGGTGGCGGGCTGGCACATCGCCGGGCCCCCGCGCGGCCACGCCCGGCCCCCGTACGGCCTGCCCGTGCTGGTCGACCCGGACGGGGCGCTGAGGCTCCACGATCCGGCCTCCCCGGCCTTCCTGGGCATCGCCAACGCGGAGGACGGCCGCCGCGTGCGGTGGCTTCACGCGCAGGCGTACCGGCGGTGGGAGCAGGAGGAGGCCGAGCAGGCCGAGGAGGCCGCCGAGGAGGCCCTGAGCGCCCGGCAGGCCGAGGAGGCCGCGAACGTCCGGGAGAAGGCCGCACGGGACTGTGTGGAGGCTGCCGAGAAGGAGCACGCGCAGGCCCTTGCCGCCGTGCCTGAACTGCTGGCCGATGTGGATGACCTGTGGTCGGCCGAGGAACTGGCCCGCGTGCCCTTCATCGACTCCGTGGAAGACGCATCCAGCGCTTCCGACGACATCAACAGCAATAACTAGCAAGGAGATTGACCATGCGAGACACCCGAATCATGCGCCACATGCTTCACGACGACGACGTGTACAGCACTGATGAGCAGATCCTCAAGCGCGACCGCATGCGGGAAGCGCTGAACCACGCACGCCGCGATGTGCCGACCTGGGTCGCGGATGCTGCCCCGTACTCCCCGGCCGTCCGGGAGGTGTGGGAGCCCACCTTCGTGGCCGAGCGGCAGCTCAAGGAGACCAATCGGGCCGCGTCCGCGCTGCTGACCGAGATAGCCCGGGTCAAGACGGAGAACGAGACGGCCGACCGCCGGGCGCTGCTGGCGGGTGAGGACCTGCCGGAGCCGAAGTCTGTCGAGGGGCTGGAGCGGGACTTCAACCGCGCCTCCCGGGCGCACGACGCATTGCAGGCCGTCACCAACCGGCATCACCAGATGGTGACGGCCGCACTGGCTGACCCCGCTGTGAAGGAGTCGACCGCGCAGGCGGTTTGGCCCGACCTGATCAAGGCTCAGGAGGAAGCCGTGAAGGCGCTTCGAGAGGCCCAGAAGGTCATGCGCCGATACGAGCACGTCCGCTCGCTCATGGGACACCTGGCAGGCGGCGTTATGAGCCAGTCGTGGACCACCCGGGCCCCGGAGGGCAATCCGTCGTTCAAGACCAACGTTGCCGCCATCGGGGACCTGCTTGGCCGGTTCGTGGACGGCTATGCCGAGGAGCCCAAGGACAATTTCGATCTGCTCCACACCTCGGACACCCGCATGCCGCTGCACTGGGTGGAGCGCTTCGGCGGCGAGGACGCACAGCCGGAGGCCGGGGCCGAGGACACCTCCAAGGCTGAGGCCGAAGCCGAGCAGGCCAAGGCGGACGCCAAGGAGGCCGCGCGGAAGCGCCGGGCCGCCAAGGAAGACGCCAACCGCCACCCGGGCGAGGTGGGCTGATGGCCTGGAGCGAGGAAGCGAAGAAGCGCTGGAACGCGGAAGTGGCTCTGGAAGCCGCCGGATATGAATTCGGCGAGGCGGCGATCCTGGCTGACCCGCGTACTGGTAAGGCCACCAGGCAGGAAGTCGTGCGGGCCCGAGAGGCGCGGGAGAAAGCAGCGCTGGAACGGCGGGTGAAGGCTCAGTCCCCGCCATTCGATCCGGATGCTGTTGCCCGGCGTGCGCTGAACCCGTTCGACTGAGACGACAACTCGCGGGCCCGGTAGAGGAATTCCTCCACCGGGCCCCGTCGATCCCCTCCTGATTCCCCCGGTGCGGAGGCATTGCCGGAACGGCCTCCTGTAGGCCCTTCCGGCCCTGTGCCGGCTCGGGAGAGAAGGAGTCAACTATCCATCCTCTACCGATAGTTGGTCCCTCATCAGGCCCCCGTGCAGGGCGGCCCTGAGTGTATGGGTTTATGGCCCTGGGGTGGGGTAGGCATGGGTGGTCGTGCTGCATTGCAATGAATTGATTCACTTGCGTTGAGAGAATGCAAATAAATGCACAATTCGATACGCGCATAACCGCCTGAGAATGGCGAGCTGCAAATGCGTCAGCGTTTATCGGAACCCATATCGGGGGTGGGGGGTAACTCCCCTCTCCGCCTTTCCCTGGCCGTACCGTCATAGCATCCCGAATCCCATACGAAGAGGGTTGACCCCTCTTTTCCAGAATGCGGTGAATTCGCTTTCCCTTGTGCCGCTTGGCCAAGGGGGCTATCCCATTGCCCTGAGCCACGTACTGTGACTCTCCGTCAGGCCGGCGTCGGCCTCACATCCCAAGGCCCCGGCCTGCCCATGAAGGGCAGGCCGGGGCTTTTCGTCGTTTCAGCCCCCGGCCCGTGGTCCCTCCCGCTCACGCTTCTGGCATGGCCCGGCTCATCTTGCGCTGAGCGGCGTGGGGGCTGCGCCTCGTGCCGACTTCGTGCAATTTCGTGCATGCGGGGTTGTGGATCTCACTCGCAGGGCTGACGGTGGTGCATGTCCCTGCAACTTCCTAGACGTTGGAGATCGTCGTGGCGCTAATTTTCGTGGGCATCGACCCGACCACCGGCGGCGGAGGATCTCCGACCGTGTGGGTCGAGGACGAGTTGGAGGAGATCATCGTGCAGAGCTGGACGGCCGGTGCCGCGCTCTGCGAGAAGATCGCAGGGATCGAGTGGGTTCCCGGCCACACGATCGGCATCCCCGCTCACGAGTCCGTCATCCGAATCCCGGCACACATGTTGCCGATCCTGAAGGAGGCTATCGAACGTGTCGAACGTGCCCGACTTCGCCGCGCTGCTGAAGAGCGCCCAGAAGACCGCCGTACACCTGGAGATGCGTGACGCCTACGCGGTCGGCGACGAGGCCGAGGAGATCGACCGCTTCGCCCGAACCGGCGAGATCGATTTGGACCCCGAGGCGTCGTGGTGGCCCGAGTGGCTGGGACTTGTCCGCGAGACCATCGGCCGTGGGGTGGTCATGCGTCGGGCCCGGATCGTCTCGGAGCCGGTGACGGACTACATCCGGTGGGAGCACGCGGTCACCCCGATGAACCTGGCGGCCGGGGAACTGGTCCGCTGGCTTCCGAGGAGTCAGGCGTCGGACATTGCGTTGCCGGGCAACGACTTCTGGCTGATTGATGACAAGTTGGCCCTGTTCCACTTCTTCACGGGGTACGGCGACTGGGCTGTACCTGGATACGCCTTCTCCGAGGACCCCGTGACGGTTCGGCTCGTCTCCTCTGCGTTCGAAGCCGTCTGGGAGCGCGGCACCCCGCACAACGAGTACAGCGTCTGACTCACCCTTCCCCTTCGATCACCGGACCGCCAGACTGATGCCGACGTCTCCGTCGTCAAGCGCGCAAGCAGCGCGCCTTGCCCTTGCCAACCGCCTGGTCGACCTCCGAAAGGACGCCGGGCTCACGGGTAAACAGTTGGCGCTCCGGTGCGGGTGGAACCCTTCGAAAGTGTCCCGAATCCAGAGCGCGCGGACCCCGCCGGTCGACTCCGACATTCGGGCGTGGTGCGCGGCCTGCTCGGCGTCTGACCAGGCGGACGACCTGATCGCCAAATCGAGAGCGGTCGAATCGATGTACCTGGAGTGGCGGCGGCTCCACCGCACTGGCATGCGCCAGGTGCAGGAGGATTTCTACGCGCTCCATGAGCGGGCGGAGTTGTGCCGGACGTACGTCTCCAACGTCGTTCCTGGCTTCCTCCAGACGCCTGAGTATGCGACTGCCCTGATGCGCTCCATCACGGAGTTCCAGGGCACCCCTGATGACGTTGCCGCTGCCGTTGCCGCCAGGGTGGCGCGAGGACGGCTCCTGCACGAGGGTAGGCACCGGTTCGCGGTGCTGGTGGAGGAATGGGTGCTCCGCGCTCGGATCGGCGACGCGGAGACGATGGCTGGTCAACTCGGTCATCTGCTGGCGGTGATGCCGCTAGCGTCTTTGTCGTTGGGCGTTATCCCCTTCACCGCCCAGCGCGGCATGTGGCCTCTCGAAGCGTTCTACCTGTACGACGACCGGCATGCCGTCGTGGAGACGCTGACCGCCGAGGTCAACGTCACTCAGCCCCGTGAGATCGCTGACTACATCCGGGCGTTCGGTGAAATGCAGGGGCTCGCGGTCTACGGCGCGCAGGCGCGTGCACTCATTGCGTCGGCAATAGCTGCCCTCGGGTGAATCCGCGCAAGACCGTGCAACTTGCTCGCGGCTCGGTCTAGCCGGTCCCTACCGTCTTGCTGACGGGATTGCAGATGCAGTCGCAGCAGCGGAAGCAGGGAGCGTGCAGGCGATGGCGACTGGTGAGCGGCAGCGACAGTCTGGCCCGAAGAAGGACGACGGACGCGCGTCCCCGGAGGCGATGGCGGCCATCCTGGAGGAGTACCGGGTGGCCGAGGCGAAGCGGCGCAAGCCCAACGGCCGGAAGATCCACGCCTCTTGCGGCTGCCGCGTGCACGCGGGGAGGGCGGCCGGATGATCATCACCGAGGAGTCCACCACGCCGCACGACGGGCTTCACCCGGTGCCCCGGCAGGACGCCCGGGGGCTCGACGGGTACGGCGTGCTCGACTACCGCAAGGGCGCTCCCGCGCGGTGGGCGAGGGGCCTCGCCGGTCGCGCCGTGTGGTTCGAGGACTTCGAGTCGGCGCGGGCGTGGGTGGAGCGTGAACTGTCCGCGACCGACCCGGCGGAGCTGGAGCCCGCCGACTCCCCCGGCCTTCTCCGCCTCCGTGCGGCGACGGCTGAGATCAACGGTCGGCCGGCATGGGGCCGGTAGGTGAACGGCCCAGCATCGGCCGCGACATGACCGAGGATCAGATGGCCGAGTACCGCGACGGCACCGAGCGCACCAGGACCAGCACGACGACGCACACGGAGGTCTGGGCGGCCCTGTTCGCCGGGATGTTCTGCCTGGCCGTCCTCGCCTGGCTCGTCGTCCACTGAACTCCCCTCCCGTGCGGCCCCGACACGCCCCGCACGGGAGGGGGCACAACTCCCTCCCCGCCTGATCGCTCGGAACCGATCGGGCGGGGAGGGTCCGCAACACCGAACGGCCGGACCGCCACCAGGCGGCCCGGACCCCACCGTGTGAGGAGGCACCGCCATGAGCCCCGACCCGGAGCCCAAGCCCCCGCCGCCGACCAAGCCGACGAGGCCGCCCGGCCCGATGGAGCCCAACGCGCACACCACCACCGTTCACGCCGAGTAGGAGGAGTTCGCCATGAGTGTCCGACTCAAGCACAAGGGTGAGCCCAAGGACCCGCCGAAGCACCGGGGCAACCCCGCGCCGGAGCCCACGCCGCCGACGCCGAGCAAGTGATCCGGTGCCGATCCACCCGGGCAAGCCGGGGCCCGAGACGCCCGCCCCGCCCCCGCCCTCGAATCCGCCGGTGAATCCTCACCGGCCGCCCGACCCGACGCCGCACCCCGCGCCGCCGAGAAGCTGACACGCTGGCGGCCCTCGCGTGCCCATTGCGCGGGGGCCGCCCCCTCTGCAAGGGAGAGAACAAGTGACCGACCCGGACAGGTTCGCGATCGCCTACGAGACGCGCCACTACGAGGGTACGAACTGGGCTGCCAAGGCGGACCGTTGGACGGCGAGCTTCTACACCGATGCCGTTTCGAAGGTGTTCGGGACGGCCGAGTTCACGCGCGTCATCCCCGGGGTGACCCCGAACCCCTGGGAGACGTTCGAGGCGGACCCCGGCCTGCTCGACCGCATCCCGCGCGTGATCTTCACCGAGGACGGCGAACTCACTCCCGTGGTTGCCGAGTTGAGGCCGTCCCTCCTCCTGCTGCTGGAGTCGGTTGAGGTGTCGGAGGAGTGGCGGGGCAAGGGCGTCGGGATGCGCCTGGCCGTCGCGGCGCTGCGCCGGTTCGCCGTGCCCGGGACGCTTGCCGTCTGCTACCCGGCCCCCGTCCACCCGAAGCACGGCCCCGGAGAGGCGTGCTCGTACGAGTCGGACGACCCGATGGTGAGGCGGCTCGACGATGAGGCCGTGGAGAAACTCCGGCGGGCATGGGGACGACACGGATTCTCCCTGCTGACCGATGGCGTGTACGCCCGCCACATCCAGCCGTGACGGCCCCCATCCTGCGGCTCTGCGACGTCACCGTGACCGACCTGGATGACGTGACCGTTACGGGCCTGGCGCAGTGCCTACGGGAAGCGTGCGGGTGGGAGACCACAGAGCCGGTGCCGCTGAAGATCCTGAGTCTCGACATGGGCAGGCACACGAGGGAGGCGGGGCACACGGAGTTCGTCCGGTTCGCCGCCGACCATGTGACGGTCACCCTCGCACACCGAGAGGAGTAGCTCTCACGAGCCCGCGCCGAGTCCGGGAAGGTCCCTCGGCGCGGGCTTTCGCGTGTCTCCGGGTTGCCGGGCCGCTTGGGCGGGAATCTGTACCTGTCCCGTGCCCGAGAGGAGCCAGTGAATGACGCGGACCCTGATTCAGAACGGTCTGGTGATCACCGCCACTGAGGAGATTCACGCGGATGTGCTGATCGAAGGTGAGCGGGTGGTGGCGCTCGCGGCCACCGGGAGCGCCACGGCCGAAGCGTGGACGGCTGAGCGGGTCATCGACGCGACCGGGCACTACGTGATCCCGGGCGGAGTGGACGCGCACACGCACATCGGGTTCGGCCCGGACCCCGTTCCGGATAAAATGGGCAGGTCCAGTGCGTTCGGCGGCACCGCCGCCTCCGACACCTTCGAGACCGGCACCCGCGCCGCCGCCTGGGGCGGCACCACCACCATCGTCGACTTCGCCGTCCAGCCCGTCGGCGGCAGCCTGCGCGAGGGCCTCGACGCCTGGCACGCCAAGGCCGAGGGCAACTGCGCCGTCGACTACGCCTTCCACACCATCGTCTCCGACGTCAACGACGCCGTCCTCAAGGAGATGGACGCGCTCGTCGACTCCGGCGAGTCCACCTCCTTCAAGCTCTTCATGGCCTACCCCGGCGTCTTCTACAGCGACGACGGCCGCATCCTGCGCGCCATGCAGCGCGGCGCCCTCAACGGCGGGCTGACCATGATGCACGCCGAGAACGGCATCGCCATCGACGTCCTCGTCGAACAGGCCCTCGCCGCAGGGAAGACCGACCCCCGCTACCACGGCGAGGTGCGGCGCGAACTGCTGGAGGCCGAGGCCACCCACCGGGCCGTCAAACTCGCCCAGGTCGCCGGGAGTCCGCTGTACGTCGTGCACGTCTCCGCCGCCTCCGCGCTCGCCGAGATCGCGAAGGCCCGCGACGAAGGGCTCCCCGTCTTCGGCGAGACCTGCCCGCAGTACCTCTTCCTCTCCACCGACAACCTCGCCGAACCGGGCTTCGAGGGCGCCAAGTACGTGTGCAGCACGCCCCTTCGGCCGCGCGAGCACCAGGCGGCGCTGTGGCGCGGGCTGCGCACCGACGACCTCCAGGTGGTCTCCACCGACCACTGCCCGTTCTGCTTCGTCGGGCAGAAGGAACTGGGCCGCGGGGACTTCTCGAAGATCCCCAACGGCCTTCCCGGCGTGGAGAACCGGATGGACCTGCTCCACCAGGCCGTGGTCGAGGGGCGGATCAGCCGGCGCCGCTGGGTCGAGATCGCCTGCACCGCGCCGGCCCGGATGTTCGGCCTCCACCCGCGCAAGGGCACCGTCGCGCCGGGCGCGGACGCCGACCTCGTCGTGTACGACCCCGTGGCCGTGCAGACCGTCTCCGCCGCCACCCACCACATGAACGTCGACTACTCGGCCTACGAGGGGCGCCAACTCACCGGCCGGGTACGGACGGTGCTCTCGCGGGGCGCCGTGGTGCTGGACGACGGGCAGTGGCTGGGCCGGGCCGGGCACGGTTCCTTCCTGCGCCGGGGCACCTGCGGGTACCTGGGCTGACCCTCCTTCTCCCGCCCTTCCCTCTCTTCCATCCGCCGCCCGGGGCCCCTGCCCGCGTCCCGGGCGGCGGCCCCTCCCCTCCTTTCGCGCTTGGAGCCGCACCCATGGACATCGGCCTCGTCCTGCAGACCGACCCGCCCGCCCGCCTGCTCGTCGAGCGGATGATCCGCGCCGAACGCGCCGGGTTCAGCCACGGCTGGACCTTCGACTCCTGCGTCCTGTGGCAGGAGCCCTTCGTCATCTACAGCCGCATCCTCGCCGAGACCGAACGGCTGGTCGTCGGCCCGATGGTGACCAATCCCTCCACCCGCACCTGGGAGGTCACCGCCTCCCTGTTCGCCACCCTCAACGACATGTACGGCAACCGCACCGTCTGCGGCATCGGACGCGGCGACTCCGCCATGCGCGTCGCCGGCCGCCGCCCCGCCACCCTCGACCGGCTCTCCCAGGCCATGCACGCCGTCAAGGAGCTCGCCGAGGGCCGCACCGTCGAGGTCGACGGCACCGACATGCACCTGCCGTGGGTCGGCCCCGGCGCCGAACTGCCCGTCTGGATGGGCGCGTACGGGCCCAAGGCCCTCGCCCTGACAGGCCGTCAGGCGGACGGGTTCATCCTGCAGTTGGCCGACCCCTACCTCACCGAGTACATGGTGAAGGCCGTACGGGCGGCCGCCGCCGAGGCGGGCCGGGACCCGTCCTCGATCACCATCTGCGTGGCCGCGCCCGCCTACGTCACCGCCGACGACTCGCCCGCCGCGCTCGCTCACGCCCGGGAGCAGTGCCGCTGGTTCGGCGGGATGGTCGGCAATCACGTCGCCGACCTCGTGCGCCACTACGGAGAGCACTCCGGACTCGTACCCGACGCCCTCACCGACTACATCAAGGAGCGCCAGGGCTACGACTACAGCCACCACGGGCGCGCCGACAATCCGGACACCGCCTTCGTCCCCGACGCGATCGTGGACCGCTTCTGCCTCATCGGCCCGCCGCAGGCCCAACTCGCCCGGCTGGAACAGCTCCGCGCGCTCGGTGTCGACCAGTTCGCCGTCTACGCGATGCACGACGCGATCGAGGCCACCATCGACGCCTACGGGGAGCACGTCATCCCCCGGCTCTGACTCCCGCTCCTGTCTCATCTCCTCCTCTCCTATCGCTTTGCCTGACATTCGGTTGCAGCAGACGGGAGTTGCCCATGGCGGAGACCGCGGCCGACGGCGGCGGACAGCGGCGGCACCCCGACGGCCGGGTCGAACTCGACCCGGCTGCAGGGGAGTTGCCTTCCAACGGATTCACCAACGACGACCTCAGACCGGTGCCCGTGGCGCGGCGCACCTGGACCACCTACAACTTCCTCGCCCTCTGGGTCGGCATGGCCCACAACATCCCCTCCTGGACGCTGGCCTCCGGGCTCGTCGCGCTCGGCATGGACTGGAAACAGGCGGTGCTCACCATCGCCCTGGCCAACCTGATCGTGCTCGTGCCGATGCTGCTGTCCGGACACGCGGGAACGCAGTACGGCATCCCGTTCCCGGTGTTCGCCCGAGCCGCGTTCGGGCTGCGCGGGGCCAACCTGCCCGCGCTGGTGCGGGCCGCGGTGGCCTGCGCCTGGTTCGGCATCCAGACCTGGATCGGCGGGGAGGGGATCTTCCTGCTCGCGGGCAAGCTCCTCGGCCGATCCTGGCGCGAGGCCGCCGAGTTCGGCGGGTACCCGTGGACGCAGTGGCTCTCCTTCCTGGTGTTCTGGCTGATCGAGATGGTCATCATCGCCCGGGGCATGGAGGCGCTGCGGCGGTTCGAGAACTGGGCCGCGCCGTTCGTCATCGCGGGCGCGCTGGCGCTGCTGGTCTGGATCACCGTCAAGGCGGGCGGGTTCGGGCCGCTGCTCTCCCAACCCTCCGCGCTGGGCTGGGGGTCCGGGTTCTGGAAGGTCTTCTTCCCGGCGCTGATGGGCATGATCGGGTTCTGGTCCACGCTCTCGCTCAACATCCCGGACTTCACCCGCTTCGGCGGCAGCCAGCGCGCCCAGATCCGCGGGCAGGCGCTGGGGCTGCCGACGACGATGACGCTGTTCGCCCTGCTGTCGGTGCTCGTCACCTCGGGCTCCCAGGCGGTGTACGGGGCGCCGGTGTGGGACCCGATCCAGCTCGCGGCGAAGATGGAGAACCCGGTCGGCATCCTGTTCGCGCTGCTGACCGTGCTGGTCGCGACCCTGTCGGTCAACATCGCCGCCAACGTCGTCTCACCGGCCTACGACCTCGCCAACCTGCTGCCCCGCCTCGTCAACTTCCGTACGGGGGCGCTGATCGCGGGCGTGGTCGGGATCGCCATCTTCCCGTGGCGACTGATCGCCGACCCGCACGTGTACATCTTCACCTGGCTCGGCGTGGTCGGCGGACTCCTCGGGACGGTCGCCGGCGTCCTGCTCGCCGACTACTGGGTCCTGCGGCGCACCCGCCTGCACCTCGCCGAGCTGTACCGCCCCGGCGGCGCGTACTGGTACACGGCGGGCTGGAACGTACGGGCGGTGGCGGCGCTGCTCACCGGCGGCCTGCTGGCGGTCGGCGGCTCGCACTCGCGTGTGGACGCGCAGGGCGTCAAGCAGGGCCCGTTCCCGGTGGACGGGCTGATCCCGCTCCTCAAGCCGCTGGCCGACTACGGCTGGGCGGTGGGCTTCGTCGGCGCGGCGGCGGTGTACCTGGCCCTGGCGGCGCTGCCGGGGGGCGGCCGACAGAAGACGGCGAACAGATGACAGCAAACAGATAACAGCGAACAGATTTCAATCGACAGCGAACGGATGACAGCTGATGAAATCTGTCATCCGTTCGCTGTCATCTGTTCGCTGTCATCCGTCATCTGTCTTTCGTCTTCGGTCACCTGTTCGCCGCCCGCTCCACGGCGGCGAGGACCTTGGCGGTGCCGTCCTCGGCGGCCAGGGCGGTGGCGACGGCACGGGCGCGGGCCGAGTGGCGGGGGTCGTCGAGGGCCCGGCGCAGCGAGGCGGCGAGGTGAGAGGCGGTGAGGGTGCGCAGGGGCACAGGGCCGGGGGAGACGCCGAGCCGGGTGAGACGGTCCGACCAGAACGGCGCGTCCAGTTGGGCGGGCACGGGCACGGTCGGCGTTCCGGCACGCAGGGCGGCGGCCGTGGTGCCGGCCCCGGCGTGGTGGACGACGGCCGCCGTGCGAGGGAACAGCCAGCTGTGCGGGGTGTCGCCGATGGTGAGGGCGCTGTCCGAGTCCTCCGCGCCCAGCCCGCTCCAGCCCGACTGCAGGAGGAGCCGTACCCGCGCGGCCCGGGCGGCGGCGAGGACCGTCCCGGTGAGCCGTTCCGGGTCCGGCACGACGAGGCTGCCGAAGCCGACGAAGACGGGCGGCGGCCCCGCCGCGAGGAAGTCGAGCAGCCGGGCCGGGGGCCGCCAGCCGGGCTGCTCCGGGGGCCACCAGTACCCGGCGACGTCCAGCCGGGGGTGCCAGTCGGCCGGGCGGGGCACGACCGTCGGCGAGAAGCCGTGCAGCACGGCGTGGCGCCGCCGGGAGCCGGCCACGCCGAGGGCGGGTAGCCCGAGCCGTCGGCGCAGCCCCCGGACGGCCGGGGCGAACAGCTGGTCGACGGCGGCCTGGACGGCGTGCCCGGCCAGCAGGTTGCCGGCCCGGCCGAGCGAGCGCACCCCCGTCACGGCGGGCGCGAACTCCCGTGTGGGGGAGAGGGGTTGCAGGTGCAGTCCGAGGCTGGGGATGTCGGCGGCCTCGGCGGCGACCTGTCCGAGCGCGTCCGTGGTGCTGGTGGTCAGCAGCAGGTCGGCGCCGAGTTCCGCCGCCGCGACGATGCCCTCGCCGAGCGCGGGCATGAACCGGCGCCCCATGCGCAGGAGTTGGGCGATCGCCGCCGGTCCCGTACCGGCCCGCAGCAGGCGGCGCCCTTCGGCGGAGGAGAGTTCGGCGCGCGGGTCGACGGGCAGCGGGCGGAACTCCAGCCCGGCGTCGCGCACCGCCTCGGCGAAGGTGTCGTGGGTGGCGACGGCCACCTGGTGGCCCGCCGCCCGCAGCCGTACGCCGAGCCCGGTGAAGGGGGCGACGTCGCCCCGGGACCCGGCGGTGGCGATCAGGATGCGCATGGCCGCAGTATCCCGGCCGCCGGGGCCCGCCGACAGGCCGCCACGCCCGCGCCGGAACCGCCGGCCGGTCGATCGGCGTCCTGCGGGGCAGAGCGGCGCGCGACGGGGCGCTCGCGCCGATGACGTGAGGGACGGGGACGGATGGGCATCATCGCGTGGATCGTACTGGGCCTGGTCGCTGGGGCCCTGGCCAAACTGCTGCTGCCGGGAAAGGACCCGGGCGGCCTGATCGTGACGACCCTGATCGGCGTCGCCGGCTCCTTCGTCGGCGGCTGGATCGCCTCGCACTTCCTCCACCGCTCGGTGACGGCGCACTTCTTCGACGTGGCCACCTGGGTGTCCGCGATCGGCGGCGCCCTGGTGCTGCTCATCGTCTACCGCCTCCTGTTCGGCAACTCCCGCAACTGACGGGGGCGGTGAGCGACGGGCGGGCCGGTTCCGGGGGGAACCGGCCCGCCTCCGCTATGCGGCGGGGCCCTCGCCGACCCAGTCCGGCAGGGCCTCCCGGGCGTCGAGCCATGCGGGCGGAACGCCGGCCGTCCCGGTGCGGGCGGCGACCACGCCGCCCGAAATCGCGCAGGTGGTGTCCTTGTCGCCCCCGCCCTCCAGGGTGTGCCAGAGCGCCTCGGGCAGCGAGTCGGGGTGCCCGGCGGCGGACCACAGGGCGAACGGGACGGTGTCCGGCGCGGAGAGCCGCAGCCCCGAGCCGAGGACGGTGGCGGCGTGCCGGACGCTGGTGTGCGCGGGCAGCCGGGCGGCGATCCGCAGGCCGGAGCGCACGTCGCCCTCCGGCAGTCGTCCGGCGATCTCGGCCAGCAACTCGCCGCGTGGCGGCGGGACTTCGCCCCGGCCCCGGACGGCCAGCGCCGAGGCGAGCGCGACGGCCACCGCCCCGGCGACGGCCTCCGGGTGGGAGTGCGTGGTGAGCGCCTGGAGTTCGGCCTGGCGGGCCGCCTCGGCGAGGTCGTCGGCGAACCAGGCACCGAGCGGTGCCACCCGCATGGCGGCGCCGTTGCCGTACGAGCCCTGGCCCTCGAACTGGGCGGAGGTGACGGCCCGCCAGTCGGCTCCGGAGGCGACGTCGCGCAGGACCCGGCGCATCGAGGGCCCGTACTTGCGGTGCGGCGTGCCGGTGTACTCGGCGGCGAACTCCCGTGCCAGGGCGTCCTGTCGGACCTCGCCGTGCGTGTCGAGGTGGCGGAGGAGGACGAGGGCCATCGCGGTGTCGTCCGTCCAGTGCCAGGGTGCGGGCCGGGGCAGGCGCGCGGCCAGGGCGGCGGGGGCCTCGTCGGCGGGCACGGAGAACCAGCGGTCGCCGAAGGCGTCGCCGAGGGCGAGCCCCCGCAGGCTGTCCGAGGCCGGTCCGGCCACTGCGCGCATGTCATCCTCCGGGTGAGATCAACCGTGCGCGGAAGTCTGCCGGACGGGCGCGGCGCCGGCGACCGGATTTCGTTCCGGTCGCCGGCGTCGCGTCGGGCCCCTGGGCGGGAGCGGGCGAAGGCCCGTCAGCCGGTGGTGCGCAGGCCGCCGAGGATGAGGGTCCAGACGGCCTCGAAGCGGCGCTCGGCCTCGGGGCCGGACCACTCGGGGGCGTAGGCGGGGTCGTGGAAGGGGGCGGTCGCGTCGAAGACGGCGCGGGCGGTGTCCTGGATGTGGGCGAGCTTGAACTCCCCGGACTCCACGCCGTCCTGGAAGATCTGGCCGATCTGCGCGATGAGGATCTCGATGTGCTCCTCGATGCCGGCGCTGTTCTCCTCGGTCAGTACGGCGAAGGTGGCGAACAGCTCCGGATCCTCCAGGGCCTTGCGGCGCTTGGTCTGGAAGAGGGTGGTCAGCCAGCGGTGGAGGCGGTCGGTCGCACCGCCCCGGGTGGCGTCGCCGGCGATGGCCGCGAGCTCCTGGTTGGCCTGGTCCAGCCAGCGCTGGTTCACGGCCTCGCGCAGCGCGGTCTTGCTGGGGAAGTGCCGGTAGACGCTGCTGTGACTGACGCCGAGGATGCGGGCGACGTCCACGACGGTGGCCTTGGTGGGGCCGAATCGCCGGAAGACGTCCTCGGCCGCGCTCAGGATCTGCTCGGCGGTGAGGGTGGTTTCCATGGTCACGTGGGTCCGTCCTTGGGGGTCGTGCCGGGCCGTGCCGCGGTCGTGCCGGGGTCGCTCGGGTGGGTCGGCGTCAGCGCTCGCTGTCCAACAGTGCCATCTGGGCGGCCGCGTAGCGCTCGCCCGCGGCCGAACCTGCCGGGACGGCGGCCTCGATCGCGGTGTGGTCGGCCTCCGTCAGGTTGACGTCGAGTGCGCCGAGGGCCTCGGCGAGCCGGTCGCGGCGGCGCGCGCCGACCAGCGGGACGACGTCCTCCCCGCGCGAGGCGACCCAGGCGATGGCGACCTGGGCGACGCTCGCGCCCTTGGCGGCGGCCACCTCGCGCAGCGCCTCGACGAGGGCGAGGTTGTGGGCCAGGTTGTCGCCCTGGAAGCGGGGGTTGAGGCCGCGGAAGTCGGTGGCGGCGAGTTCGCGGCCCTGCTGCCAGTGGCCGCTGAGCAGGCCGCGGGACAGGACGCCGTACGCGGTGACGCCGATGCCCAGCTCGCGGGCGGCGGGCAGGACGGCCTCCTCGATCGAGCGGGAGAGCAGCGAGTACTCGATCTGGAGGTCGCAGATCGGGTGGACGGCGGCGGCGCGGCGCAGGGTGTCGGCGCCGACCTCGGAGAGGCCGATGTGGCGGACGTACCCGGCCTCGACCAGCTCGGCGATGGCGCCGACGGTCTCCTCGACCGGGACCTTCGGGTCCAGGCGGGCGGGGCGGTAGACGTCGACGTGGTCGGTGCGCAGGCGGCGCAGCGTGTAGGCGAGCGAGGTCTTCACGGCGGCGGGGCTCGCGTCGTAGCCGACCGGCATGCCGTCGGGGCCGCGCTGGGCGCCGAACTTGACACTGATCCGGACGCTCTCGCGGTCGCGGCCGCGCAGCGCCTCGTGGATGAGCAGCTCGTTGTGGCCCATGCCGTAGAAGTCGCCGGTGTCGAGGAGGGTGACTCCGGCGTCCAGGGCGGCGTGGATCGTGGCGATGCTCTCGGCCTCGTCGGCCGGGCCGTACAGGTCGGACATGCCCATGCAGCCGAGGCCGAGGGCGGAGGTGGTGAAGGGGGCGGTGCCGTTGGTGCCGAGGGTGCGCTGAGCAGCGGTGCGGTTGATCGAAGGCAAGGAGGGCTCCAGATCGGTTGCGGCGCCGGGAGGCGGGGTCGGTGGGCGACCTGGGGCCAACTGTGCCACAGCGGCGAACAGATTTCAAAATCTGTTCGCTGTTATCTGTTTTCTGTTACTTGTTACCTGTCTTGTGTCGCCCGTCATCCCGCGCCCGTCACGCGCAGGCCGTCACCCGCCGCCCACCGGCCGCCAGTCCTCCCGGCCGCCCGGAGCCCGCAGCAGGTGCGCGCGGGCCGGCGGCAGGTTGCGCCAGGCCGTGCGCGAGCCCAGCCCGTACGTCGCCTCGAAGCGCCGCAGCAGCCGCACCACCGCGCGGTGCCGCGCGCCCTCGCTCGGACGGGAGGTCAGGGAGCGGGCCACCGTCGTGCCGAGGTAGCCGAAGTACGTCAACTCGCCCCCGGGCACGAGCAGTCGCAGGTACAGGTCGAGGATCTCCCGGACGGTCCGCGGCTCGAAGTTGGTGAACGGCAGCCCGGAGACGATCACGTCGTACCGCTCGAGCGGCTCCTCACGCGCCCCGGCGGGCTCCAACTCCTCCACCCGGCAGGTCGACAGCCGCAGCTCCACCCCGGCCTTGCGCGTCGCCAGCACCGGGTCCTCCCGCAGCCGCTGCGCGAAGCGCGGATTCGCCTCGACGGCGTGCAGCCGGTCGCCCGGGCGGAGCACCTGCGCCAGACGGCGCGTCACCACCCCCGTCCCGGCGCCGACCTCCAGCACCGACAGTGGCCGGTTCGGACGGCTCAGCACCGGCACCACCAGCGCGTTCACCAGGTCCGGCCCGCTCGGCGCCAGCGCGCCCGTGTCGTGGAAGGTGCGCAGCGCCTCCGCCAGGAACAGCACGTGGTCCCCGTTCGGCGGCCACCCGGGCGCCCGGTGCGCCTGCGGCTCGGACGCCGAACCGGCGGGCAGGTCGGCGGAGTTGGCGCGGGGCGGGGAGAGCTCGTTCGTCATGCCGACGACGCTAGGCAGCCCGCCGCCGCCCCGGATCGGCCGACGAGCGGCGCCGACCCCCGACGAAAGTCGAGGGCGCGACCGACCGGAAGTCGGCGGCGCCCGCCCCCGCCCGCGCCCTAGCATCGACCAGGCGGTCCCGGTCGGGGTCGCGTACGGGCCGCGGACGGCCCCCGGAGAACCGCCGAGGATCGCGGACGATCGGGGGCGATCGCGGGCGAACGCCCACGGCCCACGGCGAGGGAACGGCGGAAGGAGGGCGCCCGTGCGCGCAGGCCCGCTCGGCTGGTACGGCCCGGAGCACCGCGCCTGGAGCGAGACCCTGATGCTGCTCGGCATCCTCGCCCTCACCGCCGAGGAGTGCGTCTACCAGTGGCTGCACGCGAGCGGGGCGATGCGCGTGCCCGGCACGGTCGCCGTCGCCCTCGCCTCCCTCTCCCTCGTCCTCGCCCGCCGCTACCCCCTCGCCTCCGCCGTCCTGCCGGTGCTCACCGGCGGCCTCTTCAACCGCGCCCTGCCCGGCCTCATGAGCGTCTTCTACCTCGCCTACCTCGGCCGCCCCGGCGCCGCGATGGCCGGGGGCAGCGTCATCGCCGTGCTCAGCGCCATCGGGGCGGACTCCGTGATCGGCTGGGCCGGCACCACCGGCTCCCAACTCCTCGTCCAGGCCGCCACCTTGTCGTTCGGCCTCTGGCTGCACGGCCGTCGGGTGCTGATCCGCACCCTGCACGCCCAGGTCGACGCGCTGCGCCGCGAGCGCGAACTGCGCGCCGAACAGGCCCGCGCCGCCGAACGCGCCCGGATCGCCCGGGAGATGCACGACGTGCTCGCCCACCGGCTCAGCCTGCTGGTGCTGCACGCCGGGGTGCTGCGCGACCAGGCCAGGGCGGGCACCGTCGCCGCCGACCAGGACCGCCTCACCCACCGCCTCGAACTGCTGCGCACCACCGCCGCCCGCTCGCTCGACGACCTGCGCGACGTCCTCGGCGCCCTGCGCGCCGACCCGCCGCCCGCCCCGGAGGGCGCGGACGGGCCCGCCGCCCCGGCCCGTCCGCCCGTCGTCCCGGCGCCCGCGCTGCGCGACCTCACCGAACTCGTCGGCGAGGCCACCCAGGCCGGCCAGGACGTCGAACTGGCCCTGTCCGGCGACCCGGAGGCCGTCCCGACCACCCACCGCCTGGCCGTGCACCGGCTCGTCCAGGAGGCGCTGACCAACGCCCGCAAGTACGCGCACGCCGCCTCCGTCACCGTCCGGGTCGCGTACGGCGCACCGGCGACCACCGTCGAGGTGCGCAACGGCCCCGGCCAGGCACCGCCGGACGGGCCCGCCACCGGCGGCGGGTACGGGCTGGTCGGGCTCACCGAGCGGGTCGGCGCCCTCGGCGGCCACCTGGACGCGGGCCCGGACGGCTCCGGGGGCTTCCGCCTCTCGGCCCGGCTGCCCGCGCCGGAGCGCCCGCCGCCGGCGCCCGTGCGCCCGGGCGCGGCCGACGTTCGCGGCCCCGGCCCCGGTTCTGCCCCCGGCCCGGCCCCCGGCCCGCGCCCGCCCGTCCAGCCGTCCCCATCCCAGACCCAGACCCAGACCCCGGCGCTGTCCCCGCTCCCGGGGCCGCGCCAGGAGGATTCCGCATGATCCGCACGATGGTCGTCGACGACGACGCGCTGGTCCGTCTCGGCCTGGTCGACCTGCTCGCCCAGGACCCGGCGCTCGCCGTGGTCGCCGAGGCCGCGGACGGCCTCCAGGCCGTCGAACTCGCCCGGAGCGTGCGCGTCGACGTCGCCCTCATGGACATCCGCATGCCCCGGCTCGACGGCATCGCCGCCACCCGCCGCCTGCGCGAACTCCCCGACGCCCCACGGGTGATCGCGCTCACCACCTTCGACCTCGACGAGTACGTGTACCAGGCGCTCGCCGCCGGCGCGGACGGCTTCCTGCTCAAGGACACCCCGCCGTCCGAGATCGCCCGGGCCGTCCACGTGGTCGCCGGCGGGCAGGGGATGCTGCACCCGGCCGCCGCGCGGCGCCTGATCGACCGCTACCACCGCGCCGGCGCCCCCCGGTCCGTCGCCGCGCGCGGCCGGGTCGCCGGGCTCACCCCGCGCGAGACCGACGTGCTGCGCGAACTCGCCGACGGCCTCTCCAACGCCGAGATCGCCGGCGCCCTCGGGATGCGGGAGAGCACCGTCAAGGCGCACGTGAGCCGCATCCTCACCGGGCTCGGCGTCGGCAACCGCGTGCAGGCCGCGCTGCTGGCGCGCGACGCGGGGCTCGTCGGGGACGGCGCCTGAGCGATCCCTCCCGGGCGAGACGCGCTCCCCAGGTGTCCGGTAGGACTCGGTCCGGTCGCGGTTCGGATTCGGTTCGGTCGGGATTCGGTCGGGATTCGGCCGAGGTTCGACGGCGGTTCGCCCCGGCACCCCCGCCATCGCCCGGTGTCACTCCCGCGTCCCCGCGCGCCGTCCGCGCGCGTCCCCGCGGCGCGGAAGCGGGCTCTCCCGGGTCGGCGGCGTGACCCGGGCTCGTACCGCGGACTGAGCCGATGTCACCCATCCGGCGTGGAAATGCCGTGCCTTGGCCGTTTGCGCTGCCGATCGCGCCCCGCGGGTCCATCGTTGGAGACGGGCGTGATCCGAGGACCGCGCCCGCGCGCCGAGCCCGTCCCGCGCGCCCCCGCACCCGCCGCCGTCCGTCGACGGGCGCCCGGGGCGGGCGGTCCGGAACCGGCACGCTGGGAGCAGGGCCACCTCGCAGGAAACCGAACGGTTCTTCTAGGCTCACATCTCGGCTTCCCTGCTGCGGTACGGCCACTGCGCCCGCCGCCGCCGGCAGGCCGCCGTCCACGGGGCCCCGGGCGGACCGGGGCCACCGGATCGAGCGAGGAGGACGCAATGTCAAGCACGCCGCCCAGCCGTTCCACCGCACTTGGGCCAGACGGGCCGTACCGGGGGGCCGCACACCGCCCCGGCGCCCCGGCGGAGCCCGGCCGGGCCGGACGCCCGGGCGGAGGCGGCCGGCCGCTGCGGCCGCTGGATACCGGCCGCACCGGCGGAGGCGTGCGTTGACCCCCCAGACCCTCGGGTCGCCCGCCGCGCCCGCCGCGCCCGACACCGTCGCCGAAGCCCCGACCGAACCCGCCGCCAAGCCCGCCGCGACGACCGCCACCAAGCCCGCCACGACCGGCGCCCCCGCCGCGACGGTCACCAAGGCCCTGCCCGGCCTGCCCCAGGCGCTCAGCACCCGGGCCCGCACCCTCGCCGGGGCCGTCAGACGGCGCTGCGCCGACCTCGCCCGGATCGAGTCGCCCAGCGGGGACGCGCCCCGACTCGACGCCCTCGCCGAGGAGTTGGCCTCCGGCTTCCGTGCCACCGGCGCCACCGCCCGCCGCGAGCCCGGCCCCGCCGGGGACCACCTCGTCCTGGAGTGGGCGGGACAGGACGAGTCCCTCCCGCACCTGCTGATGGTCGGCCACCATGACACCGTCTGGCCCGTCGGCACCCTCGCCGACTGGCCCGTCACCGAGCAGGACGGCCTGCTCACCGGCCCCGGCGTGGTCGACATGAAGGGCGGACTCGCCATCCTGGAAGGCGCGTTCGCCCTGCTCGCCGACCTCGGGCAGCGCCCGCACCGCACCGTGCGGCTGGTCGTCGTCTCGGACGAGGAGGTCGGCAGCCCGGACGGGCGCGGCCTCGTAGAGCGCCAACTGCGCGGGGCAGCAGCTGTGTTGGGCCTGGAGCCGCCACACCCGGACGGGCGGCTCAAGACCGCGCGGCGCGGCAGCACCCGAGTGCGGCTGACCGTCACCGGGCGGGAGGCCCACGCGGGCAACGACGCGCACGACGGGGTGTCCGCGGTGGACGAGCTCGTCGACCAGCTCGTCCTCGTCCGCGGGCTCGCCCGCCAGCCCGGCACCGAGCTCAACGCCGGTCGCATCAGCGGCGGTTCGCGCGCCAACGTGGTCGCCGGACGGGCCGAGGCCGAGCTCGGACTGCGCTTCGCCACCGCCGAGGCGCAGCGCCGTACGCTCGACAACCTGGCCCGGCTCACGGCGCTGCGCCCGGGCGCGCGGGTGCGTACCGAGGTGCTCTCCAGCCGCCCGGCCTGGCCCGAGCGCACGGGCAACCCGCTGCTGCGGCACGTGCGTTCACTGGCCGCCGTGCTCGGGCAGCAGCTCGACGGCGCCCCGGCGGGCGGGGCCGGGGACACCAACCTGCCCGGCTCGCGCGGGCTGCCGACCCTGGACGGCTTCGGCGCGGTCGGCGCCGGCGCCCACGCCCGGCACGAGCACATCCGCCTCGACCAGCTCGCCCCCCGGATCGCCCTGCTCGCGGCCCTGCTCGCCGTGCCACTGCCCAGGCTGCGCGACCGGGCGGAGGGCTGACGGCGAACGGATGACAGCAGACAGATAACAGCCGACAGCGAACAGATAACAGCGAACAGATAACAGCCGACAGCGAACAGATAACAGCTGACGAAATTCGTCAGCTGTTATCTGTTTCCTGTCATCCGTCCGCTGCCACCCGCCGTCCGCGGCCCGCCGCCCACCCCCGCGACAGGCCCCCGCCCGTCCACCCCACGGAAGCGCCTTGCCATCCCCCCGCCCCGCCGCGCAGAATGGTACCGACCGAACGGTCAGTCGGTCGGCGCCCCGGCGGAGCACGCCGGGCCGAGCCGCGAGCGGGTACGAGAGGGGACCGTGGTGACAGCAGAGGTGGCCGAGGCCGTCCCCGCGCGGACGCCGGAGGACGCGTTCGAGGCGGTGATCGCCGCCGGGCAGCGCATCGAGCCCCGGGACTGGATGCCCGACGCCTACCGGGCCACGCTGGTGCGCCAGATCGCCCAGCACGCCCACTCCGAGATCATCGGCATGCAGCCCGAGGGCAACTGGCTCACCCGCGCCCCCTCCCTGCGCCGCAAGGCGATCCTGCTCGCCAAGGCCCAGGACGAGGCCGGCCACGGCCTCTACCTCTACGCCGCCGCCGAGACCCTCGGCGTCGACCGCGCCGAGCTCACCGAGAAGCTGATCAGCGGCCGCCAGAAGTACTCCTCGATCTTCAACTACCCCACCCTCACCTTCGCCGACGTCGGCGTGATCGGCTGGCTGGTGGACGGCGCCGCGATCTGCAACCAGGTCCCGCTGTGCCGCTGCAGCTACGGCCCCTACGCCCGCGCCATGGTGCGGATCTGCAAGGAGGAGTCCTTCCACCAGCGCCAGGGCTACGAGCTGCTGATGACGCTCATGCGCGGCACCGAGGCCCAGCGCCGGATGGTCCAGGACGCGGTGGACCGCTGGTGGTGGCCCTCCCTGATGATGTTCGGCCCCTCCGACGCCGAGTCCCCGAACACCGCCCGCTCGATGGCCTGGCGGATCAAGCGCCACACCAACGACGAGCTGCGGCAGCGCTTCGTCGACATGTCCGTCCCGCAGGCGGAGCACCTGGGCGTCACCCTCCCCGACCCCGAACTGCGCTGGAACGAGGAGCGCGGCGGCTGGGACTTCGGCGAGCCGGACTGGTCCGAGCTCATGAGGGTGATCAAGGGCCAGGGCCCCTGCAACGCCCAGCGCGTCGAGCGCCGCCGCACCGCCCACGAGGAGGGCGCCTGGGTGCGCGAGGCCGCCGTCGCGTACGCGGCCAAGCGCGCCGCCGAACAGACCGCCGCCGAAGAGGAGGACCAGAAGTGACCGCGCCCAAGGCCGGCTGGCCGCTGTACGAGGTGTTCGTGCGCCCCCGCCGGGGCCTCAACCACGTCCACGTCGGCTCGCTGCACGCCTCCGACGACCGCATGGCCCTGCTCGCCGCCCGCGACCTCTACACCCGCCGCAACGAGGGCGTGAGCCTGTGGGTCGTCCGCTCGGACGCGATCACCGCCTCCACCCCGGACGAGCGCGACCCGTTCTTCGAGCCCAGCGGCGACAAGGTCTACCGCCACCCGACCTTCTACGACATCCCCGAGGATGTCCCGCACATCTGACGGGGGAGCCACCGTGCCCGACCACACCACCGACGCGGACGACCACGTCTACCTGAGCCTCGCCGAGGCCACCCCCGGCCCCGAGGGCGAGGGCCGCTGGGCCTACGGGACGGGCTTCGCCGACCCGCTGCTCGGCGTGGACACCGCCCTGCCGGCCGGCGTCGACGGTGCCGACCTCGCCGCCTACTGCCTGATGCTCGGCGACGACGCCCTCGTCCTCGCCCAGCGGCTGATCGAGTGGTGCACCCGGGCCCCCGAACTGGAGGAGGAGGTCGCCCTCGCCAACCTCGGCCTCGACCTCCTCGGCCAGGCCCGCCTGCTGCTCACCCGCGCCGGCCAGGCCGACGGCACCGGCCGCACCGAGGACGACCTCGCCTACTGGCGCGAGGAGCACGAGTTCCGCAACGTCCGCCTGGCCGAGGCCCCCAACGGGGACTTCGCGCACACCGTCGCCCGGCTGCTGCTGTTCTCCACCGCCCGGGGCGCGCTGTACGAGGCGCTGGCCGCCCACCCCGACCCGGTGCTGGCCTCCGTCGCCGCCCGGGGCGTCAAGGAGCTGGCCTACCACCGCGAGTACGCCACCGCCTGGACGCTGCGCCTGGGTGACGGCACCGAGTACTCGGCGCGGCGGATGCAGGCCGGCCTGGAGGCGGTCTGGCCGCTGCTGGAGGAGCTGTTCACCGCGCACCCCGCCGAGGTGCGCGCCGCCGGCCCGGACCCGGAGACGCTGCGCGAGCCGGTGCTGCGCTCGCTGGCCGCCGTCCTCGCCGAGGCCGGGCTCACCGTGCCCGACGTGCCGCCACTGGCCACCGTGCTCGGCCGCGCCGGCCGGGACGGCGTGCACACCGAGGCCCTCGGCCCGCTGCTCGCCGAGCTGCAGGTGGTGGCCCGCGCCCACCCGGGGGCGACGTGGTGACCGCCGCACGCACCGTGCCCGCCGCGCCTTCCGGGACCGGCCGGGCCTGGGCCGTCGCCGCCGCCGTGCCGGACCCGGAGCTGCCCATGCTCACCCTGGCCGACCTCGGCGTCCTCGCCGAGGTTGAGGAGGACGGCGCGGCGGGCAGCGCCACCGCCTGGCTGACCCCGACCTACTCCGGCTGCCCGGCCGTCGCCGAGATGGCCGCCGACGTGGACCGCCGGCTGCGCGCCGCCGGCTACCGGGACGTACGGGTGCGGCTGCGGCTGGACCCGCCGTGGTCCACGGACATGATCACCGCCGAGGGCCGCCGCAAGCTCGCCGAGGCGGGCATCGCCCCGCCGCGCCCGGGCGCGGCTGCGGGGGCTGCGGGAGTTTCGGCGCGGGGCCCCGTCCCGCTCACCCTCGGCCCCGTCCGCACCTCGACCGGGGCGCCCCCCGTGCCCTGCCCGCTCTGCGGCGCCGAGGACACCGAGGAGCTGTCCCGCTTCGGCTCCACCGCCTGCAAGGCGCTCTGGCGCTGCCGCTCCTGCCGGGAGCCCTTCGAACGCGTCAAGGAGATCTGAATGCCCGCCGCCTCCGCCGCTTCCGCAGCCGCAGCCTCCTCCTCCGCCGTCCGGGCAGCCGACGAAGCGCCCGCCGCCGCCCGCCGCCCCGTGTTCCACCGGCTGGGCATCGAGGCCGTGGAGCGCCTGTGCGAGGACGCCGTCGCCGTGACCTTCGCCGTGCCGCAGGCGCTCGCGGCCGCGTACGCCTTCCGGCCCGGGCAGACCCTGACACTGCGCAAGGTGGTGGACGGCGTCGACGAGCGCCGCTCGTACTCGATCTGCGCCCCCGCGGGCGGCCCCCTGCGGATCGCCGTGCGCGAGGTGCCCGGCGGCCTGTTCTCCCGCTGGCTGGTGCACGAGGCCAGGCCCGGAGAGGAGGTGGAGGTGCTCACCCCCGGCGGCCTGTTCACCCCCGACCTCGCCGTCCCCGCCGACCACGTCCTGCTCGCCGCCGGCTCCGGCATCACCCCGATGCTGTCGATCGCCGCCTCCGTGCTGGACGCCGACCGCCGCTCCACCGTCACCCTGCTGTACGGCAACCGGCGCAGCGACACCGTGATGTTCGCCGACGAGCTGGCCGACCTCAAGGACCGGTACCTGGGCCGCTTCCAGCTGGTCCACGTCCTCTCCCGCGAGACCAGGGACGCCGAACTGCTCAGCGGCCGCCTGGACGCCGAGCGGGTCCGCGCCCTGCTGGCCGCGCTGGTGGACGTCCCCGCCGTCGGGCACTGGTGGCTGTGCGGGCCCTTCGGCATGGTCGCCGCCGCGAAGGACCTGCTCGCCGACCTCGGGGTGCCCGCCGCGCGGGTGCACCAGGAGCTCTTCCACGCCGAGGACGAGCCGCTCGCCGAACGCGACGAGGCCTGGGACGGGGCCTGGGACGGGGCCGACGCCGACGGGGAGGCCGGGGAGGGCGCGCGCAGCGAGGTCACCCTCGTCCTCGACGGGCGCGGCTCCACCCTCACGCTCCCGCGCGACCGCTCGATCCTCGACGGCGCCCAGCGCTCCCGCCCCGACCTGCCCTTCGCCTGCAAGGGCGGCGTCTGCGGCACCTGCCGCGCCCTGGTCGTCGAGGGCGAGGTGGAGATGCGGCGCAACTTCGCGCTGGAGGAGAAGGAGCTCGCCGCCGGGTACGTCCTCACCTGCCAGGCCCGCCCGGTCACCGACAAGGTGACGGTCGACTACGACCGCTGAACCTGCCTCAGCCGCCCAGGAGTTCACGGCGGTGCGCGGCGAAGAACTCCGCCAGGCCCACGGGTTCCCGCCCGAGCAGGGCCCGCGCGGCGCCGCCGTCGGGGACGTCGAACCAGCCCGCCCGCCGGAACGGGTCGTTCTCGCCCCAGGCGGCGGCCAGGGCCGTCGGCACACCGAGGGCGGTGAGCGCCCCGGCGACCTCCTCGTCGGCCACCGGCCGGTGCCGCACCGGGCGCCCGGTGGCCCCGGCGAGCGCGGCCGCCACCTCGGCGTCCGTCAGGCCCGGGCCGGTGAGGTCCAGGACGCGGCCGGGCGGTTCGCCCCTCCCCCCGGCCAGGCCGCCGTCTCCGGCCAGGAGCGCGGCGGCGGCCCGCGCGGTGTCCGGGCGGGTCACGTAGCCGACCCGCCCCGCGCCCGCGCCGCTCGGCAACTCGCCCGCCGCGACGGCCAGTCGGGCGAGGCCGGACAGCAGCAGCATCTCCGGCCACACGTTCACCCGCAGCACGGTGTGCGCGAGGCCGGAGTCGGTGAGCAGTGCCTCGGTGAGGCCGTGGTCCCGCGCCTCGGGGACGGGGTTGCCGGCCTCGGCCGCCCGGACGACCGAGGTGTAGACGACGTGCTCCACCCCGGCCGCCGCTGCCGCCGCGACGGCCGCCCGGTGCAGCGCGAGCCGCCCGGGTGTGCGGTCGGTGCTGACCAGCAGCAGCCGGCGGACCCCGTCGAAGGCGGCGGGCAGGGCGGACGGGTCGGCGAAGTCGGCGGCACGCCGACGGACGTGTGGCAGATCGGCGGCGGCCCGAGGGGTGCGGGAAAGGGCCACCACCTCGGCCGGATCGACGCGCTCCAGCAGGGCGGCGAGGGCGAGCCGGCCCAGTCGGCCGGAGGCCCCGGTGATGGCGAACATGTGAACTCCTCGGCTCGGCGCGGTGGTTGGTGCATCCCGGGGTCGATCATGGGCCGGGTGAACGGCCTGCCGAAAGAAGGAACATCCGTGTCCACTGCCGAACCCCCGCCGCTTCCGCCGCCCGACGGGCCCGTCCGCGCCGAGGACCGCCGCGCCTGCCCGGCGACGGCCGTCCTCCACCGCCTCGGGGACCGCTGGAGCGTCCTGCTGCTCAGCCTGCTCGCCGAACGGCCGTACGGGTACAACGAGTTGGACCGGGCGGTGGCCGACCTCAGCCGCCGGATGCTGACCCGCTGCCTGCGCGCCCTGGAGGAGGAGGGCTACGTCAGCCGTACGGCCCGTGGCGAGGCGCCCTACCGCGTCGAGTACGCGCTCACCACGCTCGGCCGCTCGCTGCACGAGGCGGTGGCGCACCTCGCCGCCGCCGTGGGGACGGCGGAGGCGCTCACGCCGGAACGGGCGCCCGCTCCGGGTCCCCGAGCAGCTTGACCAGGTCGTTGACGGCGGCCCGGCCCGCCCGGTTGGCGCCGATGGTGCTGGCGGACGGGCCGTAGCCGACCAGGTGCACCCGGAGGTCGGCGGTGGCGCGGGTGCCGGTCAGGGCGATGCCGCCGCCGGGGGAGCGCAGGCCGAGCGGGGCGAGGTGGCCGACCTCGGGGCGGAAGCCCGTCGCCCACACGATCGCGTCCACGGGCACCTCCTCCTCGCCCCAGACGGCGCCGTGCTCGGTGAGCCGGTCGAACATCGGGCGCCGGTGCAGCGCGCCCAGCTCCTCGGCCTGCCGGTAGGCGACGGAGGGGCCCAGGCCCGTCACGCTCACCACGCTGCGCACCGGCAGCCCCTGCCGGACGCGCTCCTCCACCTCGGCCACCACCGCGCGCCCGTACTCCGGGGTGAACGGCCCCTCGTGGTACACGGGTTCGGACCGGGTGGCCCAGACCGTCCCGCCCACCGCCGCCACCTCGGAGAGCACCTGGATCGCCGAGGCACCGCCGCCCACCACCAGCACGCGCCTGCCCGCGAACTCCTCGGGCCCCCGGTAGTCGGCGTAGTGCAGCTGGCGCCCGGCGAAGCGGCCCGGGTAGTGGGGCAGGAAGGGGCGCGTCCAGGTGCCGGTCGCGTTGATCAGCGCGCGGGTGGACCAGACGCCCCGGTCGGTCTCCACCAGCAGCCGCGCGTCGGGGTGCTCGGACTCGGCGCGCACGGCGTGCACCACGACGGGGCGCACGACCGGGAGCGCGTGCCGGGCCTCGTACGCCGCGAAGTACCCCGGCACGACCTCGCGCGCGGGCGCCCCGGGGTCGGGCGGCGGCAGTTCGGCGTCCGGGAGGTCGTGGAAGCCGTGCACGGTGGCCATCCGCAGCGAGGGCGAGCGGTGCGCCCAGGCCCCGCCGGGCGCCGCGCCCGCGTCCAGCACCACGAAGCCGCCGGTGCCCGGGCCCCCGCCGTCGCCCGGCCGGTACGGGGCGAAGCCGCGCCGGCGCAGGTGGTACGCGGCGGACAGGCCCGCCTGGCCGGCGCCGATCACGACGACGTCCACCGTGGCGACGTCCACCGTCGCGCCGGTGTCCCCGCCGCCGCCCGGCAAGGTCGTTGAACCTTGAACAGTCATATCGGGTCCAACGGCAGCGGCCCGGCGGATGTTCCCGCCGGGCCGCGCGGGGCCGTGCGCGTCGGGCGTGCCGGGCGTGCCGTGCGCGTCGGGCCCGGGGAGGGTCAGGCGGTGCGGGAGATCACCGCGGCCGTGCCGTAGGCGCAGACCTCGGTGCCCACGTCCGCCGCCTCCGTCACGTCGAAGCGCATCATCAGGACGGCGTTGCCACCGCGCGCCTTGGTCTGCTCGATCAGCCGCTGCATCGCCTCGTTGCGGCTCTCGACCAGGGTCTTCGTCAGACCGCGCAGCTCACCGCCGATCAGCGACTTGAGGCCCGCACCGATCTGGCTGCCGATGTGGCGGCTGCGCACCGTCAGGCCGAAGACCTCGCCGATGATGTGGTCGACCTTGTAGCCGGGGACGTCGTTGGTGGTCACGACCAGGACGTCTGCGTTCGGGTGCTGCCCGCCGCCGTACTCGTTGATGTCTGCCATGGGCCCCATCCTGCCCTGTGGCGTGCGTCCGGGTGACACCGGCACGGCCGGGCCGTGGCCGAGAAGCCTCCCGCGACCCCGTCCCGACCGGTGATCGGACGCCCGAAAGGCCGTACCGTAGCCCCATGGGCGAGCGAAGCGATCATCCACAGGGGCCGGGCGCGGCGGAGCACCCGGGCGACTCCGGCGACTCGGGCGCGCCCGAGGTCGAGGCGACGGTGGTGCTGGGCCTGCGGATCACCGACTGGCCGGCGCTGCGGGCCGCCGCGATCCGGGCCGTCGAGGACATGGACTTCGGCGGCGTCGACCCGGCCGGGCAGCGCCGCGAACTGCTGCGCGAGGTCTCCGAGGACGCCAACGCGGCGCTCGGCGCCCTGCTGCACCCGGACCGGCTGGTGGCGGCCGTCCCCGGCGTCGAGGCCACCGGCGGCACGCTGGAGATCAGCGTCACCGAGGACTTCACGCCGGACTTCGCCGAGCTCTTCCCGCTGGAGGGCGACGAGGAGGAGGGCGGCGCCGGAGCCGACTGGACCCTCACCCCGCGCACCGCCTGCCTGCTCCACGCCCAGCTCCTCGGCCTCGCCGACGCCGCGTACGACGACCTGGAGGAGCACGGCGACGACCCCGTCGCCGACGAGGACGACGCCGACTGGACGGTCTTCCCCCGCCTGCCCCGGCGCACCTGGACCCTCCACCGCTCCTGGCGCCGCGCCATGTCCCGGGCCTTCGACGACCTCGCCGACGACCTCGCCCTCGGCGAGTGGCCGCTCCCGCGCTGCCTCGCCGAGGAGATCGCCCTGCGGATGGCCCTGCTGGACGCCCGAGCCCTGCTCGGCGCCCAGCCCGAGTCCGTGGCCGACATGATGGGCGACCTCCCGGCCGACCTCTACGACTACGACTGGGACGGCTGCCACGACGAGCTCTTCGGCGTCTACGGCCCGGACGACGGGGACCCGGAGCTGGCCGCCGAGCAGCGCACCGAGGTGCTGCTCGCGGCGACGCACCCCGAGGGGTGGTTCCTGATGTACGAGGACGCGGAGGAGCGGGACCCGCAGCGCGGCTACCGGCGCTGACGGGCACACGGGCGGGCGGCCTCTGCGGCGGCTAGGCTGCCGGCATGTCCGAACCGTCCGAACCATCCGAACAGTCCGGAACGCAGGGGTCCGTGGAGGAGTCGGCGCAGGACGCGGCGCTCGCCCGGATCGGGCTCGGGCTGGACGCCGTACGGGCCGCGCAGGGCGGGCGCCCGGCCGAGGAGCGGGCCGGATTCGAGGCGCTGTGGGAGGCTCTCGGCGAGGGCGACGTGCTCCACCGCTGCGTGCTCGCGCACTACCTGGCGGACCTCCAGGACGACCCGCGCGAGGAACTGGAGTGGGACCGGCGCGCCCTGGCCGCCGCCGAGCGGGCCCGGACGTACGAGTCCGCCCTCCAGGTGCGGGCCTTCTACCCGTCGCTGCACCTCAACCTCGCCTCCGACCACCTCAAGCTCGGCGAGCCGGACCTCGCCCGGGAGCAGCTGGAACGGGCGGTGCGCAGCCTCGACGCCCTGCCCGGGGACGCCTACGGCGCGGGCATCCGCTCCGCCGTCGACGAGCTGCGCCGGCGTCTGCGCTGACGGCCGGGCGCCGGGGCGGGCCGGGGCGGGGGCGGCGCGGGTCGCGGGCCCTGGCATGCTGGTCGGGTGACCTCTGCGTTCGACACCCCCGCCCCCGACGCCCGCCCCGACTCCGGTTCCGACTCAGCTTCCGACGACCGCGACGAGCTGCCCCAGTACGTGCTGCCGCTCGTCGTCCGCCTGGAGAAGGCGACGCCGCCCGGGCGCACGGACGCGCTGGAGACCTCGGCGCGGGCGGTGCTGACCCTGCTCTCCGACCCCCGGGCGACGGAGGCGGACGGGGAGTGGGCGCAGCGGGTCGCGGCCTGGGAGGACGCCCGGATCCGCAAGGTGGTCCGCCGCGCCCGGGGCGGCGAGTGGCGCCGGGCGGGCGAGCTCCCCGGCCTCACGGTGACCGGGCGGGAGGCGGAGGTCCGCGTCTTCCCGCCGATCCCGCTGGACGGCTGGCCCAAGGACCTCGCCAAGCTGCAGGTCTCCGGCACGGACCTCGAGGAGACAGCCGACCCCGGCGCCCCCGACCCGGGCCTGCCCGTCCTGTGGCTCAACCCGGACCTGGAGATGAGCGCCGGCAAGACCATGGCCCAGACCGGCCACGCCGCCCAGCTCGCCTGGTGGCGTCTGGACGACGCCCGTCGCAAGGACTGGGCCGAGGCCGGCTTCCCCCTCGCGGTGCGCACGGCCGCCCCGGACCAGTGGGCGGACCTGCTCGCGAGCGACCTGCCCGTCGTCCACGACGCGGGCTTCACCGAGATCGCCCCCGGCCCGACCGTCGCCTTCGAGGGCGGCACGCGCTACTGCGACACCCCGGGCCTGCGGCGCGCGTGATGCCGGCCCGGGGCTGCGGACGGCCGATCGGCGCCCGCCTCCGGCCGCCTGAGCGACGGGGGAAGGCCGACGACCTACGCCTCGCCGCCCAGGTCGACGTCGGGTAGCGTCTCGCCGAACCGCTCCAGCGCCGCCTGGGGCCCGCAGCCGAAGGCGCGGCCGATGTACTCCCAGGTCATCATGCTGCTGCGGGCCTTGCGGCCGGCCAGCAGCGCGGTCGAACCGGCGGCGCGCTCGAACCGGGCGGCCGCACGGGCGGCGGCGTAGGGCCTGCTCTCCGTCAGGTCGCAGATCCGGTCAACCAAGGCCGCGACCAGGTCCTCGACCTCGCGCGGCACCACACCCTCGGCCAGGTCGACGTGCCACTCCCAGTCCGCGAACGGCCCGGTGGCCTCGCCCACCGCCTCGGTCGCCCGGTCGTCACCGAAGTCCAGCAGGTGCACCCGCTCACCCCGCCAGCCGCAGTGGCAACCACCGCGTACCGCAGCGGCCCGAGGACCGTCCGCACCGTTGTAGAGCCACCACGTGGTGCGCCCGTCCGGCAACGGCGCCGGCTCGCTGCCGTCCGCCAACATCGCCGCCGGGAAACCCCGGTGGCGCCCACTCTCGTCAACCCATGGCATGGCCGTGTCCCTCGCGTCCCTGGAGTGCGGCATCAGGTTCTCGGACTGTGACACGCTGTCAAGGCTCCGCGACAACCGGTGCGGCCCGCTGGGCCGGAAGCCGGTTCGCCGACCACCCGTCGCATCGGCCCCCTCCTGATCATGCCGATGACGCTGACGGCGCTGCCCACCGAGGGCGCGCCGCCGCGGGTCGTCCGCAGCGGCGCGCGCACCGGGTCGGTGCTACGGCGCGGTGCTACGGCGCGGTGACGCTCGGCCGGCCGCCCGCACCGAAGGCCCAGCCCTCCACGTCGCCGGGGGCCGGGTGGTAGCCGGCGGCGCCGAGTTCGCTGTAGGACCAGGCGCCGCCGGGGAAGCCCCCGTCGGCCTTCTGCTGCGCGGTGATCCAGGCCACCCCGGGGTGCACCGCGGCGGTGGCCGTCGGGTCGTTCGGCACGAGGGCCGGTGCCATCACGGCCATCGCGGTGCTGTCCACGTCCGTGCCGCCGCTCGCGGGGATCAGGCTCGGCCACCCGCGGCGGCGGTCTCCTGGCTTTCCAGGTAACTGACGGGCGCTGCCGCGCTCCTGGCGTTCCCGGCCCGCATTTCGGCCATGATGCCGAGCGCCCGCGAGAAGACCGACGGTGAGTTCATGGAGGCGCCCACGGCCGGGCAGTTGGTGTCCGGCGCCTTGCTGACCGCGGTGCAGACCGTCCCGTCGAGCCCGGCGATCAGGTCGTGGCCCCCGAACGCGCGAGGGTCGCGGCCGACCACCTGGGCGAGCAGGGCCTCATTGGCCATCGCGCCACCGCCGGCGTAGACGGTCCCGATCCCGGTGCAGTCGTCGGCGGTCGAGCCCGAGGCGTCCGCCTGGTGCCGGTCGAAGAAGTCGGCGATGCCGCGCGGTGCCGTGCCGTCGCCCCCGGTGGCCGCGAGCGCGAAGGCGCCGTCGACGGTCATCCCGAAGTCCGCGTAGGTGGGGAACTGCTCGTAGGAGTGGCCGCCGACCAGGTTCGCCGGGGCGAGGAGGTAGGCCGTGCCCCTGACCAGGTCCGGGCCGCCCGAGGCCGCGCGTTCTGCGGCCGTACCGGCCGTATCGGCCGGTGAGGTCCGGGCGTGGGTTCATCGGTGACTCCCTGTCGGCCGATGAAGGGCCGCTCGGACGGCGGGCCCACCCGTGCGCGGTGCCGGGCGTCCCGTCCGATCCGCGCCGCAGACCTCGACGGCGCCGGTGGTGAAGCGACTTCGGCGCAGGTGGTCCGACTCGTCCGCCGGTGGGCGGACCTACGGTTGCGGGTCAGTGCCGGAGTCTGACCGGCTTCCCCTGGACTGCGGAAGGTGTCCTCATTATTTCTTTGATCTGACCACAGCAACTGACCTCACGTCAACGAGCTCCCAGCAAACGGGAATTGCCGTTGACGCTCCAAGTTGGTTCGTGGTCTGATGCTCCAGTTCCACGCCCGAGCACGGGGAAAGCCGGTCGAACTCCGGCACTGACCCGCAACCGTAGGTCCGCCGCCAGGCGGACGAGTCGGACCACCTGTGCTCGTGTCCCACCCCCAGCAGACAGCCGTCGAGGACTGCGGCGCGCTCTGGAAGCCCGTCCGGCGAGTTCTGCGCGGTGTCGCTGCGCGCAGGGGTGCGCCGGGGTGAACGGGCCCATCGGCGTGGACGGTTCCGTCGGCGGTCTGCGGGGACTTCACGTACCCACCGACCCCTGGAGCCTCCGTGTCCCAGCTTCTGCCGCCTCGGCCACGCCGACGGCGCAGCCGCCTACTCGCCCTGTTGGCGGCCCTCGTCACCTTCGTCAGCCTGGTCGGCATGACGGCCCCGTCCTTCGCCGACACGGGGACCGGCACCGGCGCGACCGGCACGGCGGGCCTCTTCGTGCCCGCCAACGGCCGCCTCGGCTCGACCGTCCTGCCGCCGGCCTCCTGGCGCTCCTTCCCCGTGCTCGGCCAACTCGGCATACCGACCTCGGGTGTCTCGGCGGTCAGCGTGACCCTGAACGTGGCGGCCGGCCCGGAGACCGACATCTACGCGGCACCGGACGACCCGGCCCATCCCTCGTTCCTGGCCGTGCACTACCAGGGCTTCGGCACCACGTCGAACAGCGCGGTGGTCGCGGTCGGGGCCAACGGGAGCATCTCGCTGGAGACCGTGGCACCGAACGTCGTCGTCTTCGTCGACCTCCAGGGCTACTACACCAGCGGCACCACCACGGCCCCGGGCGGCTACGTGCCGGTCACCCCGTACATCGCGGCCAACACCATGACCGGCGGAACCGGCCTGCCGCCGATCCCGCTCAATCCCAACCAGACCAGTGTGGTGAACGTCCCGAAGCTCCCCACCCCGGTGTCGGCGATCTTCGCGAACATCTACGTCAACCCGACCCGCCCCGGCGGGAGCGGATGGTTCACGCCCTACCCGGACGGTGGCACCAAGCCCGACAACCAGATCGCCTTCAGCGAGTCCCGCCCGGTCTCCATGGGCACGATCATCAGCGTCAACAACCAGACCGGGAAGTTCGACCTGTACTACGGCGGCGGCACGGGCGCCGTCCAGATCAACGTGATGATCCAGGTGCTGGGCTACTTCACCCCGACGGCGACCCTCGGCGCGTTCACGCCCGCCGCCGGTTCGATCTACGACAGCAAGGGCGCCACCATCGCGGCCGGGGCCACCGTCAAGGTGCCGGTCGCGGGCATCGGCGGCGCCCCGGCGGTCGGCAACAGCCTGCTGGCCGCGGCGCTGAACTTCCGGGTGAGCTCGGCGGCCTCCGGCAGCCTGGCCGTCGGCGCCTCCGACCGGCCGCTGCCGCTGGGCGCCGCCGCCAGCTTCAGCGGCGGGGACCAGGCCTACTCCACGCTGTCGAACGTGCCGATCAGCGGTGACGGCAGCATCAACGTCAAGAACAACGGCACCTCGCCGATCAACCTCCTGGTGGACCTCGAAGGCTGGTACACCGGGACCCGGCTGCCGATCTCGGTCGATCCGGACGGCACGATCCGCTACAACAACGTCTTCGCCTACGGGCTGAACATGCCGGACCTCACCACGGTCGCGGAGTCCGGCGCCATGCAGTCCGACGGCACCTGCCTCTTCTCCAGCTCCTCGGCCGCCGTGGAGAACTCCGGCGACGTCTACAACGAGGTCGCCACCTACAACCCGACGACCTGCCAGCGCACGCTCGTCCACGGCTCGCTGTCGGCGGACGCCATCGCCACCCTGACCCCGGCCGTGACCGGCGGCACCACCCCGACCCCGGTCCCGGCAACCGTCCAGCAGCTGCCGCCCGGGCCCGCCCCGGCAGTTGCCGCGGCGGCTGCCCCCTCGCTGGCTGCCCCCTCGCCGGCGGGGGGCGTGCCCAACACGGCCTACATCCAGGCGTACGACAAGTCGGCCTACATCGACCCGCTCTTCATCACGATCACCTCACTGTCCGTCAACCTCACCTACGCCCGCGGGCAGGGCTTCATCCTCGGTTCCGGCTACTCCGGCTACGCCTACGACTACGCGTTCAAGTACGACGGCTGGTCGAAGAGCGGGCTGCAGAACAACAACCTCGGGGTCAGCTCGACCTGGGTCAACTACAGCGTCAACGAGACGTTCCGCAATGACGACTTCGAGGAGATTCTGATCCGCATCTTCGGCGTCGCGGCCGTCGCGGCCTGTGGCTTCGACACCTCCACCGCCGTCTTCTACCTCAACCCGCGCGTCACCGGCAACGCCGACGGCACTTACACCTGGGGGCACAACAACAGTGTCAAGGGAGGCTGCAGCAACCTTGTCCACTTCCACAACTGGCACGACTACGGCCACAGCAACTAACGCCGTACGGTCCGCCCTGCGCCGAGCCCTGCTGGGGCCCACCGTGGCACTGAGCCTGCTCGGCGCGCTCACCGGCTGCTCCGGCTCCGACGCCGGCTCGTCCGTCCGCCACGGCGACGCCGGCTCGGTGGCCGTCGCGTACACCGACCGCCTGTTCAACGGCCGGAGCAAGGAGGCCGAGCCCCTGGTCGACCCGACCGCGCTCGGCGCCTTCCGGGTGATCGCGGCAGAGATGTCGGCGGGGGCCACCCAGGCCCGGGACCTGCGGGTCGCCGCGGTCGTGGCGAACGGCAAGCGCGCGACGGTGACCCTCTCCGGCACGCTCTGCGTCGACCGGAGCCCGTCCAGGACCGCCGGCGCGTCGCCTGACAGCGCGCACTGCAGGACCCGCAAGGCGGACTCCGCTCCCGACCCGGCCTTCGTGGTGAAGCTGGTCCAGGAGGGCTCCGCCTGGCAGGTGTACTACCCGTCGTGAGACGAGGGCGGTTCGCGGTACGCAGGGGCATCCTCGCGTACCGCGAGCCGCCCTTCGGCGTTTCGGCACTTCGGCACTTCGGCACTTCGGCACCTCGGCTCTTCGGTGGCAGGTGGCAGGTGGCAGGTGGCAGAGATGGGGTGTCGGCCTGTTCGGAAGGGCGGAGAACGTTGCCCGTCGTGTCGTCGGGGTCTCGCCGGATCTCACCGGATCTCAATCGTGTGCACCGCCGTGTCCGCGGGGCGGGGGCGCGTTGACGGTCGCGGTCCCGCGCGGCTAGCTTCCACGGCATGCAGCAGCGCCCCATCGCCCTGACGACCCGCGGTCACATCGACCTCCTGCGGGTCTGTTCCGCTGCCTGTCGCGCCCGCTGAGCGCCTCCGCCTTCCGCGAGTCCCGCCCCGTCCGACCGCGCCCGCTCCGCCGGGCTGGGGCATTCCTGCGCGGCGTCAACCCGCCCTCGTGCGGCCGTGGTTGACGTCCCTCTCGCTGCGCCCTTCCCTGCGCCCGGCCCGTCCGCCACCACTCCTGATCCGCTTCGGATCCCACGTGAGGATCGCCATGCGAAAGAGCTTCCTGACCCTTCGGATGCTGGCCGTCACGGTCGTCGCCGCCCTCGCCGGCACGCTGCCGGCGGGCGCCGCGGCGGCGGAGCCGGGCGGCCCGGCACTGCCGCCGCTACCGCCGCTGACCGTCCTCGCCGACGAGCCGGGGGCCGGCGACGGGGACATCTTCGTCTCGCCGAACTCCACCACCGGCCAGTACGCCAGCGGCGTCGAGATCCTCAGCCCCGACGGCGGGGAGGTCGTCTGGTCGCACGCCGTTCCGGCGGGCCAGGAGGCCGCCGACTTCCGGAAGCAGACCTACCGGGGAAAGCCGGTGCTGACCTGGTGGGAGGGCACCGGCCTCGGCGGGCTCGCCAGCGGCGTCAACTACGTCTACGACGACCAGTACCGGAAGATCGCCGAGGTCAAGGCCGGGAACGGCTACTCCGCCGACGGCCACGAGTTCCTGATCACGCCCCGCGACACCGCGCTCGTCCTCGCCTATGCCGAGGCCACCGCCGACCTCACCTCCATCGGCGGTCCGGCGAACCAGAAGGTGATCAACGGAATCGTGCAGGAGATCGACATCCGTACGGGCAGGGTCCTGTTCGAGTGGAACAGCGCCGACCACGTGCCGTACGGGCAGAGCGAGCAGCCGCTGCCCGCCTCGGCGGGCACGCCGTGGGACTGGTTCCACATCAACGCCGTCAAGCCGGACGGCAGGGGGAGGCTGCTCGTCGACGCGCGCAACACGTGGACCACGTACGAGGTGTCGCAGCGCACCGGCGAGATCCTGTGGCAACTCGGCGGCAAGGCGAGCTCGTTCAAGCTGACCGCCGGGCCGGGCCAGGTGCTGAACGACGCCGGGAAGATCTTCGCCTGGCAGCACGACCCGCAGCCGCTCGGGAACGGCCTGTACACCGTCTTCGACAACGAGGCCGCGGGCAGGGCGAACACCGGGACCGGAGTGGTCTCGCAGCTGCCGTACAGCCGGGTGGTCACCGTGCGCCTGGACTTCAGGACGCACGAGGCGACCCTGGTGGACTCCGTCGACCAGCCCGACGAGCTCAGCGCCTCCTCGCAGGGCAACGCGCAGACGCTGCGCAACGGCGACCTCGTCGTCGGCTGGGGATCGCAGCCCTACGTCTCCGAGTTCAGCCGCTCCGGTGACCTGCTGTTCAACGCCCGCTTCCCCGACGGCGTGAACAGCTACCGGGCCTACCGGTTCGACTGGAAGTGAGAGACGGCGAACGGATGACAGATTTCATCATCTGTCATCCGTTCGCCGTTATCTGTTATCTGTTTTCTGTCTGCTGTTCATCTGCCCCGTCTCAGTGAAGCTGGGCCAGTCTCAGCCGATCTGCACCAAGTGGCCACGTGTCTCAGTCAACCTCGGCCAAGTTTTGATCTGTCTCAGTCTTCCTGACCTGGAGCTCTAGCCTGTCCTCCACGGTCCCTCTGCCAGGTCAGCGCCGAGCAGAGGGTGGCTGGTGGAGGCGGGAGACTTCTGCCTGGAGTACGCCGATCCGCGCGGGAAGATGCGTCGCGGGCCGCTTGAGGTGATGTGGCCGGCCGCTGGCTGCGTTACGCCCTCGTCAACCTGGTCAAACGGATGGACGCTCACCTCTCGCGAACCGCCGAAGCAGCCGACGTCGAGCCAGAAGCGCCCCTCACCTCAGAACCGGGCGGTTGGCGAAGGTGTATTCGTTCGCAACGTTGAACACGCAGGCGCAGGTCGGGCACTCCGCATCGCCGAAAAGATGGGCGATCCCATCAGAGAGCAGGTCTTTCCCGTCGCGGACGGCGATCCCATGCATCCACCGGCCAATGCCGGAAAGATCATCCGGGGACCCCGGTCGCAGGTCACGCCGGTTCACGTCTCCCAGATTCCAGTCCCGGACCGCCGAGTAACGCCCGTATCCACCGATGGCGATCGTCACCTCCACAGCACAGTGGGGGCAGTCCACAAGGTAGAAGTCGTCGGTGAAGTCCCCCAAGACAGCCGCCCAATGGAACTGCTCCTCGGTTGCGAGCAGCGCACGGAAGGTTGCGAGGTAGTCGGCCGGCCGCGATCGGAGGTGCCTGTCCAGCAGCTCCCGAAACTCTGAGGCCGCGTCCGCGCAGTCCACGAACAGGTCGTCGTAGCCGTGTTGTCCCGCCGCACGTTCGAGGATCTCGCCGGCCAGCCGACGCGCCGACGCATTGCCCGACGCGAGGCGTACAAGGCGCGGCAGCGCAACGAAGCTGGCAGCCGACACCAAGTCATGTTCGAGGATCAGCCGGTATCCCAGTTCCTCCCACGCATCGGCATCGTCCTCACCCCCCTCCACGCGCTCCAGGAGCACGGGAACGCGATCGGTGTCGAAGTGACAGTCGTACACATCTGCCCAGTTGGCCATCCGGGCATTGAATCGCACCACCGAACGTGAGGCCCAGGGCCCTCAGGTATCACGTTGAGTGAGACGACGACCGATGCCGCGTCTCACTCAATCTGAACCATCGCTGGTCACAGCCTTACCGTGATTCACCTTCACTGAGACAGGACATCGCCGTTCGTTGTTCGCCGTTCGTCGTCAGGCGATCTCGCGGCGGCGGATCGCGCGCAGGCCGCCGTACACCGCTGCGGCCGTCCACAGGGCCATGATCAGCAGGCCGGTCCAGTGGCCGTAGTGGATGTCCGGGTCCGCCTGGAGGTGGGTCGCGTACAGGCCCGCGCGGTCGGGGAGGAACTGTCCCACTTCGCGCACGCCGGGGATCGCGGCCAGCCAGGTGGTGCCGAGGAAGACCATGGGGGCGATCATGCCGAGGGCGGCGCTGAAGTTGCCCAGCACGGCGGTCAGTCCGAGGCAGAGCAGGACCAGCAGCGGGTGGTAGAGCGCGCCCGCGACGAAGCTGCGCGCCAGGCCCGGAGTGGACAGGTCCAGGCCGGCGGTGGAGGCGACGGCGAGGAAGCAGCCGGTGGCGGTGGCCAGGCCGAGCAGCAGGCCCACGCCGGCGCCGAGGGCGAGCTTGGCGCCGTACAGCCGGGCGCGGCGGGGGACGGCGGTCAGCGAGGTGCCGATCATCCGGGTGTTGAACTCCTGGCCGATCAGCAGGATTCCGAGGCAGGCCACCGCGACGTGGCCGAACAGCAGGCCGTAGTAGACCGCCAGCCCCGGGTCCGCGTCGAAGGAGCGGCCGTCGCCCCTGTACGAGGCGTTCACGGCGGTGGTGATGCCCACGGTCAGGGTCAGCGCGACCAGCGGCGCCGCCCACTGCGAGGGCAGGGTGGTGAACTTGATCCGTTCGGCGCGCAGGGCGTCGGCGGTCGGACGCATGTCGGTGCTCCCGGTTCTAGGCTCGGACGGCCGCGTCGGCGGCCCGGTACTCGACGCTGTCGGCGGTCATCCGCATGAAGGCCTCCTCCAACGAGTCCTGCTGGACGGCGATTTCGTACAGCACCACGCCGTGCTCGGCGGCGAGCGCCGCGATCCGCTCGGGCGGCGCGCCCGTCACCTCCCAGGCGCCGTCCTCGGCAGGGGCGGCCTCCAGGCCGTGGCCGGCGCGGCCGGCGCTGCCGAACAGAGCCGCCAACTTGCCCCGGTCGACGGCGCGTACGCGCACGCGGGTGCGGCCGTGACGGTCGAGGAACTCCGAGGTGCCCGCGTCCGCGAGCAGCCGGCCGCGTCCGATGACCACCAAGTGGTCGGCGGTGAGCGCCATTTCGGTCATCAGGTGGGAGGAGACGAGCACCGACCTTCCCTCGGCGGCGAGTTGGCGCAGCAGGGTGCGGATCCAGCGGATGCCCTCCGGGTCCAGGCCGTTGACCGGCTCGTCCAGCAGCAGCGCCGGCGGGTCGCCGAGCAGGGCCGCGGCCACCCCGAGGCGCTGGCGCATGCCGAGGGAGAAGCCGCGTACGCGACGCCCGGCGGCGTCCGTCAGGCCGACCTGGTCGAGCACCTCGCCGACCCGGCGCTCCGGCAGGCCGTTGCTCGCGGCCAGCCAGCGCAGGTGGCCGCGCGCCGTCCGCCCGCCGTGCAGGGCGTGGGCGTCCAGCAGGGATCCCACCCGCCGTAGCGGGTGGTCGAGTTCGGCGTACGGGCGGCCGTCGACCAGGGCGTGCCCGGCGGTGGGCCGGTCGAGGCCGAGGAGCAGGCGCAGGGTGGTGCTCTTGCCGGCGCCGTTCGGGCCGAGGAAGCCGGTCACCAGGCCCGGCCGGACGTCGAAGGACAGGTCGTCGACGACGCGCCGCCCGTCGTACGCCTTGGTCAGACCCCGGATCTCGATCACACTCGCACTCCTTCGCACTCGCCCCGTCGTCCGTCGGTGACAGTCCACCGGAGCCGGCCGGGCACGCGGATCCCGCCGGGGCGGGGACCGGCCTCCCTCTCGGGAGGGAGCCGCGAGGGGCCGCTGAGCTGGCAGGATGGGTCGCATGCCCAGGATCATCGCGCCGCTGCTGGCCGGCGCCACGTACGCGCGACTGCTGCACCTGCTGGTCGGCTGGATCTTCGCGGGCGTGGTGCTGATGGTCTACCCCGGCACGTACCGCAAGGGGATCGGGGAGATCCTCACGGCGAGCATCGCGGTGGACGTCCTGCTGCTCGCCCTGGTCGCGCTGGTGCCGGCGGCGCGGCGGGCGGAGGGGGTGCAGGCGCGGCTGCTGCTCGTCCCCGAGCGCGAGGAGGACATCGCGACGGAGCCGTCCCGGAGTTGGGCGGACCGGCGGCGCACGGCGGGCTGGCTGATCGGGCGGGTGGTGCTCGGCTCGGCGGTCGGCTTCGGGCTGGCCTTCGGCCTGCCCGCCGGGTACGAGCTGCTGACCGGGGCCGGCGGGTGGTGGCGGCTGCCGTTCGCCCCGCTGGTGCTGCTCGGCTGCGGCTGGCTGGTCATCGCGGCCGGGCACCTCCAACTCGCCATGGCCGTCACCCTGTTGGGCCCGTCCCCGGCCGAGCGGCTGGCGGAGGCGGAGCTGCGCGCCGAACGGCTGCTGGAGCGCAACCGGCTGGCCCGCGAGCTGCACGACTCCATCGGCCACGCCCTGACGGTCACGGTCGTCCAGGCCGGGGCGGCGCGCGAGGTCGGCGATCCGGCGTTCGCCGCCCGGGCGCTCGAAGTCATCGAGGAGACCGGGCGCCGGGCCATGGAGGACCTCGAACGCACCCTCGTCCTGCTGCGCGAGACCCCGCCCGACGCGGGCGGCGCGGCCACCGAGCGGCCCGGCCTCGGGCAGCTGCCCGCGCTCTTCGACACTGCCCGCGCCGCCGGGAGCCCCGTCGACGCGCGGATCGAGGTCGCCGAGGGCGCGCTGCCAGGGCTGCTCTCCCGCGAGTCCTACCGGATCGTGCAGGAGGGTGTCACCAACGCGCTCAAGTACGCGCCGGGGGAGCCCGTCGAGGTCCGGATCGCCGTCAGGGAAGGGTGGTTGGAGCTGCTCTGCTCCAACCGGCTTCCGGGCGGTGGAAGTTCGGCGAGAGCGCACGGCAACTCCGGTGCGGGCAAGGGCGGCAAGGGGCTGCGCGGCATCCGCGAGCGCGCCACCCTGCTCGGCGGGCGCGCCGCGGCCGGGCCCCGCGCCGAGGACGGCGGGCGGTGGGTGCTCGACGTGAGCCTGCCGCTGCGCCTGGGCTCATGACCGCCGACCACGACCGGACCGACCGGAGGGGAGACCACACCGCCATGACCACGATCCTGCTCGCCGACGACGAGGAACTGGTCCGCCTCGGCATCAGGGCCGTCCTGGAGGCGCAGCCCGACCTGACGGTGGTCGGCGAGGCAGCGGACGGCGCCGAGGCCCTCGCGCTCGCCCGGTCGCTGCGCCCGGACGTGGTGCTCATGGACGTCCGGATGCCGGTGCTGGACGGCCTGGCGGCCACCCGCGAACTGCTGCGCCCGGGGCCGCCGGGGGAGCGGCCGCCCAAGATCCTCGTCGTCACCACCTTCGAGAACGACGACTACGTCTACGAGGCGCTGCGCGCCGGGGCGGACGGCTTCCTGCTCAAGCGCTCCCGGCCCGCCGAAATCGCCCACGCCGTACGGCTGGTGGCGTCGGGCGAGTCGCTGCTGTTCCCGGCCGCGATCCGGCGGCTGTCGGCCGGGCACGGCAATCCGCAGGCTCGGGCCGCGATGGCCCGGGCGGCCCTGACCGAGCGCGAGGCGGAGGTGCTGCGGCTGGTCGCGGGCGGCCTGAGCAACGGAGAGATCGCCGAGCGGCTGTTCCTCGGCGTGCAGACGGTGAAGACGCACGTGAGCAGCGTGCTGGGCAAGCTCGGCGCCCGGGACCGCACGCAGGCGGTGATCGCCGCGTACGAGTCGGGCTTCGTCGGGCCCTCGGTGGACTGAGGTGCCGCCTGCCGCCTGCCTGCGGACGGCGGACGGGTAACAGCTGACAGGGAACAGATGTCAGCGAACAGCGAACAGATTTCAATCGACAGCGAACAGATGACAGATTTCGTCAGCTGTGATCCGTTCGCTGTTTTCTGTGATCTGTTCGCCGCCGCGCCACCCGTCACGCCGGGTACGCGTGCGTCTGCGTCGCCTTCACCGAGGCCCAGACCTCCACCCCCGGCGCCAGCCGCAGGTCCGCGACCGACGCCGCCGTGAGGTCGGCGGCCATCGGCAGCGGGCCGGTGAGGTCGGCGCGCACCTGGTCGCCGTGGAGGTCGAGGCCGGTGACCTCGGCCCGCCACAGGTTGCGGGCGCTGGTCTGCGGCCGTTCCCGGTAGAGGGTGACGGCGGAGGGCGGGAAGGCGACGAACGCGGGGCCGGTCAGGTCCTCCGTGGTGGCGAGCACCGTGCCGTCCTGCAACGTGACCTGCGCCCCCTCGGCGACGCCCTGGTACAGGTTGAGGCCCACCAGTCGGGCGATGTAGTCGGTGCGCGGCCGCCGCGCGATCTCCGACGGGCTGCCGGACTGCACCTCGCGCCCGCCCTCGATCACCACCAGCCGGTCGGCCAGCACCATCGCGTCCAGCGGGTCGTGCGTCACCAGCACCGCCACCGCCTCGAACTCGGCGAGGTGGCGCCGCAGTTCGGCCCGTACGTCCAGGCGGGTGCGGGCGTCCAGGGCGGCCAGCGGCTCGTCGAGCAGCAGCAGTCGGGGCCGCACCGCCAGCGCCCGGGCGAGCGCGACCCGCTGCGCCTGCCCGCCGGAGAGCCGCCCGGGCCGGACGGAGGCGTGCCCGGAGAGGCCGAGGCGCTCCAGCCAGGCCGCCGCCTCCGCCCGGGCCTCGCGCTTGGGCCGCCCCTGGCAGCGCGGCCCGAAGGCGACGTTGTCGAGGGCGCTGAGGTGCGGGAACAGCAGGTAGTCCTGGAACACGACCCCGACCGGCCGTTCTTCCGCGGGCACGCGCAGTCGCCGTGCGGGGGCCTCCAGCAGCCGCCCGTCCAGGCTGAGGTTCCCCCCGGTGAGGGGGAGCAGCCCGGCGAGGGCGCGCAGCGCGGTGGACTTGCCCGCCCCGTTGGGCCCGAGCAGCGCCACCACCTCCCCGGGCGAGGCGGTGAGCGCGAGGTCCAGGGTGAAGGCGGGCCGCTCCACCACCAGCCGGGCGTCCAGCGCGGCCGGGGCCGGCAGGTCCGACACGGCGGGGGACGAGGCGCTCATCCGGTTGCTCCTCGGGGACGTCGGGGGCGTCTGGCGTGTCTGGCGTGTCTGGCGTGTCTGGTGTGTCTGGTGTGTGTCCGGGGCGTCACGGCGTGGACAGCCAGCGGTCGCGCAGCCCGACCAGCACGGCGACGGAGACCACCAGCAGCACCAGCGACAGCGCGATCGCGGCCTGCGGGTCGGACTCCATGGCGAGGTACACCGCCAGCGGCATGGTCTGGGTGCGGCCGGGGAAGTTCCCGGCGAAGGTGATCGTCGCCCCGAACTCGCCGAGCGCCCGGGCCCAGGCGAGGACGGCGCCGGCGGCGATCCCGGGGGCGATCAGCGGCAGGGTGACGCGCCGGAAGGCGGTCAGCCGCGAGGCGCCCAGGGTCGCGGCGGCCTCCTCGTAGCGCGGGTCGGCGGCCCGCAGCGCGCCCTCGACGCTGATCACCAGGAACGGCATCGCCACGAACGCCTCGGCGATCACGACCCCGGCGGTGGTGAAGGGCAGGGTGATGCCGAACGCCGAGTCCAGCCAGGAGCCGACGATCCCGCGCCGCCCGAGGACGAGCAGCAGCGCGACGCCGCCGACCACCGGCGGCAGCACCAGCGGCAGGGTGACGAGCGCCCGTACGAGCCGCCGGCCCGGCAGTTCGGTGCGGGCGAGCAGCCAGGCCAGCGGCACGCCGAGGACGAGCGAGACCGCCGTGGCGGCCGTGGCGCTGACCAGCGACAGCCGCAGGGCCTCCCAGACGGCGGCGCTGGTGAGCTGCTCGGACAATCCGCTCCACGGCGCCCGGACCAGCAGTCCGGCCAGCGGCAGGATCAGGAACGCGAGCCCGAGCAGCGCCGGGAGCAGCAGCGCCACCGGGGCACGGGACCGGCGCGGACGCCGCCCCGGCAGCCCCCGCGGGCGCCCCGCGACGTCGTCCGCGGTGCCGCTCCCGGTGCCGTTCCCGGGGCCGCCGTCCGTACGGGGCTTCACGGCGCCTGGAAGCCCGCCGCGGTCAGCACCTGCTGGGCCTCGGGCGAGGTGATGTACGCGACGAAGGCGGCGGCGCCGTTCTTGTTGGGGGCCTTGGCGAGCGCCGCGATCGGGTAGTCGTTGACGGCCTTGGCGGCCTCGGGGAAGTCCACGCCGTCGATCTTCGCAGCATCGGCCTTCACGTCGGTCTTGTACACCAGCGAGGCGTCGACCTCGCCGAGTTCGACCTTGGTGAGGGCGCCCTTGACGTCCTGCTCCAGGGTGACGGGGGTGAGCTGGAGGTCGGCGGCCTTGAGCGCGGTGAGGGCGGCGGCGCCGCAGGGCACCTCCTTCGCGCAGAGGGCGACCTTCACGCCGGGGGCGGTGAGGTCCTTGAGCCCGGCCACGTGCTTGGGGTTGCCCTTGGGCACGGCGATGGTGAGCGTGTTCTTGACGAAGGTGGTGGCCTGGCCGCCGGCGCCGCCCGCGTCGGTGACGGTCTTCATGGTGGCGGGGCTGGCGGCGGCGAACACGTCCGCCGGGGCGCCGGAGTTGATGCTGGTGGCGAGGCTGGAGCTGCCGCCGAAGTTGAAGGTGACCTTGCTGCCGGGGTTGGCCGCCTCGAACTTCTTGCCGAGGTCGGTGAAGGTCTCCTTGAGCGAGGCGGCGGCGAACACCGTGACCGTGCCGCTGGCCTTCGCGGGCCCGCTCGCGGCCGGCGTCGACGACGAGGAGGCCGAAGAGGAGGACGACGACGAGGACGACGAGCCGCAGGCGGCCGCCCCGAGGCCGAGGGCGAGGACGGCGGAGCAGGCCACGACGAGCCGGCGGGCGGGCGTACGGGCAGGCGTACGGGCGGGCGTACGGGCAGGCGTACGGGCGGGCGTGCGGGTGCTCATCGGGGCTTCCCCTCCAGGGCGCGCGCCGGAAGGGGCGCGGACGGCGACGCCGCGGCTGCGGCCTTGTCGGCGATCATAGTGCCGCACCTGCGAGCGAATAGTCCCCTGTCACATCGCACAGGCGAGGGTGGAGGCCGCCGCATTCCCGCCTGTCGGAAGGCTCAAACCGGCCCGCCCGCCACCGCTCCTCCACGGGAAATTGCCTCGCGCCGGGCGCCCCGGCCAGCGAGAGTGTGCGCAGCCCGTACATCCGTACCGGCGCCCGTACGCACGAACGGTCGTGCCGTGCACGGACGATCCGTCACGGCCGAGCCCTAGGGGAGGAGTCCGTCCCATGTCCACGCTTCGCGTCACCGCCGAGAAGCTGATCGTCCTGGAGCACCCGAACGCCGATGCCCTGGAGCTCGCGCAGGTCGGGCTGTACCGGGCCGTGGTGGCCAAGGGCGCGTACCGCACGGGCGACTACGCCGTCTACATCCCCGAACAGTCCGTCCTCCCGGACGGGTTGATCGAGGAGCTGGGGCTAACGGGCAGGCTGGCCGGCTCCGGGGCCAACCGCGTCAAGGCGGTACGGCTGCGCGGCGAGCTCTCCCAGGGCATCGTCTGCCGGCCCGCCGCCCTGGCCGGTGCGGACCTGGAGGCCGCCGCCGAGAGCGGCGAGGACTTCGCCGAGCGGCTCGGCGTGGTCAAGTGGCAGCCGCCGGTGCCGGTGTCGATGAGCGGGGAGGCCGTCAGCGCCCCCGACCTGCTGCCCTGGGTCGACATCGAGAACCTCAAGCGCTACCCGGACGTCTTCGAGCCGGGCGAGCCGGTCGTGGTCACCGAGAAGCTGCACGGCAGCTGCTGCCTCGTCACGTACACCGCCGCCACCGGTGAGGTGCAGGTCTCCTCCAAGGGGATCGGCGCGCAGGGGCTGGCGCTGGTCGAGTCGGAGCGCAACCTCTACTGGCGCGCCGTCCGCGCCCACGGCATACCCGAGGTCGCGGCCCGGCTGGCCGAGCGCCTGGGCGCCGAGCGGGTCGGGATCTTCGGCGAGGTCTTCGGCGACGGCGTGCAGGACCTCACCTACGGCGCCACCGGGCGCGGGGACGTGCCCGGGTACGCGGCCTTCGACGTCTCGGTCGTCGTCGACGGGCGGCTGACCTGGCTGGACGCCGCCGAACTGCTGGACGGGCACGTGCCGTTGGTGCCCGAGCTGTGGCGCGGCCCGTTCGACCGGGAGGCGGTGATGGCCCTGGCCGACGGCAGGGAGGCCCACTCCGGCCGCGAACTCCACCTGCGCGAGGGCGTCGTGGTCCGCCCGGTGACGGAGCGCTGGAGCCCGCTGCTGGGCACGCGGGCCATCGCCAAGGTGGTCAGCGACGCGTACCTGACGCGCAAGGGCGGCACCGAGTACGAGTAGGGCGGCAGCGGGCGGAAGGCGTCGGGAGGCGTCGGGAGGGGTGCGGCGGGCGTTCCCGCACCCCTTCCGGTCGTGACTACCCGTCAGTACGGTGATGGTCGGACCGCCCGCGTTCAAGGAGTGCCGATGACCACCGCCGCCGCCGTGCCCGGACCGGCCGGAAACCTGCTGCTCGGCTCGCTGACCGACCTCGTCAACCGACCGCTGCGCACCTACCTCGCCGCCCGTCGCGACCACGGGGACGTGGTGCGCTTCCGCGTCGGCCCGCCCGGCCTGGGCGTGGAGTTCTACGCCGTGTTCTCCCCCGAGGGGGCGCAGCAGGTGCTCGGCTCCGAGGCCGCCAACTTCCGCAAGGAGAACGCCTTCTACGAGGAGCTGCGGCTCTCCCTCGGCAACGGCCTGCTGACCAGCCAGGACGAGGACTACCAGCGCCAGCGCCGGCTGATCCAGCCGCTGTTCACCCGCCGCCGGGTGGACGGCTACGCCGAGGCCGTCGCGCAGGAGGCGGGGGCGCTCGGCGAGCGGTGGCGGGCCGCGCCCGGCGGGGTGGTGGACGCGGCGGAGGAGATGTCGCGCTTCGCCCTGCGGGCGGTGGCGCGCATCCTGTTCGGCGCCGACGTGGAGGCGGCCGTGCCCGTGGTGCGCGACAACTTCCCGGCGCTCGGGCGGTACATGCAGGAGCGCGGCTTCGCGCCCGTCCGGGTGCCGCGCTCCTGGCCGACGCCCTCCAACCGCCGGGGCCTCGCGGCGCAGCGGGCGCTGTACGAGGTCTGCGACCGGGTGGTCGCCCAGCGGGCCGCGCGCGGCGGCGCCGGCGAGGACGCGGGCGACCTGCTGTCCCTGCTGGAGCTGGCCCGGGGCGAGGACGGCGAGCAGTTGGACCGGGCCGAACTGCGCGAGCAGGCGCTGGTGTTCCTGCTCGCCGGGCACGAGACCACCGCGACCTCGCTGGCCTTCGCCCTGCACCTGCTGGCCCTGCACCCGCACCACCGCAAGCTCGCCCGGGAGGAGGCGGAATCGGTGCTCGCCGGACGGGTGCCGACGGCGGCCGACCTGGACCGCCTGCCGTACCTGACCCGGGTGCTCAAGGAGGCGATGCGGCTCTACCCGGCGGCGACGCTGATCGGGCGCCGGGCCGTGGCGGGGACGGTCATCGACGGGTACGCGATCCCGGCGGGCGCCCAGGTCCTCGTCGCGCCGCTGGTGACCCACCGGCACCCGGACCACTGGGAGGAGCCCGAGCGCTTCGACCCGGACCGCTTCCTGCCCGAGCGGGAGAAGGCCCGGCACCGCTACGCCTGGTTCCCCTTCGGCGGCGGCCCCCGGGCGTGCATCGGCCAGCACTTCTCGATGCTGGAGGCGGTGCTCACCCTCGCCGTGCTGCTGCGGGACTTCGAACTGGAGGCGGTGGACGAGCGGGTGGCGCTCGGCCAGGGCATCACGCTGCAGGTGACGAGCCCGATGCGGCTGCGGGTCAGGCCGCGCGGGGCCGCGGGCGCCGAGGCGGGCACAGGACCGGTCCATTCGAACACACCGGACCCGACCCGCGGGTAGCTTTTCAGATCTTCGGGCGATCAATTCCGGCCCCTCGATAGCGTCCCACGCACCCCGGGCCAGGCGTGCACATGCACCTGGCATATGACGGCCCGCCAGCCGTCCGCCCGGCCCGGGGAGCCCGGGCGCACCGCGTACCGCCCCGGGCCCGACCGGTCGACCGGAGGTCCGATGGGCACCCTCAACCACGTCAGCCTCGGCTGGCTGACGCCCGCGCTCTCGTACGTCATGGCCTGCGCCGGCGCCGCCCTGGGCCTGCGCTGCACCCTGCGCGGCCTCGCCGCGGGCGGCGCCGCCCGCCGCAACTGGCTGCTCACGGCCGCCGCCGCGATCGGCTCCGGCATCTGGACGATGCACTTCGTCGCGATGTTCGGCTTCAGCGTCGACGGCACCGAACTGCGCTACAACGTGCCGCTGACCGTCCTGAGCCTGGTCGTCGCCGTACTGGTCACCGGCCTGGGCCTGACCGTGGTCTGCTACGGGAGCCACCGCGGGCTGTCCCTGCTCGCCGGGGGCGTCACCACGGGCCTGGGCGTCGCCGCGATGCACTACCTCGGCATGGCGGCCGTGCGGATGCACGGCGGGCTGCACTACGACGCCGGGACCGTCGCGCTCTCCGTCCTCGTCGCCGTTGGCGCCGCCACCGCCGCGCTCTGGGCCGCCGTCACCATCCGCAACGTGTACGCGGCGGCCGCCGCCTCGCTGGCCATGGGCATCGCCGTCACCTGCATGCACTACACCGGCATGGCCGCCGTCCACGTCCGGCTCGACCCCCGGCGCACCGGCCTCGGCGGGGCCAGCCCGATGGAGTTCGTCTTCCCGCTCGCCGTCGGCCTCGGCTCCTTCCTCTTCCTCGCCTCCGCCTTCGTCGCGCTCTCCCCGACCGCCCAGGAGCGGGCCGGCTACCGGGAGGTCGGCGAACTGGCCATCGAGGAGTTCCCCGAGGGGCCCGTACGCCACGGGGCGCGCCCCGTACCCGGGCACGCGCCCGTCCGCGCGCCCGGCGCGGAGGGGGACCACGAGCCCGTACGGCAGCACCGCGCGGCCTGACCCGGCCCCGCCCGAAAACCCGCCCGAAGCCGGCCCGAGTGCGGCTCAGAACTGGCCCGAACCCGCCTGAATCAGCCCGAATCCGCCCGAAAGGCTGCTCACCCATGCGAGAAGACCGTGGTCACGCCCCCGGCGCGCGCCGGGGTGCCCACGCCGGGCCGCCGGCGCGCCCGCCCCGCCCGGGCCCCTGGCTTCGCCGCCTGCGCCCCCGGTCGGTGCGCGCCCGGATCATCGCCCTGCTGATGGTGCCGGTGGTCTCCGTGATCGGCCTGTGGGGGTTCGCCACCGTCACCACCGCCCAGGGCGTCTGGGACCTGCTGCGCCAGCGCGACGCCCAGCGCGCCGTCCTCACGCCGCTCGCCGACACCGTCGCCGGGCTCCAGGCCGAACGCGCCGCCGCCGGGCAGCTCCTGGCCGCCGCCCCGGGCACCCCCACCGCCGCCCGCGAGGGAGACCTGCGCACCGCCGCAGCCGCCACCGACCGCGCCTGGGCCCCGCTCTTCCCCGACCCCGGCCACCCCGCCCGGGGCTACAACCGCGCCGACGCCCAGGACCTCGGCGCCGAAGCCGCCTCCCGGCTGGACGCCCTCGCCGGCCCGCTGGCCGCCCTGCCCGAACTGCGCGCCCGCGTCCTGGCCCGGGGCGTCGGCTGGCCCGAGGCGTACGCCGCGTACGGGCAGGCGGTGGACCGGGCGCTCGCCGCCTCCTCCGCCGTCGCCACGGGCCTCGGCGGCGGCGCCGGGGGCGGCGGCCTCGACCTGAGGGCGCCGCTCGACCTCGCCCGCTCCGGCGAACTGCTCGCCCGCGAGGACGCGCTGCTGCGCGCCGCCCAGCTCTCCGGCACGCTCGGCGACGACCAGTGGCGGGAGTTCGCCGGCGCCGCCTTCGCCCGGCGGGAGCTCCAAGTGCCCGACGCCGCACCGGAGTCCGCCGCGCACGAGTTGGCCGCACCGGAGTCCGTCACGCAGGAGTCCGTCACGCAGGAGTCCGCCGCGCAGGACCAGGACCGCCGCGACCTCGCCGCCTACGAGGACAGGGTGCGCACCGCGCCCGACGCCCGCGCCGCGCTCGCCGCCGTGCCCGCCGACCGCTGGGCGCAGGCGGCCCGGAGCACCGCCCGGACGCTGCGCGCCGCCCAGGACCGGGCCGGCCGCCTCGCCGCCGAGAGCCGCGACCCGTACGCCCTGGGCCTGTTCACCCCGGCCGGGATCGCCGTGCTGCTGGGCCTGCTCGCCGTCGTCGCCTCGCTGGTGATCTCGGTGTGGATCGGGCGCGGCCTCGTCACCGAGCTGATCGGCCTGCGCAACTCCGCCCTCGACCTCGCCGGGCGCAAACTCCCAGCCACCATACGGAGGTTGAGGGCCGGGGAGGAGGTGGACGTCGAGGCGGAGGCGCCCCGGCCGGCGGCCGTCCCCGCCGGGGGAGGCGACGAGATCGGCCAGGTGCACCGGGCGCTGGGCACCGTGCAGCGCGCCGCCGTCACCGCCGCCGTCGAGCGGGCCGAGGTGCTGTCCGGCGTCTCCGGGGTGTTCGTCAACCTCGCCCGCCGCAGCCAGGTGCTGGTGCACCGCCAGCTCACCCTGCTGGACTCGATGGAGCGCCGCACCGAGGACCCGTCCGAACTCGCCGACCTGTTCCGGCTCGACCACCTCACCACCCGGATGCGCCGCCACGCCGAGGGCCTGATCATCCTCTCCGGCGCCGCCCCCGGCCGGGCCTGGCGCCGGCCCGTCCCGCTGGTGGACGTGGTGCGCGCGGCCGTCTCCGAGGTCGAGGAGTACGCGCGGGTCGAGGTGCACCCGATGCCGCGCGCCGCCGTCGCGGGCCACGCCGTCGCCGACCTCACCCACCTGGTCGCCGAACTCGTCGAGAACGCCACCGGGTTCTCCCCGCCGCACACCCGCGTCCACGTGCGCGGCGAGCGGGTCGGCAACGGCTACGCGCTGGAGATCGAGGACCGGGGCCTGGGCATGGGCGCCGCCGCCCTGGCCGACGCCAACCACCGCATCGCCGCCGCCGAGCAGTCCGACCTGTTCGACAGCGACCGGCTGGGCCTGTTCGTGGTCAGCCGCCTCGCCCGGCGGCACGACGTCAGGGTCTCGCTGGTGCCCTCCGCGTACGGCGGCACCACGGCCGTCGTCCTGCTGCCCGTCGGCCTGCTGGCCGGTGAGGGCGCGCCCGCGCCCCGACGGGAGGATCCCGTCGAGGAGTTGGAGATCGAGGAGTGGGGCATCGGGGCGGTGGCGCCCGGACGGGCCGCGCGGATCCCGGCGGTCCCGGAAGCCCCGGCAGTCCTGGAAGCCCCGGCAGTCCCGGAGCCCCCGGCAGTCCTGGCGTACCCGCCGCCCGCGGGCCCGCCGGTGGCGGGCGGGCCTCCGCCCCAGGAGGCGCGGGCGGCACTGCTGCCCTTCGAGGGGCGGACGGCCGCGCCCCACCGCTCCCCGGGGGAGGGCGGCCCGGGCAGCGCCGCGCGTCCGCCGGTCGGGGCCGGCCCCGGTCCCGACCCCGACGGGGAGGAACTGCCGCGCCGCGTCCGCCAGGCCAGCCTCGCGCCGCAGCTGCGGGCCGCCCCCGAACCGCCGCAGCCGCCGAGAGCGCGCGGCGCCGCCGAAGCCGCCCCGGTCGGCGCGGGCGAGCGCAGCCCGGAGGAGGCGCGGGCCGCGATGGCCGCCTTCCAGGCCGGGTGGGCGCGCGGCTCACAACCCCTCGGCGGCATCCGGCCGCCTCGCCGGACGGCGGCCGGACACCCGGGCGACCGGCCGGGCGGCGAGCGCCACCTGCCACCGCACCGACCCGAAGGAGAGACAACGTGATCGGTACCACCCACCGTGCGGGCGAGCTGAACTGGCTCCTCGACGAGCTGGTCCAGCGCGCCCCGGAGGTCCGCTTCGCCGTGATGCTCTCCGCGGACGGCCTGGCCATCGGCACCTCCGCCGGCCTCCAGCGCGAGGACGGCGACCACCTGGCCGCCGTCGCCTCCGGCTTCCACAGCCTCGCCAAGGGCGCCGGCCGCCACTTCGGCGCGGGCGAGGTGCGCCAGACCATGGTCGAGCTGGAGGGCGGCTACCTGCTGGTCGCCGCCGCCGGGGAGGGCACCTGCCTGGCGGTGTTCACCACCGCCCGCGCCGACCTCGGCCTGATCGCCTACGAGATGGCCAGGATGGTGCGCCGCGTCGGCGAGCACCTGGGCACCGCACCGCGCGCGGTGCACGGAGCGTGAGCCCGGTGCACCGCCCGTACCAGCGCCGCCCCGAGGACCCGCGCGCCGACCCGGGCGGCGCGCGGGGCCCGGGCACGCCCCCCGGCGCGCCGGGCGCCGAGCCGCGCAACCCCCTCGCCGCCGCCCACCGCGCCCGCTGGTACGACGAGGAGGCCGGGCCCCTGGTGCGCCCGTACGCCGTCACCGGAGGGCGCACCGGCGAGGGGCGGCGCTTCGACCTGATCGCCCTGGTGGTCACCGAGCAGCCCGACCCGCTGCTCGCCCCGGCCGGCGCCGAGCAGCCGAGCGGCCCGGAGCAGGCCCGCATCCTCGACCTGTGCCGGGGCGCGCCGCTGTCCGTGGCCGAACTCGCCGCCGACCTCGACCTGCCGGTCGGCGTGGTGCGGGTGCTCCTCGGCGACCTGCTGGCGGCCGGGCTGATCCGGGTCAACCGCCCCGTCCCGCCCGCCCTGCTCCCCGACGAGCGCATCCTCCAGGAGGTCGTCCATGGACTCCGCGCACTCTGACCCCCGGCCCCTCGACCCCGACGACCTCTTCGACCCCGACGAGGACGGCGAGGACGGTCCGGACACCGCCGTGCTCGCCCTCAAGATCCTCGTCGCGGGCGGCTTCGGGGTCGGCAAGACGACGCTGGTCGGCGCCGTCAGCGAGATCCGCCCGCTGCGCACCGAGGAGCGGCTCACCGAGGCCGGGCGCGACGTGGACGACCTGGACGGCGTGGAGCGCAAGACCACCACCACGGTGGCCATGGACTTCGGCCGGATCACCATCCGCGAGGGCCTGTCCGTCTACCTCTTCGGCACTCCCGGCCAGGACCGCTTCTGGTTCCTCTGGGACGAGTTGGCGCAGGGCGCGCTCGGCGCCGTCGTGCTCGCCGACACCCGGCGGCTGACGGACTGCTTCCCCGCCGTCGACTTCTTCGAGCACCGGGGCATCCCGTTCGTCGTCGCGGTGAACCGTTTCGCCGGGACGCGCGAGTACGGCCCCGAGGACGTCGCCCGCGCCCTGGACCTGGACGCCGCCACGCCCGTCCTGCTCTGCGACGCGCGGCGGCGCGCCTCGGGCAAGGAGGTGCTGATCAACCTGGTCGAGCACGCCGGGCGGGTGCACGCGGCCCGGCTGCTCGCCGACGCGTAGGGGCCGTTCCCCGCACCCGGGCCGGTCAGCCGCGGGTCTGGAAGACGATCCTCGTCCAGCTGGAGCCCGGGCAGTTGCCCCACACGTCCCAGGCCTCGGGCCGCGCGCCGATCCACAGGCCCACGGTGTTGGTGCCGTCGGCACAGTAGGTGATGGTGCGCAGCTCGCCCGAGTAGACGTTGCAGTAGCCCTCCCAGCGCCAGCCGTAGTCGGCCGTGATGACGCAGTGGTAGGAGGCGGCGGCGACCTCGGGCGAGGCCCCGATCGTGCCGGGGGTGACGGTCTGGTCGGCGGTGGTCCGCTCGACGGCGGGCGCGGCGGTGGCGGGCAGGGTGGTCGTCCCCAGCACACCGAGCGCGGCCGTGGCGGCCATCCCGAGGGTGGCGAGCTTCCTGGTGATGCAGCCTCGCATGGCGGTTCTCCTCTTCACTCTCACTCAGCGGACGCCCCGGCCCCCGAACTCCCGCTCCCCGAGCGGCCGGTGACGTATTGCACACGAATGACTGCGGAAAGTGAGACGACGAACTATCATGTGAGCTGCGTCACATCACCGTGCGCGGGCCCAACCGGGCGTTCGGGGCGCCGAATTCCAGGGAGGGCGGCATGGCCGATTGCGGCGGCGGACACGGGAAGGACTTCGACCGGGTGTTCGTCGAACTGCTGCCGAGGCTCCACCGGGCCGCGGCCACGCTCACCGGCAGCCCGCTCGCCGCCGGCGACGTCGTCCACGACGCGTACCTGAGGATCGCCCGCAGGCCCGAGCGCTTCCTCGACCACCCGCAGCCGTACGCCTACGCGTTCACCACCATGGCCAACATCCTGCGCGACCAGTGGCGCCGCGAACGCCGCCGGGCGCCGCTGCCGGAGACGGCGGAGCGCGAGGCCGCGGGCCGCGAGGCGCCGCCCGGCCCGGTGGCCGAACTGCAGGCGCGCTGGGAGGTGGTGCGGCTGCTGGGCTGCCTGACGGACAAGCAGGCCCGGGCGGTGGCCCTGGTCGACCTCGACGGCTACAGCGTCGACGAGGCCGCCGACATCCTCGGCCTCCACCGCAGCACCCTCGCCGTCACCCGCCGCCGCGCCCACGGCCGCCTCCGGGCGCTCCTCGCCCGCGAGCGCGAACGCGGCGGGGGGTGAGGGGCGGTGCGGGAGGGGTGCGGCGCGGGAGGGGTGCGGTCACGGGGCGGCTCCCGGGTGGTGGGGCCGGGAGCCGCCTTACTTCCGGGTTGCCCGGCGTCGGGTGGGGCAGGGGCCTCGACGCACCGATTCGGCGGGGAGTCGGCTGATGGGTCGTCACGGCCCGTACATTTGCGAATCGTGATCACGGACGAGGACCACCGCCTGCGTGCCCTGGCCGACGACGGCCGTTGGCCCGAGCTGCTGGCCGCCTACCGGCAGGGGCGGGCGGCCGCCGTGGAGCGGGCGGGGGAGGCGACGGCGGCGGGGCTGGCGGCGCCGCTCGGGCACCTGATCGCGTACTCGGCGCCGCCGGAGGTGGCGGCGCGGCTGTTCGACGCGGACGGCGGGCCGGGGTCCGCCGCCACCGTCGGGGACCACGACGCCGGGCCGCTGTGGGAGGTGCTGGCGACGCGGCACTCCTGGCTGCGGCTGTCCCCGCTGCTGGGCCCGGCGCCGGTGCGGCACCTGGTCGCGCACACCCGGGTGCTGCTCGGCGAGGACCTCTCCCACGGCGGCCTCTCCTGCGCCGGCCGTCCGTCCGGCGGCTCCGCGCCCGAGGACCGTTCGTCCGGCGAACGATCGCCCGGAGACCGACCACCCGCCGCCGACGGCGTCCCGCTGCGGCTGGAGCCCTGGGAGGCGGCCGGGTGGGAGGAGGGGGCGCGGGTGCGGGAGTACCTGCCGCGCGGCGGGGCGCGCAGTGCGCTGCTGACGCTGCCCGCCGACCGGGAGGGCCTGGTGGCCGTCGAGCTGCCGGAGCCCGTCGAGCGGCTGGGCGGGCAGCGGGCGCACCGGGCGACGGCTGCGACGGCGGCGCTGGCCGCTCTCGCGCCGTGGGCGGAGGCGGTGTGCGTCCGGGGCCCGGCCCCGCTGGCGGCGGCGCGGCTGGCAGGGTGCCGCAGGGTCACCGGCGGCTACCTGCCGTTCGCGCTGGTCTACCCGGCGCTGGTGCAGGCCGCCGCGGGCGGCAGGGCGCGGGGTTCGGCGCACGGGCGCCTCGCGGTGTGGCGGGCGCTGGCCGCGATGGCGGGGGCGGCGCGGCCGGGCGGGCCGGAGGCGGCCGCGCTGGTGGCCCGGATGCGCTGCTTCACCTGGCTGGAGCCGGCGGAGGGGCTGCGCCACCTGCACGTCGCACTGGAGGATCCGGCGAGCGGGGTGGCCTGGGGCCTCAGCGGGTCCGAGGAACTGTAGGCAGCACGGGAACCCCCGGTCCGGCGGCGGGCCGGACCGGGGGAGCAGGGGGGAGGGTCAGGCGGCCACGGGGGCGGCGCCGACCGGGGCGGCGGACGGCTGCTCCTCGCCCGTACCCGTACCGCTCGCCGCGTCGACGAGCGTCTGCTCGTCGAACGGGAGCTCGCCGGCCAGCACCCGGGCGGCGCGCTCCGCGTCCAGTTCGCCCGTCCAGCGCCCGATCAGCACGGTGGCGACGGCGTTGCCCGCGAAGTTGGTGAGCGCCCGGGCCTCGGACATGAAGCGGTCGATGCCGACGATCAGCCCGACGCCGTCCACCAGGGCCGGCTTGTGCGACTGGAGGCCGCCCGCGAGGGTGGCGAGCCCGGCGCCGGTGACGCCGGCCGCGCCCTTGCTGGCGATCACCATGAAGACCAGCAGCGACAGCTGCTCGCCGAGGCCCATCGGCTTGTCCATCGCCTCGGAGATGAAGATCGAGGACATCGTCAGGTAGATCGCGGTGCCGTCGAGGTTGAAGCTGTAGCCGGTCGGCACGGTGATGCCGACGACCGGGCGGCTGACGCCCAGGTGCTCCATCTTGGCGATGAGCCGGGGCAGCGCGCTCTCGGAGGAGGAGGTGGACAGGATGAGCAGGAACTCCCGGCCGAGGTACTTCAGCAGGGCGAACACGTTGATCCCGGCGACCAGGCGCAGCAGCGCGCCCAGCACCACCACGACGAACAGCGCGCAGGTCAGGTAGAAGCCGACCATGATCACGGCGAGGCTCTTGAGCGCGGCGGTGCCGGTGGCCCCGACCACGGCGGCCATCGCGCCGAAGGCGCCGACCGGGGCGACCCACATGATCATCGACATGACCCGGAAGACCAGCTTCTGCACGTGCTCGACGCCGCGCAGCACGGGCGCGCCCGCCGGGCCCATCGCCTGGAGGCCGAAGCCGACCAGCAGGGCGACGAGCAGGGTCTGGAGCACCTTGCCCTCGGTGAGGGAGGACAGCAGGGTGGTGGGGATCATCCCGAGCAGGAAGTCGGCGGTGGACTGCGCGCCGCCGGCCGCCGCCTGGGCGTGGCCGGACTTGGCGAGGGCGGCGGTCAGGTGCAGTCCGCCGCCGGGCTCCAGCAGGTTGCCGACGAGCAGGCCGATGGCGAGGGCGACCGTGGACATCACCAGGAAGTAGCCGAGGGCGAGGCCGCCGACCCGGCCGACCTTGGCGGCCTTGGTGACGGAGCCGATGCCCAGCACGATGGTGCAGAAGATGACCGGGCTGATCATCATCTTGATCAGGTTGACGAAGCCCGTGCCGACCGGCTTCAGGTCCACCGCGAAGCCGGGGGCGGCGAGCCCGACCACCACGCCCGCGACCACGGCGGCGATCACCGCGAGGTAGAGGTAGTGGGTGCGGTCCTTGCGTCTCGGCGCGCCCGCCGGGGCGGCTGCGGTGTTCGTCATCTGCGGCTCCCTTGCCGTGCAGTCCTGGCGGCCCGTGGGGGAGGGCCGCTCCGACTATGCGGGCCTGGGTGACGCAGGTCACGTTTGCGTTCATAAAGTTCTTCAGCCCGGTGCGGCCCGGCGCCGCCCGACGGGGCCGGGATCGCGAGCGAAGGGGCGCGACCGGCCGGGGCGGGGCGCGCGCACCGTGGTGCACACTGGCAGGCATGTCCGAGCGCCCCGCCCCAGCACCCCCGCGCCGCCGGCGCCTGCCGCGCCGGCTGGTCCGCAGCCTGGCCGGGCAGCTGTTCGTGGTGCAGGTGGTGATCGTCGCCGCCGTGGTCGCGGGCGGCGCCGTGCTCGCGTACCTGTTCACCGCCGACCGCACCGAGGGCGCCGCCCGCCGCGAGGTGACGGCCGTCGCGCACGCCGTCGCCGACGCGCCGACCGTGCGCGAGGCCGTCGCCGGGCCGGACCCGACGGCCGTCCTCCAGCCGTACGCCGAGCGGGTGCGTGCCGGCAGCGGCGTCTCCTTCATCACCGTCATGGACACCACCGGGCTGCGCTGGACCCACCCGAGGCCCGAGGAGATCGGCCGCCGCTACCTCGGCCACATCGACCGGGCGCTCGCCGGGCAGACCGCCAGCGAGACGTACACCGGCACGCTCGGCCCGTCCGTGCGGGTGGTCACCCCGGTGCTGGACGGGCAGGGGCGGGTGGTCGCCCTCGTCAGCGTCGGCATCACGCTCGACTCCATCTCCGAGCAGCTCAGCGGCCCGCTGCTCGCCCTGGTCGCCGTCGCGGTGGCCGCGCTCGCGCTCGGCGGCCTCGGCACCTACCTCGCCAACTCCCGCCTGCGGCGCCACACCCACGGCATGGGGCCGGACGAGCTCAGCCACCTCTACGAGTACCACCAGGCCACCCTGCACTCGGTGCGCGAGGGCCTCGTCCTGCTCGACCGTGACCACGCCGTGGTGCTCTGCAACGACGCCGCCCGCGAACTGCTCGGCCTCGAAGGTGAGTTGAACGGGCGCCCGCTCGGCTCCCTCGGCCTGCCCGAGGCCCTGACGGCGGCCGTCCTGGGCGCCGGGGCCGTCCGCGACGAGGTGCACCTGACCGCCGAGCGGGTCGTCGTGCTCAACACCTCCACCATCGGCACCGGCCTCGGCCGCGTCGTCACCCTGCGCGACCACACCGAACTCCAGTCCCTCAGCGGCGAACTGGACTCCGTGCGCGGCTTCACCGAGGCGCTCGGCGCCCAGGCCCACGAGGCCGCCAACCGGCTTCACGCCGTCGTCTCCCTGATCGAACTCGGCCGCCACGAACAGGCGGTGGAGTTCGCCACCGCCGAACTCGAACTCGCCCAGCAGCTCACCGACCGCGTCGTCGCGGCCGTCGCCGAACCCGTGCTCGCCGCCCTGCTGCTCGGCAAGGCGGCCCAAGCGGCGGAGCGCGGCGTGGAGTTGACCCTCACCGAGGACAGCCGCATCGACGACGGGGTCCTCCCGCCCGGGCTCAGCCCGCGCGACCTCATCACCGTGCTCGGCAACCTGATCGACAACGCCGTGGACGCCGCCGTCGCCGGCACCGCCCACAGCCCGCAGCCGCCCGAGGTCACCGTCACCGCCCGCGTCGAGCCGGACGCCTCGGGGGGCTCCCTGTTCCTGCGCGTCGCCGACACCGGTGCCGGCATCGACCCGCAGGCCGTGCGCGACGTCTTCCGCCGCGGCTGGAGCACCAAGCAGGACGGCCACGGGCACGGCCTCGGCCTCGCCCTCGTCGCCCAGGCGGCCCGGCGCAACGGCGGCACCGTCGAGGTCGGCCGCGAGCGCGGCGCGGTGCTCACCGTACGGCTGCCGCTGGCCGGCCGGGCCCGCGAGCGGGCGGGGGCGCCGGCGTGAGCGCGGCCGGCATCTCCGTCCTGGTCGTCGAGGACGACCCGGTGGCCGCCGCCGCCCACACCCTCTACGTGGAGCGCGAACCCGGCTTCCACGCCGCCGCCACCGTGCACAGCTGCGCCGACGCGCTGCGCTTCCTGGAGCGCGCCCGCGCCGACGGCCGGCCCGTCGACCTGGTCCTCCTCGATCTCTACCTCCCGGACGGCCACGGGCTGCAGCTGTGCCGCACCCTGCGCACCGCCGGGCACACCGGCGACGTCATCGCCGTGACCTCGGCGCGCGACCTCGCCATGGTCCGCCAGGCCGTCTCCGCCGGGGTGGTGCAGTACCTGCTGAAGCCGTTCAGCGCCGCCGCCCTGCACGACCGGCTGGAGCGCTACGCCCGCTACCGCGCCAGCCTCGGGCGCACCGGGGAGGCCGTCGGCCAGGACGAGGTCGACCAGGCGCTCGCGCTGCTGCGCACCCCCGAGCGCAGCACCCTGCCGAAGGGGCTGAGCGCGCCGACCCTGGAGACCGTGGCCGCGGTGCTGCGCGAGGCGGCCGCCGGGCTGTCGGCCGCGGCGGCGGGGGCGGCGGCCGGGGTGTCCCGGATCACCGCGCGGCGCTACCTGGAGCACCTGGTGGACACCGGGCGGGCGGTGCGCGAGCCGCAGTACGGCAGCGTCGGGCGGCCGGAGCTGTGCTACCGGTGGACTGGGCGGGCCTGACCGCTGGGCGGGACGGGGGCGGGCCCGGCCGTGTCCCTTCGGGCCGGGGCTCGTTAGCAGATCCGGGGAGCGGCGTCGGGCCCTGTTCACCCGCACGGGTGGTTCTCCCGGACCCCGGGGCATCCGGCCAGGTCAGGGCCAGTAAAGTTAGGCTTACCTAACTTCTTCTGGGGGTTCGTCATGTCGCTCGCCGCCGTACCCGCCGCCCGGGCAGCCTCGGGCTCCGGCCCCGGAGAGGCCGTCCTGCGCCGCCAGCGCGTGCGCGAGTCCGCCGCCCGCACCTACGCGCGGTCCTTCCCGATCGTCCCCGTCCGCGCCCACGGCATGACCGTCGAGGGCGCGGACGGGCGCCGCTACCTCGACTGCCTCTCCGGCGCCGGGACCCTGGCGCTCGGCCACAACCACCCCGTGGTGCTGGAGGCCATCCGCCGCACCCTCGACAGCGGCGCCCCGCTCCACCTCCTCGACCTCGCCACCGCCGAGAAGGACGACTTCACCGGCGCCCTGTTCGAGAGCCTGCCCGCCGCCTTCGCCGCCCGCGCCAAGGTCCACTTCTGCGGCCCCGCCGGGACGGACGCCGTCGAGGCCGCGCTCAAGCTCATGCAGACCGCCACCGGCCGCTCCGGCGCCCTCGCCTTCACCGGCGCCTACCACGGCATGACCGCCGGGGCCCTCGCGCTCACCGGCAACGTCGCCGTCAAGGAGCCGCTGCCCGGCGGCCGCGACGTCGTGCGCCTGCCCTACCCGTACGGCTACCGCTGCCCGTTCGGCGTCGGCGGCGAGGCCGGGGCGGAGCTGTCCGCGACGTACGTCGAGCGGCTGCTCGACGACCCCTCCGGCGGGGTGGTCACCCCGGCCGCGATGGTGCTGGAGGCCGTCCAGGGTGAGGGCGGCGTCGTGCCCGCGCCCGACGACTGGCTGCGCGCCATGCGGCGCATCACCGCCGAGCGCGGCATCCCGCTGATCGTCGACGAGGTCCAGACCGGCGTCGGGCGCACCGGGGCGATGTGGGCCGTCGAGCACAGCGGGGTGATGCCCGACGCGATGGTGCTCTCCAAGGCCATCGGCGGCAGCCTGCCGCTCGCCGTGGTCGTCTACCGCGAGGACTACGACGTCTGGCGGCCCGGTGCCCACACCGGCACCTTCCGCGGCAACACCCTCGCCATGGCCGCCGGGGCTGCCACCCTGCGCCATGTCGCCGCGCACGGGCTCGCCGGGCGGGCCGCCGTCGTCGGCGCGCGCATGATGGACCAACTGCGCTCCCTCGCCGGGGAGTTGCCCGTCATCGGGGACGTCCGCGGGCGCGGGCTGATGATCGGCGTCGAACTCGTCGACCCCGCGGCCGAACCCGACGCCTGCGGCGCCCGGCCCGCCGACCCGGCGCTGGCCGTACGGGTGCGCGAGGCCTGCCTGGAGCGCGGGCTGATCGTCGAACTCGGCGGGCGGCACGACGCGGTGCTGCGGCTGCTGCCCCCGCTCACCATCACCGACGAGCAGGCGCAGGCCGTCCTCGACCGGCTCGCCGACGCCCTCGCAGCCGCCTCGGCCGCTTCCTCCGCCACGGCCTCCCGGTGACCGGCTCCCTCCCCCGACCGCCCGGCGAGGGCGCCCCGTTGGACGCCCTCGCCGGCGGCGCGGCCGGGCCCGGCGCGCTCGCCCCGCTGCTCGCCTCCGTGCTCGACGCGATGGAGGCCGGCACCGCCCTGCGCGCCGGGCCGCTGCCCGCCGGCAGCCCCGCCGAGATCGCCGCGCTCGTCGCCGACGCCCTCGCCGGCGCGGGCGGACGCGGCGCGCTCGCCCGGCTCGTCGAACTCCTCGCCTACGGCGCCGCCGACCCCGCCGACCCGGCCTGCGCCGCCCACCTGCACTGCCCGCCGCTGGCCGTCGCCACCGCCGCCGACCTCGCTGTGAGCGCCCTCAACCCCTCCCAGGACTCCTGGGACCAGGCGCCCGCCGCCACCGCCCTGGAGACCTCGCTCCTGGCCGAACTCGCCGGACTCGTCGGCTACGACCCGCAGCGCGCCGCCGGGGTCCTCACCTCCGGCGGCACCGAGTCCAACCTGATGGGGCTGATGCTGGCGAGGGACCAGAAGCTGGACGGCGTCGTCGAGTTGGACGGCGTCCCGGCGGGCGTGCGGCCCTGCATCCTCGCCTCCGAGGCCGCCCACTTCTCCGTCCAGCGCTCCGCGGCCCTGCTCGGACTGGGCGAGCGCGCCGTCGTCCCCGTCCCCGTGGACGCGCAACTACGCATGATCGAAGGCGAGTTGGAGCGCTGCCTGGCCGAGGCCGGCTGGGCCGGGCGCACCCCGATCGCCGTCGTCGCCACCGCCGGCACCACCGACACCGGCGCCGTCGACCCGCTGCACGCCGCCGCCGACCTCGCCGGGCGCTACGGCGCCTGGCTGCACGTCGACGCCGCGTACGGGGGCGGGGCGCTGCTCTCCGACCGGCTCGCCCCGCTGCTGGACGGAATCGCCCGCGCCGACTCCGTCTCCCTCGACTGGCACAAGCTCGGCTGGCAGCCCGCCGCCGCCGGGGTCTTCCTCGTCCGGCGCACCGAGACGTACGTCTCCCTCGCCCGGCGGGCCGAGTACCTCAACCCCGTCGACGACGAGCAGGCCGGCTACCCCAGCCTGCTCGGACGCTCGCTGCGCACCACCCGTCGGGCCGACGCCTTCAAACTCGCCGTCACCCTGCGGACGTTGGGGCGCGAGGGGCTCGGGCGGCTGGTCGACGCCTGCCACGACCTCGCGCTCGCCGCCGCCGCGGCCGTACGCGCCGAGCCGCTGCTCGAACTGCACGCCGAGCCGGTGCTCACGGCCCTGCTCTTCCGCTACCGGCCGCCGGGGCTCGGGGAGGAGGAGATCGACGAACTCAACGGGCGGCTGCGGCGGTTGCTGCTGCGCTCGGGGCGGGCGGTGGTCGGGCGCACCGAGCTCCCGGGGGAGGGGCCGGGGCGGGTGCGCCTCAAGCTGACGCTGCTCAACCCGCACACCACGGCGGGCGAGGTGGGGGCGCTGCTGCGGGAGGTGGTGGGGGCGGGGCGGACGGTCGCGGGGGAGCGGGCGGGGTGAGGGCCCGCGCCGCCCGCGGGGGGCACCGCGCGGTGACGTTCACCGCGCCGTGACGTTCACCGCGCCATGAGGTTCACCGCGCCATGAGGTGGGAGCGGACGAGCTCCCAGGCGGCCGGGTCGGCGGCGACCAGCAGGCCGTCCTCGCAGCCGGGGGCCTCGGGCCGGTAGGGGGCGCCGTCCAGGCGGGCGGAGACGCCGCCGGCCTCGGTGATCAGCAGGGAGCCGGGGGCGTGGTCCCAGGGGAGGGTGCGCCAGTAGAGGGCGAAGTCGCCGTGGCCGTCCGCGATGTCGGGGTACTCGATGCCGCAGGCGTGGCGGCCGACGCCCACCTCGCCGAAGGCGGCGCTGTTGGCCTCCAGGCGGCTGCGGTGCTCGGGGGTGACGTAGCGGCTCTTGACGATGCCGGTGAGCTTGCGGGCGTCGGTGGGCGCGGGCGGGCGGACGAGGCGCTCGCCGTCGCGCCAGGCGCCGGAGCCGAGTTCGGCGGTGTACGAGGTCGCGGTGGCCGGCTGCCAGATCCAGGAGGCGACGGTCGTCCCGGTGCGCACCAGCGAGCACATCACGGCGTACTCGGGGCGGCCGGCGACGAAGTTCGCGGTGCCGTCCACCGGGTCGACCAGCCAGACGGCGGGCTCGGAGTGCAGGGCCTCGCTGAGGGAGGGGTCGGCGGCCACGGCCTCCTCGCCGACGACCGGGACGGGCAGCAGCTCGCGCAGCCGCCGGGCGATGATCACCTCGGCCTCGCGGTCGGCGACCGTCACCAGCTCGCCGGGCGCCTTCTCCATCACCTCGCCCGCCGCCAGCGCGCGGAAACGCGGCTCCACGACCTCGGCCGACGCCTCGGCGAGTATCTCCGCCACCTTGTCCATCAGCACGCTCGTGCTCCCTTCGCCGGGTACCACTGTCCCACGAGTGGGCGGAGGGGGAGTGGGCGGAGGGGAAACAGATGACAGCGAACAGATTTCATCATCTGTTCGCTGTCATCTGTTATCCGTCAGTCGTCATCTGTTTTCCGTCACCTGTCACCTGTCAGCGCCCGGCCGCCCGGCCGCCCGCCGCCCGCGACCCGCTACTTCGGCGCGTCCACGCCCGCCGCCTTGGCGATGTCCACGAGCATCGCGTCCGCCGCCTGCACGCCGATGCCCGACATCCAGGTCTCGTCCGGCACGGTGAACACCTTGCCGCCCTTGACGGCGTTCAGGCCCTGCCAGACCGGGGTCTGCTGGACCTCGCTCTCCTTGGTCTTGGACGGGTCGTCGGCGGAGGTGACGAACAGCAGGTCGGCGTCGGCCTGGCCGATCTGCTCGGCGGAGATCTCGATGATGTTCTTGTCCACGTCCTGCGAGGCCGGGCGGGCCAGGCCGACGTCCTTGAGCACCACACCGCTGTACGAGGCCTTGCCGTACACCCGGGTCGGCCCGGCCACGAAGCGGACCACCGAGGCGGTCGGCATCGTCCCGCCGTTCTTCGCCTTGATCTCCTCGCCCAGCTTCTTCGCCCGCGCCTCGTAGTCGGCCATCGCCTTCTTCGCCTCGTCCTCCTTGCCGAGCGCCTGGGCGTACAGCGCGAGGTTCTCCTTCCACGGGAACCCGGTGGTCTCCGCCAGGACGGTCGGCGCGATCGCGTTCAGCTGGTCGTACACCTTGGCGTGGCGGACCTTGGAGGACAGGATCAGGTCGGGCTTGAGGGAGGCGATCAGCTCCAGGTTCGGCTCGTTCATCGGGCCGACGTCCTTCGTCCCGTCCACCTTGTCCTTGAGGTACGCCGGGAACCCGCCGTTGGTCTTCATGTGCGGGGACACCGCGCCCACCGGCGTGATGCCCAGCAGCGTGACGTCGTCCAGCTCCCCGCTGTCCAGCACCACGACCCGCTTGGGCTGCGCCTTGATCGAGGCCGTCCCGGCGGCGTGCGTGACGCTGCGCGGGAAGCCCGCGGAGGCGGAGCCGGCGGAGGCGGAGGAGCCCTCGCCGGAGGCGGTGCCGCCGCCGCTTCCGCAGGCGGTGAGCAGGGTGGTCGAGAGGGCGAGGGCGAGGACGGCGACGGGCAGTCGGCGGTTCATCGGGTTCCTAGCGTCGGGGTGAACAGGGAGGAGTACGAGGGGGGTTCAGGCCTGACGGGAGCGCACCCGCGCCCGGGGCACCACCAGCGGCGTCCCGGTCTCCGGGTCCGGCACCACCCGGCAGGGCACGCCGAACACGGCCTCGACCAGCTCGGCCGTCAGCACCTCGGAGGGCGGTCCGGCGGCGGCGAGGCGCCCCTCGTCGAGGACCACCAGGTGGTCGGCGTACCGGGCGGCCTGCCCGAGGTCGTGCAGCACCATGACCACGGTGCGCCCGGCCTCGGCGTGCAGGTCGGCGACCAGGTCGAGGACGTCCAGCTGGTGGCGCAGGTCGAGGAAGGTGGTCGGCTCGTCGAGCAGCAGCAGGTCGGTCCGCTGGGCGAGGGCGAGCGCGATCCACACCCGCTGGCGCTGCCCGCCGGAGAGGTGGTCGACCTGCCGGTCGCGCAGCGCGGCGGTGCCGGTGCGCTCCAGCGCCTCCTCGACGGCGGCCTGGTCGGCCTTGGACCAGGGGGTGAGCATCCGCTGGTGCGGGTAGCGCCCCAGGCGCACCAGCGCCTCGACGGTCACCGCCTCGGGCGTGACGGGCTGCTGCGGCAACAGGCCCATCCGCTTGGCGAGTTCGCGCGCCGGCAGGCGGTGGATGTCCGCCCCGTCCAGGGTGACGGTGCCGGCCGCCGGGCCGAGCAGGCGCACCAGGCCGCGCAGCAGGGTGGACTTGCCGCAGGCGTTGGGGCCGACGATCGCGGTGACGGCGCCGCCGGGCAGTTCGAGGTCCAGGGCGTCGACGACCGTCCGGTCGCCGTAGCGCAGGCTCAGGCCGTGGGCGGCGAGCCGGTTGCCGGGTGCGGGAGCGGTCATCGGCTGCCCTCCTGGGGGAGTCGGCCCTGGCGGATCATCAGCACCAGGAGCCAGGGCGCGCCGAGGGTGGCGGTGACGGCACCGACCGGCAGCCCGTGGACGGGGATCACGTGCAGGACGAGGAGGTCGGCGCCCAGCAGCAGCACGGCGCCGGTGAGCGCGGTGAGGCCGAGCGTGCCCGGGGTGGGCGGCCCGGCGAGCAGCCGGACGAGGTGCGGGACGGCGAGCGCGACGAAGGCGACGGGCCCGGTGAGCGCGGCGGCCAGCGATGCGAGGGCGATGGTGAGCAGCAGCAGGCGCAGCCGGTCCCGTGCGGGGTTCAGGCCGAGGCCGCCGGCGGAGTCGTCGCCGAGGTCGAGGACGGCGATGCGCCGCTGGCACAGCAGGGCGACGGCCGCGCAGGCCGCGATGGCGCCGCCGCCGATCCACACCTCCGTCCAGGTGCGGCCGTAGAGGGAGCCGGTGGTCCACTGCATCGCGGAGGAGGCCAGCTCGGCCGGGAACCGTACGATCATCAGGTTCACGGCGGCGGCCAGGCCCTGCTGCACCGCCAGGCCGACCAGCACCAGCCGGGTGACGGCCATCTTCGAGCGCCAGGCGAAGCCGCCGAGCAGCAGCGCCGCCAGCAGTCCGCCGCCGACGGCGGCCAGCGGGATCAGCTGCTGGGAGGCGCCGGTGGCGAGCATCAGCACCGCGCCGAAGGAGGCGCCGCCGGTGATGCCGATGGTGTCCGGCGCGGCCAGCGGGTTGCGGAACAGGCGCTGCAGCATCGAGCCGGCCACGGCCAGGGCGGCGCCCGCGATCAGCGCCGACACCACGCGCGGCGCCCGGAACTGCTGGACCACCAGGACGTCGCCGCCGGAGCCCTGGCCGACCAGGGCGCGCAGCGCGTCCCAGAACGGGATGTCGACCTGGCCGGTGCCGAGCGCGAGGCCGGTCAGCAGCACCAGGAGGGCGGCGGCCACCAGGGACCAGGCGGCGGTGCGGGCCCGGCGGCGGGCGAGGGTGCTCCTCACGGGGCCGCTCATCGGGCCACCTTCCGGGCCAGCAGCGCGAGCAGCGGAGCGCCGAGGAAGGCGGTGACGATGCCGACCTCGATCTCGGAGGGCCGCACGACGAGCCGGCCGAGCACGTCGGCGGCGAGCAGCAGCACGGGCCCCGCGATCAGGCAGCCGGGGACGAGCCAGCGGTGGTCGTTGCCGAGCAGCGGACGGACGAGGTGCGGCGCGGCCAGTCCGATGAACGCCACCGGCCCGGCGACGGCCACCGCGCCGCCGGCGAGCAGCACCACCGCGAGGGCGCCGACCAGGCGGATGCGGGTCACCGGCACGCCCAGCGACAGCGCCGTCTCGTCGCCCAGGGCCAGCGCGTTGAGCGAGGGCGCGACGGCGAACGCGCCCAGCAGGCCGAGGGCCAGGAACGGCAGGACGGGGGCGAGGGTGTCCAGGTGGCGCCCGGCGACGGAGCCGGCCAGCCAGAACCGGGCCTCGTCCAGGGTGCGGTTGCTGGCCAGCATCAGCGAGGAGGTCCAGGAGGAGAGGACCACGGTGAGCACGGTGCCGCCGAGCGCCAGCCGCACCGGGTCCAGCTGCCCGCCGCGCCGCGAGATCGCGTACGCGGCCACGGCGGCCAGGGCCGCGCCGGCGAAGGCGAACCAGACGTACTGCACGGGGCGGGTGAGGTCGAGGGTGTAGATGGCGGCGACCACGGCGAGGCTCGCGCCGGCGTTGATCCCGAGGGTGACGGGGGAGGCCAGCGGATTGCGGGTCACGCCCTGGGCGAGCACCCCGGCGACGCCGAGCGCCGAGCCGACGGCCAGGGCGATGAGGGTGCGCGGGACGCGAAGGCCCGTCACCACGTCGGCGTCGCCGCCGTGGGCGGTGCCGGTGAGGGCGTCGACGACGGTGGCCAGGGGGATGGAGCGGGAGCCGAGCGCGAGGCTCAGCGCCGCGCACACGATGAGGGCGCACAGCCCGGCGGCGAGCAGCAGGGGCCGCCGCAGCGCCGGGGAACGGGAGGTCGCCGGGGCCGCGGGGCCCGGCGGGTCGGTTCTCAGCACGAGGCGACATCTTAGGTCAGCCTTTCCTAACCTCGTCAAACGGTGCCTCGTCGGGTAGACGCCCCTCTCGGTTGTCAGTGGCATGCGCTAGCGTCGCGCGCATGATCATCGATGCGACGACGCGGGTCCGGATCGCCCGCCCCTCCCGTGACCTCGTGGCCGCCGAGCGCTTCTACGTCGGCGGCCTGGGCCTCGACGTGCTGTGGCGCACCACCGAGCACGTCCCCGGCCACCACGACCTGCTGATGGTCGGTCCGCCCGGCGGCGCCTGGCACTTCGAGCTGACGCACGATCCGGAACGGCCGCTGGAGCCGACCCCGACGGTCGACGACCTCTTCGTCGTCTACCTCGGCGCGCCGGTCGACGAGGCCCTGGTCGCCCGGCTGGAGGAGGCCGGCGGCGAGCGGGTGGCCTCCCACAACCCGTACTGGGACGAGTTCGGCGTGACGATATCCGACCCGGACGGCTACCGGCTGGTGCTCTGCTCCCGTGCCTGGGGCGCCTGACCGGACATTTCACCGGGCCTTGTGTGACAGCCCGGCAACACTCAATCCCCGTCCCCGCAGCGGCCGCTGAGGCCGCGGAACCCTCTGGCACACTGTGTGCCGACGACCTGCCCGAGCAGGTCATGACATACGGGGGTAGGGGCATGATCGGTGCGGGCACCGTACTCGACGACCGGTACCGGTTGACGGAGTCGCTCGGCCGCGGGGGGATGGGGACGGTCTGGCGCGCCCGCGACACCAGGCTGGAGCGCGACGTCGCTCTCAAGATCCTCAACGCGGGCCTGATGGAGGAGACGACCTCCGTCGAGCGGTTCCGCCGCGAGGCGCGGGTCGTCGCCGCGATCGGCCACCCGGGCATCGTCGGCGTCCACGACTACGGGGAGGACGACGGGAGTGGGGCCGAGGGCGGGGAGCGCTGCGCCTTCATCGTGATGGACCTCATCGAGGGCCGGGCGCTCAGCGCGGTGCTCAGGGACGAGGGCCGGATGCCGCCCGAGCGCGCCCTCGCCCTGGTGGCCGACGCGCTGGACGCCCTCCACGCCGTCCACCAGCGGGCGATCGTCCACCGCGACATCAAGCCCTCCAACCTGCTGGTGCGCGGCGACGGCGCCGTGTTCGTCGCGGACTTCGGCATCGCGCTGGCGATCGTCGACACCAAGATCACCAGGTCGGGCGGGTTCATCGGCACGGCCGCCTACATGTCGCCCGAGCAGGCCGCCTACAGCAGCGACGCCCCCGTCACCCCCGCCTCCGACCTCTACTCGATGGGGGTCGTCTGCTACGAACTGCTCACCGGGCGGCTGCCCTTCGACGGCGGCACGGTGCAGATGGCGGTCAAGCACGTCCACGAGCCCGCGCCCGACCTGCCCGTGACCTTCCCCGCCCCGGTGCGGGAGTTCGTCGCCAAGGCGCTGTCCAAGGCGCCGCAGGACCGGCACGCCAGCGCCGCCGAGATGGCGGCGGCGGCCCGGACGGCCGTCGGGCTGCCGGTGGGGGAGGCGGGCCGACGGACCGTCAGGCTGTGGAAGAGTCCGAGGGCGCTCGCCGACGCCCCCACCCGGGGCGCCCGCACGCAGGACGACTCCGCTCCCGCGGCCGCCGTCGAGCCGGTGGTGAAGGTCGCCCCGGCCGGGCCCACCGAGCCGGGCGGGCGGCGCTCGCGGCGCCACCTGCTGGTGCCCGTCATCATTCCCGTCGTCATATCGGTGGGCACCGCGACCGCCGTGCTCGTCGACCGCAACCCGTTCAGCTCGGAGGCGGCGCCCGCCGGGCCGAGCACCGCGGCGAGCGCGCCGCAGGTGGCGGGAGGCGCTGCCACGGGCACCACCACGGCGTCCACCACCGAACCCGCCGCGCCCGCGACCACCGCCGCCACCACCGCGCCGGGGGCGACGCCGGACGCGGCGCAGCCGCAGCCCCAGCAGCCCGCGCCGCCCGCCGCGCAGGGCGGGAACGGGGGCGGCAGCGGCGGCGGCAACAACGGCGGAGGGACGGGCACCGGGCAGAACAGCGGCACCCAGGCCCGTCCGCCGGCGAACAACAACCCCGCCCCGCAGCCGCCCCCGGCACAGCCCGCCTCCTCCGGGGGCGGCGGGTCCAACTCCGGCGGCGGTGGCGGCAACCCGCCGCCGCAAGACTCCCCGCCTCCGGGGTGCGGCGGCGCCACCTGGGTCAAGATCGTCAACGTTCAGTGGGGCGCGCCGATCGGGCTCACCAACAACGACCCGAACACGGCCGGCAACGTGGCCGTGCTGGGCGGCGCCTCGCAGTACGGCTGGATCGCCAACGACGGCGTGTACACCGAGTACAACGCCTGCAACAACAACGGCGCCAAGCTCGCCCAGAACATGGACGGCACCGTCTCCCTCGCCGACTACATGAGCTTCCTCTACCGCTGGGTCAAGACCCCGGCCGGCTCGGGCGCCTACACCCTGGCCGAGAACGGCGGCGCGCGCTGCCTCACCGCCCACGGCGTGGGGAGCCCGCTCACCATGGAGGCCTGCACCAAGGACCTCAAGACGCAGCAGTGGAGGATCCAGTCGTGAGCGGCACCAGCCAGGTGGTCCTCTACTGGCGCCCCCTGTGCACGTACTGCATGAAGCTGCGCCTCGGCCTGCTCTTCACCGGCCTGCGCCACAGCCGCCGCTTCACCCGGGTGAACATCTGGAAGGACTCCGAGGCCGCCGCCTTCGTCCGCTCGGTGGCGGACGGCAACGAGACCGTCCCCACGGTGACCGTCGCCGGCCGCGCCATGGTCAACCCCTCGCTCGGCGAACTCCTCGCCGCCGTACGGGAGAGCGACGCCGACGCGCGGGCGGCCGGGGGCGGCTGAAACCCCGTGGCGGGCGCGGGAGGCGCCTGGCAGGCTGCGGGTCGTCCGAGCCGTGACGATCGAACGGGGAAACCATGGGTGAGCAGCCGCGTCTGCTGGAAGGTCCTCTGCTGGAGGGCGGGTTCGTCCGCCTGGAGCCGCTGGAGGAGCGGCACGCGGACGGGCTGGCCCGCGCCGCCGGGGAGGACAGGGATTCGTACGGCTTCACGTGGGTGCCCTCCTCGGAGGAGTCGGCCCACGCGTACGTCCGGGCCCAGCACGCCCGCAGGGACGCCGGGTTGCTGGCCCCGTACGCGCAGGTGGAGCGGGCCTCGGGCCGGGTGATCGGGGCGACGGCGTACTGGGAGCCGCGCCGCCGGCCGGGCGACGGCTCGCTGTTCGCGATCGAGGTCGGCTTCACCTGGCTGGCCGCCTCCGCGCAGGGGACGGGGCTGAACGCGGAGGCCAAGTACCTGCTGTTCCGCCACGCCTTCGAGGACTGGGGCGTCGAGCGGGTGGACCTGAAGACCGATGCGCGCAACGCGCGTTCGCGGGCGGCGATCGCCAGGGCGGGCGCGGTGTTCGAGGGGGTGCTGCGCAGGTCGGCGCAGTCCTGGGCGCCGGGGGAGGAGGGCCGGCTGCGGGACGCGGCGGTCTTCTCGATCATCCGGGAGGAATGGCCCGCCCGCCGCGCGGAGTTGGAGCGCAGGATCGCCGGGGTGCGGGAGCGCCGCCGTACGGACGGGTAGCCGGCGGTTAGCAGACCGCCGGGGCGGTGGACAAGGGGCCCCTGTGGCGGGACCTCGCCAACCGCGTGTCAAGGGCGCGTATGGGAAGTTCTACAGGAATGTAAAACCCGGCCGGGCGCCCGGCCCGCGCCGGGGGCGCGCACGGATGTGACGGGCGTTCGAGCGTCGCCCCAGGCGGTCGGCCGTGGCCTGGCCGGGGGCCAATCCGGGCGAGGGGTGAATCGTCCCCTTATGCCCGGGACTTGACCCTCTTTACCTTCTGGCGGGACCTGGCCAATTCCTGATGCAGACCTGTCAATCAGGCGGGCGGATTGCCATGCTTCTCGGCATCCCCCGGCGGCAGCCCCCACCCCCACCCCTTGGTGGCGAGCCGTCCGACTGCACGGGGTCACTGCACGTCAGCGCCCGTTCCGCCCCACTGGTGCCGACCCCGGCCCTCGGGACGCGGCGCGACCGCGCCCACACGCGGTTTCCCGGAAGGACTCGTACGTGAAGCGAAAGCTCGCGGCTGTCGCCGTCGTCTCGGCCACCGCCCTCCTGACCGGTGTCGTCCAGGTGAGCGCCGCCCAGGCCGCTCCCGCCACCTCCTCCTCCAAGGCCCAGGCCGCCCACCAGCACGCGGCGGTCGTCGCGCTCGCCAACGGCCAGTCCGCCCCGCTGGCCAAGGCCCTCGGCCTCGGCGCGCAGGAGAAGCTCGTCGCCAAGGACGCCGTGGTCGACCAGGACGGCACCCGGCACCTGCGCTTCGAGCGCACCTACGCCGGCCTGCCGGTGCTCGGCGGCGACCTCGTCGTCCACCAGAAGGCCGACGGCGGCGTGAAGGCCGTGAACAAGGCCGTCTCCGCGAAGATCGAGCTGCCGAGCCTGACCCCGTCCATCCCGGCCGACCGGGCGGCCGAGGGCGCCGCCGGCGCCGTCAAGGCCACCGTGGGCCAGACCATCGACGCGGACGAGTCCCCGCTGGTCGGCGTGCACCAGGTCGGCAAGGCCGAGCTGGTCGTGTGGGCGAACGACAACAACCCGCGCCTGGCGTACCGCACCACCGTCGAGGGCGTCCGCCAGGACGGCACCCCCAGCGCCCAGATCCTGGTCACCGACGCGGCCGGCGGCCAGGTCCTCTCGACCCACGAGAAGATCGAGACGGCGGCCGGCACCGGCACCGGCGTCTTCGTCGGCCAGGTCCCGCTGAACACCAACCAGAACGGCTCGCAGTACGAGCTGAAGGACACCAGCCGCGGCGGCCAGTCCACCAGCGACCTGAACAACGGCGAGTCCGGCAACGGCTCCCTGTTCGCCAACACCACCAACACCTTCGGCGACGGCACCGCGAGCAACCGCGAATCCGCCGCCGTGGACGCCCAGTTCGGCGCCGCGACCACCTGGGACTTCTACAAGAACACCTTCAGCCGCAACGGCATCCGCAACGACGGCGTCGGCGCGCTGAGCCGCGTCCACTACGGCTCCAACTACGTGAACGCGTTCTGGAGCGACGACTGCTTCTGCATGTCGTACGGTGACGGCGCCAACAACTCCGCCCCGCTCACCGAGATCGACGTGGCCGGCCACGAGATGACGCACGGCGTCACCGCCGCGACCGCCAACCTGAACTACGCGGGCGAGTCCGGCGGCCTCAACGAGGCCACCTCCGACATCATGGGCACCATGGTCGAGTGGTACGCCAACCTGCCCTCGAACCCGCCGAACTACTGGATCGGCGAGCTGATCAACCTGCGCGGCGACGGCAGCCCGCTGCGCTACATGGACCAGCCGAGCAAGGACGGCGCCTCCGCCGACAACTGGGACGCGAACGTCGGCAACCTGGACGTGCACTACTCGTCCGGCGTCGCGAACCACTTCTTCTACCTGCTGTCCGAGGGCAGCGGCGCGAAGACGATCAACGGGTTCAACTACAACAGCCCGACGGCGGACGGCTCCTCGCTCGCCGGCATCGGACGGGACAAGGCCGCGCAGATCTGGTACCGCGCGCTGACCGTCTACTTCACCTCCACCACCGACTACGCGGGCGCCCGGGCGGCCACCCTCAGCGCGGCGTCGGATCTGTACGGCGCGAACAGCACCGAGTACAACGCGGTCGCGGCCACCTGGACGGCCGTGAACGTCAACTGAGCCGGGCGTGAGGCCGGCCAGGGACGAGTTGGGCGTTCCCCGGTCGGCGCACGACCGTAGCGGGGCCCCGTCGGACCACTGGGTGCGGTCCGACGGGGCTTCTCCGCGTTCCGGCCCGCGTTCCGTTTCGCGTTCCGGCCTGAGTCCGGGCGCGCGTGTCGGCCCGCGTTCCGGCCCCGCTACCCGAGGTCCTGGGCGACCTCCCACACGTGCCCGGACGGGTCGGCGAAGGCCGCCGTCCGGCGACCCCAGGGGCGGTCCACCGGGCCGTTGAGCAACGCCACGCCCCGCTCGGCGAGTTGGGCGCAGACGGCGTCCACGTCCGGCACCCGGACGGTCAGCAGCGCCCGTACGCCCGCCGCCTCGGGGGCCACCGGGGCGGGCTCGACCAGCTCGGGCGCCTGCCCGGCGGCCAGCAGGTTCAGCAGCAGGTTGCGCAGGCGCAGCGCCGCCGAGGCGTCGTCCTCGTACACGACCGGGAGGCCGAGGACCTCCCGGTAGAAGGCCTTCGCGGCGGGGACGTCCGCCACGAAGAGCGTGAGGACCTCGAGTTCGTCCAGATCGGTGGGCACGGTGCCTCCGGAGTGTCGGGTGGTGCGCGAGTGGTCCCGACGAGGGTCGCACGGGGCGCCGACGGGACTGACGACACGTCAGTTCGCCGTGCCGCGAAGCGCGTCGCGCTCCTGGGCGGCGACCACCGCGTCCCCGTACTCCTCGGCCCAGGCGCCGAGCGCCCGGATCGGGACGAGCAGCGCCGTGCCCGCGGCGGTGAGCCCGTAGTCGACCCGGGGCGGCGCCTCGGCGTAACGGCGGTGGTGGACCAGGCCGTTGTGCTCCAGGCGGCGCAGCGACTCGTTGAGCACCTTCGGGCTGATCCCGCCGATCCTGGCCAGCAGCGCCCGGGGGCGCATCGGGCCCTGCTCGCCGAGGACGTACACCACCACGGAGTCCCAGCGGTTGGCGATCACCTCGACGGCCAGCCGGGCGCGGCAGTCGGCCGCGTACACGTCGCCGCCCAGGTCGGCGGCGGTGGGGGCGGGGCGTTCCATGGGCCCAGTCTGCCCGATCCGTTGCGCACCCGGTGGTGCGCATCGGCCCCTCTAGCGTCCGGGGCACGGGGTCCGCGAGGTGCGGGCGGCGGTTGTCGAGTCGGGGAGTTGGCATGGGGACCAAGCGGTCGTCGAGGATCGGCGTGCTCGGGACGGGGGCGATGGCGGCGGCCCTCGGCGGGGCCTTCGTGCGGGCCGGGCACGAGGTGCTGGTGGGCGGGCGCGGCGCGCAGAGGGCGCGCGGCCTCGCGGAGGCGATCGGGGCGCGGGGCTCCGGCACCCTGGCGGAGGCGGCGGGCTTCGGGGAGGCCGTGCTGGTCGCGCTGCCGGCCGAGGTGGCCGGGGAGGCGGTGGCCGCGCTCGCCGGGGAGCTGGAGGGGCGGGCGCTGCTGGACTGCACCGTGCCGATGGCCCCGGGCGGGGGCGGTCCGGCGTTGACCACGGCCGGGGGCGCCGACTCGCTCGCCCGGCGGCTGGCCTCGGCGGCGCCCGGGGCGCACGTGGTGAAGGTGTTCGGCATCTGTCACGAGAGCATCTGGACGATGGCGGGGCCGCGGTTCGAGGGCGCGCCGCTCGGCGTCCCGTACTGCGCGGACGATCCGGGCGCGGCGGAGCTGGCCGCCGCTCTGGTCGCCTCGATGGGCTGCGTGCCGGTGCCCTGCGGCGGCCTGGAGCGGGCCGGGCTGCTGGAGGCGACGGCGGTGTTCGCCGTCGGCGTCTGGTGGGCGGGTGGTGAGGCGCGGCACGTCTTCCCGTCCCCGGCGCTGGCTCCGGGCGCGCTGGACGACTAGTTTTCGGCTTCGTTGCCGTCCCGGCGCTGGCGCAGCAGTTCGTCGTACTCGGCGTGCACCCGGCGGTCCATGGCCAGGGTGAACTGCGCGTCGGCGACGGTGCGGGCCAGCGGGCGGACGCGCAGGATGCGCTCGGTGAGGCGGGCGGCCTCGCCGGGCGGGAGCGGGGTGTCGGCGGCGAGCGCGCTGAGGAGGTGCTCGCCGACCACCTCGATGAAGATCTCGGCGATCGCGTCCACGTGCTCGCGGGTGCGGCGGCTCGCGTCCAGGACCGCGGCCAACGGCACGCCCTGGTCGACGAGTTCGGTGGTGGCGTCGAGCAGGCGGCGGCTGACGTGGGTGATGCCGTCCTCCCGCACGCTGATGTAGCCCTGGGCGATGGACTCGGCGGTGTTCTCCTCGGTGAGCTGGTCGCCGAAGGCCGTCTTGAGCTCGTCCCAGTCCAGGCGCACGGGGGTCTCGTCGGACCAGGGCGCGACGATGGCCGCCGCGAGGCCGATGAGGTCGGCGACGCCCTGCCCGCTCTCCCCGGCGTCGATGAGCTCGGTGATGCCGTCGAGGGTGTGGCCGCGCTCCAGCAGTTCGGCGATCATCCGCAGCCGGGCGAGGTGCTCCTCGCCGTACCAGGCGATCCGGCCCTCCTTGCGGGGCGGCTGGAGGAGCTTGCGCTCGCGGTAGAAGCGCAGGGTGCGGGCGGTGATCCCGGCCGCCTGGGCCAGTTCCTCCACCCGGTACTCGCGCCTGTCGTCGTCCTCGGCGGCTCTGAGCTTGTCCACGGCGATCAGCATAGGCGCGCCGCGCGGGCGGGGAAGGGTGCGCGAACCCGGGGTGAACCGGGGCCGTCGCGGTCCTTCCCTCCGGTGTCGGCAGGGGCTACCCTGCCAATCGTGCCAGTGATTACTGGCGCGATTGGCAGGGCCCCGGGCGTCCGGCCCGGGGGAGTGCGACGATCACCGCCCCCACCCCCAGGAGGTTGGCCGCATGGCAGCCAGCAGCAAGCGCCCCCGCCCCGGCCAGGCCGCGGAGCCCGACGCCGCCGCCGACGCTCCCGCCCCCCACGTGCGGGTCGCGGTGATCGGCTCCGGCTTCGGCGGCCTCGGGGCGGCCGTACGGCTGCGCCGCGCCGGCATCACCGACTTCGTCGTCCTGGAGCGCGCCGACTCCGTCGGCGGCACCTGGCGCGACAACAGCTACCCCGGCTGCGCCTGCGACGTCCCCTCGCACCTCTACTCCTTCTCCTTCGCCCCCAACCCCGAGTGGCCGCGCAGCTTCTCCGGCCAGCCGGACATCCGCGCCTACCTGGAGAAGGTCGCCACCGTCTTCCGGCTGCGCCCGCACCTGCGCTTCAACACCGAGGTGCTGGAAGCCCGTTGGGAGGACGAGCACACCCGCTGGCGGATCACCACCAGCGCCGGCGTCTGGACCGCCGACGCGATCGTCTCCGCCGCCGGGCCCCTCGCCGACCCCCAGATCCCCGACATCCCCGGCCTCGACGCCTTCCCCGGCAAGGTCTTCCACTCCTCCCGCTGGGACCACGACTACGACCTCGCCGGCAAGCGCGTCGCCATGGTCGGCACCGGGGCCTCCGCCGCCCAGATCATCCCCTCGATCCAGCCGAAGGTCGGGAAGCTGACGGTCTTCCAGCGCACCCCCGCCTGGGTCCTGCCGCGCCGGGACCGGGAGATCACCCAACTGGAGAAGTGGCTGCACGGCCGCGTGCCGCTCACCGCCACCCTGCGCCGGGGCGCCCTGTTCGCCCTCCGGGAGATCCAGGTCGACGCCTTCGTCCGCCGCCCCGGCATGCTGCGCGTCGTCCAGCGGCTCGCCGAACGCCACCTCGCCCAGGGCGTCGCGGACCCGGCGCTGCGCGCCGAGCTCACCCCGGACTACCGGATCGGCTGCAAGCGCATCCTGCTCAGCAACACCTACTACCCGGCGCTCGCCGCCGCCAACACCGAGGTCGTCGCCTCCGGGCTGCGCGAGGTCCGCGGCTCCACCCTCGTCTCCTCGGACGGCGGCGAGCACGAGGTGGACGCCATCGTCTTCGGCACCGGCTTCCACGTCACCGACATGCCCATCGGCTCCCGGGTGTTCGGCGTCGGAGGGCGCAGCCTCGCCGAGGAGTGGAAGGGCGGGATGGAGGCGCTGCGCGGCTCGACGGTGCGCGGCTTCCCCAACCTGTTCTTCGTCATCGGCCCCAACACCGGCCTCGGCAACAGCTCGATGATCCTCATGATCGAGTCCCAACTGAACTACATGGTCGACGCGTTGACCACCCTCGACTCCGTCGGCGCGACCGCCATGCAGCCCACCGCGCGCGCCCAGCGGCAGTGGAACCTCGAACTCCAGCACCGGATGGACCGCACGGTGTGGACGACGGGCGGCTGCCGCAGCTGGTACCTCGACCCGAGCGGGAAGAACACCGTGCTGTGGCCCGGCTCCACCACCTCCTTCCGTCGCGCCACCCGCAAGGTCGACCTCGGCGAGTACGAGCTGATCCTGCGCGGCGCGCCCGCCACCACCGACCGCGCTACCGGCCGCTCCACCGGTCGGACCACCGAGGAGGTCTCCGCGTGAGCGTCCGCCCGCCCGCCGACTACGAACCGCCCGTGCCCGCCGAGCAGTTGAGCCTGCTGACGACGGACGGCCTGCGGCTGCACGCCGAGGTGCACGGCCGCGGCGACGCGCCCACCGTGGTCCTCGCCCACGGCTGGACCTGCTCCACCGCCTTCTGGGCGCCCGTCATCCGCCGACTCACCGACCGCTACCGGGTGGTGGCCTACGACCAGCGCGGCCACGGGCGCAGCGAGATACCGCCGAGCCGGGCCCGCTACTCCACCCGGGCGCTGGCCGACGACCTCGCCGTCGTACTGGAGCGCACGGTGCCGGCGGGGGAGCGGGCCGTCCTCGCCGGGCACAGCATGGGCGGGATGACGATCATGGCCGCCGGAGGGTGGCCCGAGGTCGCCGAGCGGACGGCCGCCGCCGTGCTCGTCTCCACCGGGCCGGGCGAGCTGCTCGCCGAACTCGCCGTCCTGCCCGAGGGGTTGCGCCCCGCCGGGCTGCGGCGCCTGCTGCACCGGCAGCTACTGCGCTCGCGGATGCCGCTCGGGCCGGTCACGCCCCTGAGCCGGGCCGCGCTCAAGTACGCGACGATGGGGCCGAGTTCGCCCGCCGACCAGGCAGAGGCGACGGCGCGGATCGTGCACGCCTGCCCGACCTCCGTGCGGGCCGGGTGGGCCGGGGTGCTCGCCCGGCTGGACGTCCACGACGGGCTGGCCCGGCTCGCGGCGCCCACCGCCGTGGTGGTCGGCACCGCGGACCGGCTCACCCCGCCCGTGCACGCCCATCGCATCGTCTCCGAACTGCCCGACCCGCAGGGTCTGTTGCTGCTGCCCGGGGTCGGCCACATGGCGCCGCTGGAGCGGCCCGCCGAGGTCGCCGCCGAGATCCACCGGATGGCCGCCGCGCACCTGGCCGGCGCCGAGAGCGAGAGGACCGCCGTCGCATGAACGCCAATCCGCCGTTGTCCGAGCAGGTCGTCGTCGTCACCGGGGCGGCGCGCGGGGTCGGCGCCTCGCTGGCGCGCAGGCTGGCCCGGCGCGGGGCCAAGGTCGCGCTGCTCGGGCTGGAGCCCGTCGAGCTGAAGGCCGTCGCGGCGCAGTGCGGGCCTTCCGCCACCAGCTGGGAGGCGGACGTCACGGACCTGGAGGCGCTGAGCGCGGTCGCGGAGCGGATCAAGGAGCACTACGGGCGGATCGACGCCGTGGTCGCCAACGCCGGGATCGCGCTGGGCGGGCCGATGATGGACAGCGACCACAGGGCGTTCGGCCGGGTGATCGAGGTCAACCTGCTCGGCAGCGTGGCCACGGCGCGGGCGTTCATGCCCGCGCTCGCCGAGAGCCGCGGGTACCTGCTGCAGATCGCCTCGCTGGCGGCGCTCACGCCCGCGCCGCTGATGAGCGCGTACTGCGCCAGCAAGGCGGGGGTGGAGGCCTTCGCCCACTCGATCCGCGCCGAGGTCGCGTACCAGGGGGTCAAGGTCGGTGTCGGGTACCTGAGTTGGACCGACACCGACATGGTGCGCGGCGCCGACGAGGACGCGGTGCTCAAGCAGATGCGCAGCAGACTGCCGTGGCCCGCCAACAAGACGTACCCGCTGGAGCCCGCGGTGGACCGGCTGGTCGCCGGGATCGCCCGGCGCTCGGCGCACGTCTACGCGCAGGCGTGGCTGCGGGGCATGCAGCCGGTGCGCTGGCTGCTGCCGAGCCTGATCGCCGTCGTCGGCTCGCGCGACGTGGCGAAGCTCGCGCCGCAGCTCGCCGCCACGGCCGCCTCCCGGCTGCGGGCGGTCGGCGCCGGCGGGGCCGCGGACACGGCGAACCGGTCGCAGCGGGCGGATCACGAGTGACGGCGGACACGTGACAGCGAACAGATGACAGAAAACAGATGACAGAAAACAGCGAACGGATAACAGCTGACGAAAGCTGTTATCCGTTCGCTGTTCGTTGTGATCTGTTCGCTGTCATCTGTTTTCTGTCATCTGTTCGTGCCCCGCCGTCACTCCGCCGTCAGTCCGCCTCCGGCCCCGCCGCCTCGATCCTCGCCAGCTCCGCCAGCGCCCGGGCGAGCACCGGCAGCGGCGGCGAGGCCAGGGCGATCCGGACGGCGGCCGGGGAGCGCCGGGGGTCGACGGCGAAGGCCTCGGCCGGGGTGACCGAGATGCCCGCCCGGGCCGCCGCCGCGACGAAGGTCTCCGAGCGCCACGGCGCCGCGAGCGGCCACCACAGCACGTACGAGCGCCGGTCGGCCCGTACCCGGCGCGGGGCCAGCACCTCCCGGGCCAGGTCCTGCCGCTCCATGGCGTCCGCCCGCTTGGCCGCCGCCACCGCCTCCACCGTGCCGTCCCCGATCCACCGCACCGCCGCCTCCAGCGCGAACCCGCTCGGTGTGGCCCCGCCGGAGCGCAGCGCCCCCGCCGTCCGCTCGCGCAGCCCCTCGGGCACCACCGCGAACCCGACGTTCAGCCCCGCGCCGAGCCGCTTGGACAGGCTGTCCACCAGCACCGTCCGCTCGGGCGCGTACGAGGCGAAGGCCGTCGTCCCCGGGCAGAGGAAGGACCACACCGCGTCCTCCACCACCGGCAGGTCCAACCGCCGTACCGCCTGCGCCAGTTCGGCCGCACGAGCCTCGGGCAAGCTCACCCCGAGCGGGTTGTGCAGCCGTGGCTGCACGTACAGCGCCCGCAGCGGCGCGGCCCGGTGCGCGGCGGCCACCGCCTCCGGCACCAGCCCCTCCTCGTCCACCGGCAGCGGGACGAGCCGCACGCCCGCCTGCCCGGCGATCGCCTTGACCACCGGGTACGTCGTCTCCTCCACCCCCACCCGCTGCCCCGGCGCCGCCAGCGCCGACAGGGCCGCCGCCACCGCCTGCCGCCCGTTGCCCGCGAACAGCAGCGAGCCCGGGTCGGCCTCCCGCCCGCCGCAGGAGGCGGAGGCCAGCGCGGCGAAGGCCTCCCGCGCCGCCGCCGTCCCGGCCACGCCGACGGGCCGCAGTGCCTCGCCGAGCACGTCCGGGCGCAGCAGCTGCGCCAGCGCGCCCGCGAGCTGCGCCAACTGCTCCGGCACGGCCGGGTAGTTGAGCTCCAGGTCGACGGGCCCGGTCCCCGGTTCGGCGAGCGCCACCCGCCCGTCCCGTGCCTCGTCCCGCGCGCTCCGCCCGGCCCGGACGAAGGTGCCCCGCCCGACCTCCCCGGTGGTGAGCCCGCGCCGGGCGAGCTCCCGGTAGACCCGGGTGGCGGTGGAGGGCGCGATGCCCCGCCGCCGGGCGAAGGCGCGCTGGGTGGGCAGCTGTTCGCCGGGCCGCAGCCGCCCGTGCTCGATGTCGGCCGCGATCGCGTCGGCGATCGCCCGGTAGTCGTCCCTGGTCACCGCGCACCCCTTTCCGCCCGCAGCCCGATTGCACCGAGCGCAAAGTCATCATTGCATCGAGATGCGCACCCGCCCTAGCCTCGCAGGCATGGACAACACAGGCACGGACAACCCGCTCTCCGCCGTCGGCGGCCACGCGCTGCTGGGGGTCGCCGCCGTGGCCCTCGGCATGGTGCTCTCGCCGGGCCCGAACATGATCTACCTGGTCTCGCGCTCGATCGCCCAGGGCCGCCGCGCCGGCCTGGTCTCCCTGCTCGGCGTGGCGACGGCCTTCCTGGTGTACCTGGTCGCCGTGACGGCCGGGGTCGCCGCCGTGTTCTCCGTCGTGCCCGCGCTCTACACCGCCATCAAGCTGGCCGGCGCCGGCTACCTGCTCTGGCTCGCCTGGAATGCCGTGCGCCCGGGCGGCACGGCGGTGTTCGCCCCGCAGCAGCTCCCGCCGGACCCGCCGCGCAAGCTCTACGCGATGGGCTTCCTGACCTGCCTGCTCAACCCCAAGATCGCCATCATGTACCTCTCGCTGCTGCCCCAGTTCGTGGAGCCGCAGCGCGGCCACGTCGCCCTGCAGAGCCTGCTGCTGGGGCTGGCCCAGATCGCCGTCGCCGTCACCGTCAACGGCCTGATCGCCATGGGCGCGGGCTCCATCGCGGCCTTCCTCAACCGCCGCCCCCTGTGGCTGCGCGTCCAGCGCTACGCGATGGGCACCGTCCTCGCCGGGATCGCCCTGAACATCGCCGCCGACCGCGCCCGCGCCGTCCCCGCCTAGAGCCCTAACGATCGGGCCCCGAGAGCCCCCGCAGCAGCTCGTACGCGCTCTGCAGGAACCGCCCGTCCAGCGTCGGCCCGGTGTTGGCGAGGGCGGCGACGGCGGTGCCGGTCGGCGGGGAGAAGCCGACGAAGGCGGTGAACCCCCGGGTGCCGCCGGTGTGGAACCACAGCTCCCGCCCGCCCGCGTGCCGGTGCTGCCAGACCAGGCCCAGCTGGTCCCCGGAGCGCGGCAGTCGCAGCCGGGGCCGCTGCACCTCGCGCAGCGCCGCGCCCAACTCACCGTCCCCCGGCCGCAGATGGGCCTGGAGGTAGCGCAGGAGGTCGGCGCCCCCGGCCCGGACGGCGCCCGCGCCGGGCAGCCCGGGGATGCGCCAGGGCGGCAACGCCCGCCCCCGGCGGTAGCCGGTGGCCCGGCCGGGCGCGTCCGGCGCGCAGGTGGTGTGCCGCAGCCCGAGCGGCCCGCAGACCTTCTCGGCCAGCAGCTCGCCGTACGAGGCCCCGCCGCCCGCCTCGACGAGCAGCCGCCCCAGCAGCCCGACCCCGTAGTTGGAGTACCCGTACCGCCCACCGGGCCGCGCCCGTACGGTGGTTCGGGCCAGGCCATCCCTCAACTGCCGCTCGCCGTAGCCGCCGTACGGGTTGCTGAACCAGGTCGGCACGGCCCCGGCGAGCAGCCCGGGCGGCAGTCGGGGCAGCCCGGAGGTGTGGGTGGCCAGGTGCAACAGCCGGATCGGCTCGCCCGAACGCACCGACGCCGCAATCCAGTCGGGCGGCAGGTGGCTCTCCACCGGGTCGTCCAGGGCGAGTTCGCCGCCCGAGACCAGCCGGGCCAGCAGCAGTGCGGTGAACGTCTTCGTGACGGAGCCGAGTTCGAAGACCGTCTCCGGGGTGCACGGTGCCGAGCCGGGCCCGTGCCCGAGCCGCCCGGTGCAGCGCACCTCGGCCCGCTCACCGTCCGCCAGCGCCACGACCACCGCCGTCGCGTACGGCTCGGCGGCCCGCACCACGTCCGCGCACAGCCGGTCCGTGCGCAGCGGGTCCGTACCGAGCCGGCCCGTACCGAGCCGGTCCGTACCCAGCGGGTCCGTACGGGCGGCGCTCACGCGAGGGCCGCCTCCGCGCCGCCCAGCGCCCGGGAGAGGGTGACGGTGCTGGCCACCACCGCGACGACCGCCGTGTGCTCGTGGTCCTTGAACGCCTGCTCCGGCTCCTCGGCCACGGGCTCCGTGTTCCGGGGGATCAGTCCGTCCTCCCGCTGCACGGCGGCGAGCGCCTCCCAGCCCTGCCGGCCGGTGACCGGTTCGCCGAGGCAGGCGTCGACGACGAGCAGTTCGGTGACGAGGTCCCACTGCCCGATCTCCAGCCAGATGTCGAGCCAGACCGGCAGCCAGTCGCGGACGTACGCGCGCATCGGTTCGGGCAGCCGTTCGGGCAGGGCGCCCCAGTCGGTGAGGTGGAAGACGGTGTGGGTGATGTCGTAGCCGGTGCTCCAGTCCACGGCCCAGGGCTCGGGGGTGGCGCCGAGCCAGGTGGCGGCGGCGAGGGTGGGCCAGTCCGGGCCCCGGTGGTCGAATCCGGCGACCTTACGGGCGTTGGCGACGGCCAGGCGCCGGTTGGGCACGGTTTCGGCGGCCTGGATCGAGCGCACGTCGCCCAGGGAGCGCACCAGTTCCTCCAGCGCGGGGTGACGGTAGCCGACCCGCGCGAAGTGGGAGTACAGCTCCAGAGGATCGGTCAGCAGCAGGTGCCGCAGCTGCCGCTCGTACAGCAGGTCCCCGTCGCGCAGCTGGGACCAGCCGAAGGCCAGCAGGCGGCGGGCCCGTTCGGCGTCGACGGGGCCGGTGACCCCCTCGCGCAGCACCAGGGAAGCGGCCAGCGCGCATTCTCCGATGGGCTTGTAGGAGTTGTTGGGGTCGGCGATGTCGATGGTGACGTTGTCGGCGATCTCGCCGAACCCGGTCCTGTGCGAGGCGTCCAGCCAGGCCAGGGCGCGCGAGCCGAGCTGCTGGGCGGTGGCGAGGACTTCGTGGTCGGTCATGCCCGCCCCTCCGCGGTGTCCAGCAGGGCCGTGGCGATGGCCAGTTCGAGGGCGATCCGGGCGCTGCCGTCGCTCACCACCTGGAGGCGCGCCAGCAGCGGCCGCAGTTCCAGCGGCACGGCGACGCCCTCGGCTCGGCACCAGGCCAGCCAGCGCACCAGTCGGGCGGCGGCCCGGTGGTCGCGCCGCAGCATCGAGCGCACGGTGCCCCGGGCCAGCGCCAGGGCGTGGCCGCGGGCCTGGCGGTGCACGGCGCCGTCCAGGCCGGGCAGGGCGAGTGCGGACAGTTGCGCCATCCGGATCGACCAGGCCTGCCACTGCTCCGGCTCCGGCCACGCGGCGTGACCGGGAACGGCGGTCGGCGCGGGCGCGGTGACGGAGCGTTCACCACGGCCGTCCTCCGGCGGGGCCTCCGAAGGGGCGGTCCCCAGCGCCCGCACGAGCAGCACCCCCGCCGCCCAGTCCCGCCAGGCGGTGACGACGGCGTTGCCGTCCCCGCCCTGCGCGAGCCCCGCCGGGGGGAAGACGCGGTGCGCCTCGGCCAGCAGCAGCGCCGTGGGCTCGTCGGGGGCGGCTCCGCCCAGCAGTTGCGGCGCGAACAGGTCGGGCCCGAGCACGCGCAGCGCGGCCAGCAGCGGCCGGGGCGGCTCCAGGCCCGCGCCCCGACCGGCGAGCGGACCGGCGGCAGGTCCGGCGGCGGGGTCGGCGGCGGGGTCGGCGGCGGGGTCGGCGAGCGCGACCGCACCCCCGGCGCCCCGCAGGGCGTCGAGGGTGCGGCCCGCCACCCGCTCGACCGCCGCGGCGTACTCGTCGCGGAGAGGGGTATCGGCGAATGGCATGGTTGCGTGGTCCTCCTCGGCGGGGGCGTTCGCGGGGGCCCGGGCCCTGCCCGCCATCGCGCTCACGACCTGTTACGGCCGCTCACGATCGGTGACGATCACAGTGCAGGGGCGCCCCGCGAGGCCCTTCGGGCCTGGTAGCGCGCTCGGCTACCGGCTCTTCTCCTTGGGCTGCTTCGGCTCGAGCAGCAGCAGCCCCAGCAGCAGCAGGCCGCCGGCGGCTTCGGGGCGGTACGTGGGCGCGTCGCTCACGACGGCCTCGTCCTCCACCATCAGCGTGCCGAGCGCATCGAGCTCGGACGCGGTCGCCAGCGGCGCCCTGGTCGTCGTGGTCTGGAACTGAGTAAGCATCAGATGTGCCTCCTCGTCTGGACTTCACCGCCCGATCGGGCGGTGCCCTTGTCCGACACTACGAGCACCTCCGCCGCCCTGCATCCGCAAGCCCCTGAGCTGGGACGTTGCCCTGGGTGTGGGCCCGGATGCGGGGAGTCGGTACGGTCTGGGCATGACCACAGCCTTGATCACCGGCGCGACCGCCGGCATCGGAGCCGCCTTCGCCCGCCGCCTGGCCCGCGGCGGCTACCGCCTCGTCCTGGTGGCCCGCGACACCGAGCGGCTGGAGCGCGCCGCCGCCGCCCTGCACGCCCGCTACGGCACCGAGGCGGAGGTGCTGCGCGCCGACCTCGCCACCGAGGAGGGGATCGGCGCCGTCGAGGCCCGGCTCGCCGACGCCGAGCGCCCGGTGGACCTGCTCGTCAACAACGCCGGCTTCGGCAACAAGGGCGCCTTCGGCACCGTCCCGCTCCAGGACGAGCTGGACATGCTCAAGGTGCACATCGAGGCGATCCTGCGGCTGACCGCCGCCGCCCTGCCCGGCATGCGCGAGCGCGGCCGGGGTGCGATCGTCAACGTCGCCTCGGTGGCCGCCTTCCTGCCGCGCGGCACGTACGGGGCGAGCAAGGCCTGGGTGGTCAGCTTCACCCAGGGCGTGCTGCGCGACCTCGGCGGCAGCGGGGTGCGGATGATGGCGCTGTGCCCGGGTTTCACCCGGACGGAGTTCCACGAGCGCGCGGGCATGGGCACGGACAACATCCCCGCCTGGTCCTGGCTCCCGGCGGACCGGGTGGTCGAGGAGGCGCTGCGCGACCTCGGTCGGGGCCGGTCGGTGTCGGTGCCGGGCAAGCGGTACAAGGCCATCGTGGCCCTGGCCCGGCTGCTGCCCTCGGGCGGGCTCGGCGGCCTCTCCAACAAGGCGGCGCGCACCTACCGCACCAACTGAGGCGCCCCGGGGCCGGTCGGGCCGGTCGGGCCGGTCGGGGGCCGGTCGGGCCGGTCGGGCGTACAGGGCGGATCACGACGGGGATCACGACGGGGATCACGACGCGGATCACGGGGGCGGAAATCCCGCGGGGACGGGAATAGAGCATTCCTCATTATTAGCTTGCCTAACTATGAGCTACCCTCGCTATGCTGACCCCGGACCCGCTCCCGGGCCCGCCCGTACGCCCGCTTGCCTGCCCGCCCGCACACCCGACCGACCCCAGGAGGACCGCCCTTGAGGCCCGCCACCGTCAACTGGACCCCGCCCGAACGCGCCGAGGGCGAGGCGCGCCCGCCCGCCCAGTGGCGCCGCATCCTCGCCCTCTTCCGCCCCTACGCCGGCCGCCTCGGCACCGTCGGCCTGCTCGTCGCCGCCTCCGCCGTCGTCTCCGTCGTGACGCCCTTCCTGCTCAAGGCCGTCCTGGACACCGCCATCCCGCAGGGCCGCACCGGGCTGCTCAGCCTGCTCGCCCTCGGCATGGTGCTCGCGGCCGTGGTCAACAGCGTCTTCAGCGTGCTGCAGACCCTGATCTCCACCACCGTCGGCCAGCGCGTCATGCACGACCTGCGCACCGCCGTCTACGGCCACCTCCAGCGCCAGTCCCTCGCCTTCTTCACCCGCACCCGCACCGGCGAGGTGCAGTCCCGCATCGCCAACGACATCGGCGGCATGCAGTCCACGGTGACCTCCACCGCGACCAGCCTGGTCTCCAACTTCACGGCCGTCGTGGCCTCCGTCGTCGCGATGGTCGCCCTGGACTGGCGCCTGACCGTCGTCTCCCTGGTGCTGCTCCCGCTCTTCGTCTGGATCAGCCGCCGCGTCGGCCACGAGCGCAAGAAGATCACCACCGAGCGCCAGAAGCAGCTGGCCGCGATGAGCTCCGCCGTCCAGGAGTCGCTCTCCGTCAGCGGCATCCTGCTGGGCCGCACCATGGGCCGCACCGACTCGCTCGCCCGGGAGTTCACCGCCCAGTCCGACCGGCTCGCCGACCTGGAGGTCCGGGCCAGCATGGCCGGGCGCTGGCGGATGAACACCATCCAGATCGTGATGGCAGCCATGCCCGCCGCGATCTACTGGGCCGCCGGCCTGACCGCCGCCGGGGGAGCGCCGATCGTCTCCGTCGGCACCCTGGTCGCCTTCGTGACCCTCCAGCAGGGCCTCTTCCGCCCGACGGTCAGCCTGCTCTCCACCGGCGTGGACGTGCAGACCTCGCTCGCCCTGTTCCAGCGGATCTTCGAGTACCTCGACCTGCCGGTGGACATCGACGAGCGGCCCGGCGCCGTCACCCTGGAGACGATCCGCGGCGACGTCCGCTTCGAGGCCGTCGACTTCCGCTACGACCCCGGCCAGGAGCGCCCCACCCTCTCCGGCGTCGAACTCTCCGTGCCCGCCGGGGGGTCACTGGCCGTGGTCGGCGAGACCGGCTCCGGCAAGACCACGCTCAGCTACCTGGTGCCCCGGCTGTACGACGTCACCGGCGGCAGGGTCACCATCGACGGGGTGGACGTGCGCGACCTCTCCTTCGACACCCTGGCCCGCGCGGTCGGCGTCGTCTCCCAGGAGACGTACCTCTTCCACGCCTCCGTCGCCGACAACCTGCGCTTCGCCAAGCCGGACGCCACCGACGCCGAACTCGTCGAGGCCGCCCGGGCCGCCCAGATCCACGAGGCGATCGCCGCCCTCCCGGACGGCTACGACACCCTCGTCGGCGAACGCGGCTACCGCTTCTCCGGCGGGGAGAAGCAGCGCCTCGCCCTCGCCCGGACGATCCTGCGCAACCCGCCCGTCCTCATCCTCGACGAGGCCACCAGCGCGCTGGACAACCGCACCGAACGCGCCGTCCAGCAGGCCGTCGACGCCCTCGCCGCCGGGCGGACCACCATCACCATCGCGCACCGGCTCTCCACCGTCCGCGCCGCCGACCAGATCGCCGTGCTCGACCGCGGCGAGGTCGCCGAACTGGGCTCCCACGACGACCTGGTGGCCCTCGACGGACGGTACGCGGCGCTGCTGCGGCGCGAAGTCCCGCAGGCCGCCGAGGTGTTGGGCCACGCGTAACGGCGGTCAGGCCGCCTTCGGCACCTCTCAGGCCGCCTTCGGCACCTCGTTGTAGCGCTCCGCGACCTCCTGGCCGGAGAGCCGCTGGATCGCCGCCATCACCTCGTCCGTCACCTGCCGGCGCGCCTTGAGCGAACGGGCCTGCCCGTGCAGGTCGTCGAAGTGCAGCGGCTCGCCGAAGCGCACCGTCACCTTCTTCAGGCGCGGCACCCGCTTGCCGATCGGCAGGATCTCCTCCGGCCCCTCCAGCGCCACCGGCACCACCGGGACGCCCGCCGTCAGCGCCAGCCAGGCCACGCCCGTCTTGCCCCGGTACAGCCGCCCGTCCAGGGAGCGGGTGCCCTCGGGGTAGATGCCGAAGGCCTTCCCGGCCTCCAGGATCTCCAGCGCCGACTCCAGCGAGGCCTGCGCCGAGCGGTAGGTGCCGCGCTCGACCGGCACCGCGCCGATCGACTCGAAGAACGCCTTGGAGACCCTCCCCTTGAGCCCGGGGGCCTTCCAGTACTCGGCCTTGGCGAGGAAGTGGACCCGCCGCGGCGCCGTCAGCGGGATCACCACGCTGTCGATGAAGGACAGGTGGTTGCTCGCCAGGATCACCCCGCCCTTGCGCGGAACGTTCTCGGCCCCCTCGATGACCGGGCGCCAGATCCCCCGCGACACGGGTTTCAGCACCAGACTGGTGACGAGGTCGAGCATGGGGGTTCCCTCCCTGGACGAACGACCGCCCGGGAGGTGCCCGGGCCCGCGATCAGATCCGCAGACTACGGCACCCACCCCGGCGTGCGTCCACTCCCCGTGACCGTGGCGATCGCCACGGCCGGGTAGGGTACGGCCCGTCCGAACCGAGCACCACCCCGCAGTACCAGGAGGGCACCATGCAGAGCGTCGAGGAGATCAAGGCGCTGTTCGACCGTTTCGACAAGAACGGCGACGGCAAGATCACGGCGGCCGAGTACGCGCTCGCCGCCAACGAGATGGGCGACCACACGGTGACCCTCTCGATGGCCGAGGCGCTGATCCACACGATGGACACCCGGCACCAGGGCTACCTGGACTTCGAGGAGTTCCTGGCCGCCCGCCGCGGCTGAGCACCCCTTCCCGGGGCAGGAGACGGGGCCGGTCGCCGTACCGGCGGCACCGGCCCCGTCCGCCTTTCCCCTCTCGGATTTTCCTCTCGGATTTTCCTCTCGGACCGGTCGGGGTCAGTCCCGCACCGGGAACACCCGGCGCACCACCCGCTCCGCCGCCCCGCCGTCGTCCCAGACGCAGAACGTCGCGCGGAACCGTTCCCGCGCCCGCGGCTCCGGGTCCCCCGCCAGCAGCGCCCGCGCCAGCGCGTCCGCGTCCTGCGTGACCGCCCCCGGGGGCTGCGCGAACAGGTCGAAGTAGACGCCGCGCTCGCGCCGGTACTCCTCCCAGTCCGGGGCGAAGATCACCACCGGCCGGTCCAGCACCGCGAAGTCGAACATCATCGACGAGTAGTCCGTCACCAGCACGTCCGCCGCGAGGTACAGGTCCTCCACCGCCGGGTGCGCCGACACGTCCAGCACCCGCGCCGCGTCCTCACCCGCCGTCAGGTCCCCCGGCCCGCCGGTGTGGAAGTAGTGGGTGCGCACCAGCAGCGTGTAGTGCGGCCCCAGCGTGCGCGCCAGCGCGGCCACGTCCAGCAGCGGCACGTAGCCGCCGCGCGCGCTGCGGTGGGTCGGCGCGTACAGCACCGCCGTCGTGCCCGGGCGCAGCCCGAGCCGCTCGCGCATCGCCCGCACCTCCGTCCGGTCGGCGTTCGCCAGCCGGTCGTTGCGCGGGTACCCGGTGTCCAGCATCTCGTACGAGCCGGGGAAGGCCCGGGCGAAGTGCTCGGTGGTGTGCGGGTTGGGGGAGACGAGGAAGTCCCAGCGGTCCACGGCCTCCTGGAGCCGGTCGAAGTCCATCCCCTCCTCGACGGCCGCCGGGTGGTCGCGCAGGTCCATGCCCATCGCCTTGAGCGGGGTGCCGTGCTGCGTCTGGACGTGCACCGTTCCGGGCCGCTTCGTCATCGTCCGGGGGAAGTTGACGTTGTTGACGAAGTACTTGGCCGTCGCCATCGCCTTGAGGTAGGCGGGGGTGTTGACGAACACGTACGGCACGTCGGGCGGCAGGGTCGCGGCCTGGGCGCGGTTCTCCACCACCCACACCCCCTTGACCCGGGGCGCCAGTTCGCGCGCCTTCTCGTAGATCGCCGCCGGGCTGCAGGCGTAACCCCGGTGCCAGTAGGCGGCGTAGACGGCGAGGTTCTCGTCCAGCGGCAGCCGGCGGAACGCGTTGTACGCCGTGAACCGGGCGCCGCTGCGCACCCCCTTCTTCACGGCGGGCGCCACCGCCCGTGCCCCGCGCCGCAGTTCGCGCGGCAGCCGCCCGGTGCGGCGCAGCTCCGCGTACGCGATCCGCGAGTCGCGCGCCGCCAGCCGGTACTGCACGCCGCGCACCCCGCCGGGGAAGCGGTAGCCCGACGGGCGGTGGCGGGCGAAGTGCTCGGCGACGGAGCGGAAGTAGTCCTTGCGCCGGTCGACGGGCAGCAGCCCGGGGGTGTCGTAGACGTTGAGCGCCTGCTGGACGGTGCGGTCGAAGACCATGGTGCGCAGCTCGTCCGGCACCGGCCGCCCCGGGCGGTCCGGGCGGTCGAGGAAGGCGAAGATCGCCTCGTACTGGGCGAACACCCCGGCGTGCTTGGGGGAGGCCGTCGCGGTGATCGCGCCGGAGCGCCCGCGCCGGTAGTGGTAGCAGGGGCGGTCCAGGTAGCGCAGCCGCCCGGCGGCCAGCAGCGCCGGGTAGGTGACGGAGATGTCCTCGTAGTAGCCGCGGCCGAAGGAGACGCCCAGGCCCTCCAGGAACGCCCGGCGGAACACCTTGTTCCACACCGACATCACGGTGCGCAGCAGCGGCGGGTGCTCGGCCAGGGTGCAGCCCTCGACGAGGGGGGAGCCGGTGAGCACGTGGCGCCAGGGGTTGGGCTCGGTCCCGCCGTCGGGGTAGACGTGGGTGAAGTCGGTGATCAGCACGTCCGCGGGCGTCTCGCGGCGCCGCTCCTGCTCCAGCTCGTCCAGCAGCACGCTCACCGTGCGCTCGGGCACCCAGTCGTCGCTGTCGACGAACCAGACGTAACTGCCGCGCAGGTGCGGCAGGGCGGCGGTGCGGGCGCCGCCGAGGCCCTGGTTCTCGTCGAGGTGCAGGACGCGCAGCCGGCCGTCGCGGGCGGCGTAGGAGTCCAGGATCGCGCCGCAGCCGTCCGGGGAGAGGTCGTCGACCGCGATCACCTCGAAGCGGGTCTCGGCGGCGGGGGTGTCGCCGAGGATCGAGTCGAGGCACTGCGGGAGGAACCGTTCCACGCCGTGGACGGGGAGGACGATGCTGAGGAGGAGGGGGGACACGCCGACCGAGTGTACCGATCCACGCGGTGCCACCTGCGTGGACGTCCGGCTGGGCCTTCGGGACCGGCGGGGCGGGGCCGGTCGGGCGGCGGCCGGGGGCCTTCGGCGGCCCGCGATCCGGAACCGCCGGTGCCGGGCCCCGGAGAGGGGGCGGCACCGGCAGTCGGTCGGCGGTCGGACCGACCCTCACGGCCGACCGCCTGTCCGGGCACCCGACGAGACCGGCCGCCGCAGCGTCGAGGCGGCCTGGCAGTGGCTCGCGGGAGCCGGAGTCCTGCACCGAGTCTTTCACGACTCGAACACGCGCCTGGCCAAGGACGGGCTTCGGCGCGTTGGAAGAGATATTGCTTGGCGCCCGGACGCGAGTCAATCCCTCGATTGTGTTCACTTCATGAAGGATGGGAGGGGGTGCTCACCGTCCCCCGATGATCACTTTGTCGATGTGGCGCTTGTCCCCTATATGGCCAAGCCGACGAGGGGGCGCACCGGCGCACGGAACCGTGCGCCCTCCGCACCCCCGGGCACCGGTGACAGACGGCTGGTCGTGCACCATCATTGATGCCTAGTCGTGACCGGCCGGGGAGCCCCTGGTGCACCGTCAGTTGACGCCGCACGGTACGGTGGCTCCACACCATGGGCGGTTGCGCGAAGGCCGTCCGTCACGGATAGTCTTCGCCTCACGGCCCTGGCGCCTCGTAGGGGTGGGAAAACAGATGGAACAGATGCAAGTGCGGACTCGGCCCCGTGTGCCGGCGATCCAGTGCGGCGTCGGCACGACCGGCCGCCGGATCGACCGACACCTGGCCGTGCTCGGCGCGCCCGCGCTCCCGGTGGTCGACACCGCCGAAGCGCTCGGGCTCATAAGGGAGCTCACCCCGCGCGGCCCGGCCGCCGCGGACGCCCCGCCGGCCCGCCGCCGCCAGATGCGGGTCAAGCTCATGGCCCCGCTGCGCCGCCTGCGGCGCAGCCTCTTCGGCGGCCAGGGCTAGGCAGGGGGCACGGCAGTGCGTACGACGACCCGACGGACCACCCGGTCCGTCGGGTCGTCGGCGTGTCCGGGGCGCGGCGGCCGGGCGGACCAGGGGAGTTGGGCTCCGCCCGCCGGGGTGGGTGAGGATGGCGCCATGGCGGACAACAACCACTCCACCCGGTTCCAGACCGGCACCTTCGAGATCACCACCGGCAGCCGCGAGGTCGCGCTCGACATCACCGACCGGTGCGCCGCGTTCCTCGACGAGCGGGCGGCCGGGCGCGACGGCCTGCTCAACGTGTTCGTCCCGCACGCCACCGCGGGCATCGCCGTCCTGGAGACCGGCTCGGGCAGCGACGACGACCTCCTCGCCGCCCTGCGCGACCTGCTCCCCGCCGACGACCGCTGGCGCCACCGCCACGGCAGCCCCGGCCACGGCCGGGACCACGTGGTGCCCGCGTTCCTCGCCCCGCACGCCACCCTGCCGGTGATCGGCGGACGGCTGGCGCTGGGCGTCTGGCAGTCGGTGGTGTTCGTCGACACCAACGGCGACAACCCGCGCCGCACCCTGCGGCTGTCCTTCCTCGGCTGAGCCTTCAGCCTTCAGCGGACGTGGGCGGCGACGGCGGCGAGGTAGCGCTCGATCGCCAGGTACTGGCACAGCAGCGCCACCGGGCGGCCCAGCCGGGCGTACCAGGCGTCCAGCCGGGAGAACGCGGCGACCTCGAACCACACCTCGCCGTCGCCGTCCATCGACACCAGGAACGACTCCTCCCCGCGCTCCGGGTGCCCCGGGAGCGTCCCGTAGCCGAAGCCGATCCGGTCCGGCCGCTCCACCGTCCACACCACCCGGCAGGGGATCACCAGCCGGGGCAGCCGGGCGCCCGGCAGGCGCAGGCGCAGCAGCACGGTCGCGCCCTCCTCGGCCGGCCCGCCCGGGTGCACCGCGAAGCCCGTGCCGAGCTGCGCTCCCCAGCCGAGCACGTACCGCCCGGCCCGCTCCAGCACGTCGGCCCCGCGCCCCAGGTGCACCCGCCGCCGCAGGTGCGCGTACCCGGGCGGCAGCGGCCCGCCCCGGGTGGCGCCCACCTCGGGGTAGGTGGGTTCGGCGGCGCGGGCGGCGGCGAGCAGGCGGTGCGGGGCGGAGTCCATGCCGACCACGGTAGGACGCGGCCCGCGGCTCCCGCGGGGCGCCCTAGCCGTCCAGCGCGATGGCGTTCTTCGCCCGTTCCACCGACTCCTCGGAGGCCGGGCCGCCCTGGTTCTCCGTGGCCAGCGCCTGGTTGAGCCGGACGAACGGGCGCAGCCGCTCCTCGTACGCGGTGAAGGCGGCGTGGTGGTCGCCGTCGCAACCCGCCAGGGCCTCGGCCAGGACGTGGGCGCCGACCAGGGCGAGGCTGGTGCCCTGCCCGGAGAGCGGGGAGGCGCAGTAGCCCGCGTCGCCGAGCAGCACGGTGCGGCCGAGGGACCAGTGCTCCAGGTGGATCTGCGTCATCGCGTCGCAGTAGAGGTCGCTCGCCCGGGCCAGGGCGTCCCGCATGCGCTCGCCCTCCCAGCGCAGGGCCGTCATGCGGTCGGCGACCATCGCCCGGGCGGCCTCGGGGCCGCGCCGCCCGCGCGGCAGCGGGTCGCCCCCGAAGCCGACGATGATCCGCAGTTCGCTGTTGTCGCGGACGGGGTAGGCGCCGAAGCCGAACTCGCCGTCGCGCAGCCACGTCTGCCAGTCCTCCAGGCCGAGGAAGTTGTCCGCGCTGAACACCGCGAGGTGGCTGCCCAGCGGCGTGGCGAAGTCCTCCTCCGGTCCGAAGACGAGGCGGCGGACGGTGGAGTGCAGCCCGTCCGCGCCGACGAGCAGGTCGAAGCGGCGCGGGTCGTCGTGCTCGAAGCGGGCCAGGACGCCTCGCTCGTCCCGCTCGATCGCGGTGAGCGAGTCACCGAAGCGGAACTCGGCGCCCTCCTCCACCGCCCGGGCGTGCAGGATGCGCACCAGGTCCTCGCGCAGCAGCTCGACGTCGCCGCTGTCGAGCCGTCCGCTGCTGAAGGTGGCCTCGGTGCTGCGGTGGACCTCGGTGCCGTCCCCGTCCAGGACGGACATGCCGCGCATCCGCGTGCGGTGCCCCCGGACGGCCTCCAGCACCCCGAGCCGCTCGACCACCTCCAGGGCGACGCCCCGGACGTCGACGGCCTGCCCGCCGCCGCGCAGGCCGTCGGCCCGCTCCACGACGGTGGGTGCGAAGCCGTGACGGGCGAGCATCGCGGCGAGCGCGCAGCCGGCGACGCCGGCGCCGGAGACGAGGACGGACTTCACGGATGGGACCCCTTGGGATGAGCGGCGGCGCGCGGAGCGCGCCCGTACGGTGTAAGCGCTCTGAATGTACGGCGTACGCGCAGGCCGTCCAAGGTGCTGAGAGGCCTGCTGGACTAGGACAGGCGTGCACCCGGCGACGGTCCCCGCTGGTAGCGTCTGCACTAGGACAGCAGCAGATGAGACCGAGGTCACAGGAGAAGGGAGGGCGGCGCGTGACGCAGCCCCCGTACCGCCGGATCGCCGACGAGATCGCGCGGCGCATCGCCGAGGGCGCCCTCGCCCCGGGCGAGCGGGTGCCCTCGACGCGGCGGATCGCCCGGGAGTGGAACGTCGCCCTCGCGACCGCCACCAAGGTGCTCACCACGCTGCGCCTGGAGGGGCTGGTCGAGAGCCGCCCCCGGGTGGGCACCGTCGTCGCGGCCCGGCCGGCGCGCCCGGCGTCCCCCGAGGCGCCCAGGGCGGCGCACACCGGGGAGCTGACGCGGGAGCGGATCGTCCGGGCCGCGACGGAGATCGCCGACCAGGAGGGGCTGGCCGCGCTGTCCATGCGCAGCGTCGCGGCCCGGCTCGGCGTCGCCGCGATGTCGCCCTATCGACACGTGGCGGGCAAGGAGGACCTCGTCCTGCTGATGGCCGACGCCGCCTTCGCCGAGGAGCGCTACCCGGCCGAGCCGCCGCCCGGCTGGCGCGAGCGGCTGGAGATCGGCGCGCACGCCCTGTGGCGCACCTACCGGCGCCACCCCTGGCTGGCCCAGGTCGGGGCGCTCACCCGCCCGCTGCTGCTGCCCTCGCTGCTCGACCACGCCGAGTGGGCGCTCGGCGCCCTCGACGGCCACGGCCTCGACCCGAGGACCGTCTTCGACCTGCACGTCCTGCTCTACAGCCACGTCCAGGGCCTCGCCGTGCACCTCGAACGCGAGGAGCAGGCCGCGGCCCGCAGCGGGCTCACCGAGGACCAGTGGATGGACCGGCAGGGACCGGTCTTCGCGGCGATCGTCGGGGGCGAGCGGCACCCGGTGTTCGGGCGGATCACCAGGAGCTTCGGCGAGACGGGCTACGACCTCGACCTGGACGCGCTGTTCGCCTTCGGGCTCGGGCCGCTGCTGGACGGGGTCGGGGCGATGATCGCCGCCGCCGGGGGCGGCTTGCCGAAGGGCCGGGCCGGGGAGTAGGAAGGCGGCATGGACGAGGACCCGAAGGTGTGCGACCTGGCCGCCCCCGAGGACGCGGAGGCGGCGCTGCGGCCCGGGGCGGACGGCGCCGGCCCCCGCGCGGACTGCGTGCTGTGCGGGGAGCCGACCGAGTTCCCCGCCGACCGGTCGGGCGGCACGCTGTGCCCGGTCTGCGCCTGGCAGCAGGCGCAGCGGATCGCCTGCTCCGGCTGACCGACCGGGCTTTAGCGGCGGGGCCGGGGCCCCTCAGGCGTCCTCGCGGCCCGCCAGGGCGAGGGTGGAGCCGCGCCGCCCCTTGCGGACCAGGAGCTGGGCGGGGATGCGGCTGCGCAGGTCGGCGACGTGGCTGACGATGCCGACCGCGCGGTCCCGCTCGCGCAGCCCGTCCAGCACGTCCATGACCTCCTCCAGCGACTGCTCGTCCAGCGTGCCGAAGCCCTCGTCGATGAACAGCGTGTCCAGCGGCATGCCGCCCGCCTCGTCCGTCACCACGTCGGCCAGGCCGAGGGCGAGGGAGAGCGAGGCGAAGAAGCCCTCGCCGCCGGAGAGCGTGGCCGTGTCCCGCTCGGTGCCCGTCCAGGCGTCGACCACCCGCAGCGCCAGGCCCGAGCGCTTGTTGCCGCCGCCCCGGTCGTCGCTGTGCACCAGGGTGTAGCGGCCGCCCGACATCCGCACCAGCCGGGCGCTGGCCGCCGCCGCGACCTGTTCCAGCCGGGCCGCCAGGACGTACGACTCCAGGCGCATCCGCAGCCGGTTCTCCGTCGACGTGCCGGCGGCCAGCGCGGAGAGCCGGTTGATCCGCTCGAACCGCTCCAGCGCCGGGCCCAACTCTGCTGCGAGACCGGTCAGTTGGCGGCCGATCCCGGCCAGCGCCGCACAGCGCTCCTCGGCGGCCGACCGGGCGGCGTGCGCCCGGCCGAGGTGATCGGTGGCGGCCGCCAGCGCGGCCCCGGCCCCGGCCGGGTCGGCGGGCTCGAGGGCTGCCGCCTCCGACAGCTCGGGCAGCGCCAGCTCGCGGCGCACGGCGGCGCTCTCCGTACGGTGCCGCTCCAGCCGGGCCTCCAGCCGCTCGCGCTCCTCGCGCGGCAGCAGCACCGCGAGGGCCGCCTCCGCGCCCGGGAAGCCCGCGGCGGCGGCCGCCTTGCCCAGTTCGTCCGTCGCCTCCGCCAGCCGCTCGGAGGCCTGGGCGCCCGCGCGGGCCGCCGTCGCGGCGGCGGCGACCAGCTCGGCCCGGGCGGCCAGGGCCGCCGCGCGCCGCTCCACCGAGGCGGCCTCGCCCCGGGCCGCCGCCACCCTGGCCTCCAGGAGGCCGCGCTCCTCCTCCAGCTTGCGCAGCCGGTCCACGAGGACGGCCGCCCGCTCCTCCGCCCCGCGCAACTCCTCCTGGCGGCGGGTGCGTTCACCCGTCAGCCGGACGGTCTCCCGCTCGACCCGGGCCAGCTCCTCCGCCGCCCGACGGGCCTCGCGGTGCTCGCGCTCCAGCTCGGCGAGGGCGTCGGCGAGCGCCCCGGCTCCCTCCGGCCCGGCCGCGCCGGCGGCAGCCGCCTCGCGCACCCGCAGCGCCGTCAGCGCCTGCTCGGCCTCCTGCCAGGCGCGCTCGGCCCCGTCCCGCACGGCGGCGGCCCGCTCCTCGTCCCCGGCGCTCACCCGGCCGCCGTCGGCGGCCTCGGCGGGCGCCGGGTGCTCCGGCGAGCCGCACACCCGGCAGGCCTCGCCCACGCGCAGCTGCTCGGCCAGCTCCGCCGCCATGCCCGTCAGCCGACGGTCGCGCAGGTCGAGGCAGCGCTCGCGGGCGTCGAGGGCCTCGGTGCGCAGGGTGGCCGCCTGCGGCGCGTCCGCTCCGATGCGCTCGCGCAGGCGGTCGCGCTCCCGGGCGGCGGCCAGGCGGGCGCCCAACTCCTCGCGCCGGGCATCGAGTCGGTCGACCCGGGCGCTCGCCTCCACGGCCCCGGCGCGCTCGGCCTCCAGCCGGAGGAGCTCGCCCTCGAACTCGGCCAGCCAGTCCTGCGCCTCCTCGGCCAGCTCCTCGGCCCGGCGGCGCTCCGCCGTCAGGGAGCTCTCGTCGCGGTCGAGTGCGGCGCAGTGGCGCTCGTCCTCCCGGGCCGCCTCCAGTCGGACCACCTCGGCGCGCAACTCCTGCTCCAGCGCGGCGAGTTCCTCCGGTGAGGCGGAGGTGTCGCCGAGCGCGGCGCGGCACCGGCGCTCGGCCTGCGCCGCGCGGCCGGACGCCTCCGCCGCGCCCTCGCGCAGCCGCAGCGCCGACTCCACGCCGACCGCCCGCAGCGCCTCGGCCAGCCGCAGGCCGTCCCGCTCCGCCGCCGGCTCGAACTCCGCCAGCCGGCGCGCCCGTTGCAGCGCCTCGCCGTGCCGGCGCTGGCGGGAGGCCAGCTCCTCGGCCGACTCGCGCCCGCGCTGGGCGGCGCCCTGGCGCTCCTCGGCGCCCGCCAACGCGGCCCGGGCGACGGCCAGTTGCTCGGCGGCCCCGCTGCGCAGCACCGCCGCCCAGCCCAGCACGCCGGTGACGTCGTCCTGCTCCTCCAGCGGCTCGGCGCCCGGGCCCGCCGCCTGCTCGGCCTTGCTCGCCAAGTCCCGCAGCCGGGCGCGGCCCGACTGCGCGGCCGCCTCCTGCGCGCGCCGCTGCTCGGCCAGCCAGGACTCCACGTGCTGGAAGCGCTCGGTGTCGAACAGCCGCCGCAGCAGCTTGCCGCGCTCCTCGGAGTCGCCCTTCAGGAAGCGCGCGAAGTCGCCCTGGGGGAGCAGCACCACCTGGCAGAACTGGTCCCGGTTCATGCCGATCAGCCGGTGGATCTCCTCCCCGGCCTCCTGGTGCGACTTGCTGACCGCCCGCCAGCCCGGCGCGCCCTCGCCCGCGTCCGGCACCCAGGCGCGCAGCAGCGTCTGCGCCCGCTCGACCGTCGTGCCCGAGCCGACCTTCTTCGGGCGGCGCTGCTCCGGCAGGCGCACGATCTCCAGCCGGCGCCCGCCCAGCGTCAGCTCCAGCCGCACCTCCGTCAGCCGCCCCGGATCGGCGTGGTCGCTGCGCAGCCGGGCCGCGCGGCGGGTGCCCGGCGGCTCGCCGTACAGGGCGAAGCAGACCGCGTCCAGCACGCTGCTCTTGCCGGCGCCCGTCGCGCCGCGCAGCAGGAACAGCCCGCCGGCGGCGAGCGCGTCGAAGTCCACCGTCTCGGTCCCCGCGAACGGGCCGAAGGCGGTGACGGTGAGCCTGTGCAGCCTCATCGCGGCAGCTCCGCCTTCCGCTCGCCGGACTCGCGGACGCTCTCGAAGCCGTCGCGCAGCCAGCCGAGCTCCTCCTCGCCCGGCTCGGCGCCCGGGCGCACGTGCCGCAGGAAGCCCTCGGCGACCTCCAGGTCCGCCCGGCCGCTGACCCGGGCGGCGTAGGAGCGGACGGGCTCCGCCTCGGCGCCCTGCGGGTCGAAGAGCAGCTGCAGGGTGTGGGGGAAGCGGCGGCGCAGCTTCTCCATGGGCTCGGCGGGGCGGACGGCGTCGGTGAGCGTGGCCTGGACCCAGGACTGCTCGTCGCCCGCGTACCGCTCGTCGGTCAGCAGGCCCTCCAGGGTGTCGCGGAGCGTGGCGAGGGCTCTGGGCCGGGGGCAGTCGACCCGCTCGGCGGTGACCTCGCCGTCGGCGGCCAGGTCGACCAGCCACATGGTCTTGCGCTGCCGGGCCTCCGAGAAGGAGTAGGCGAGGGGGGAGCCGCTGTAGCGCAGGCGGGGGGCGAGGGTCTGGCAGCTGTGCAGGTGGCCCAGCGCCGCGTAGTGCACGCCGTCGAAGACGGCCGCGGGCACGGCCGCGACGCCGCCCACCGCGATGTCGCGCTCGCTGTCGCTCGGGGCGCCGCCGGTGACGAAGGCGTGCGCCAGGACCACGGCCCGGGTGCCGGCGGGGCGCTCGGCGAGGTCGGCCCGTACGCGGTCCATCGCGGCGCCGAGGACGGCCGCGTGGCCGCCCTTCGCCAGGCCGAACCGCTCGCGCACCAGCGTCGGCTCCAGGTACGGCAGGCCGTACACGGCGACCGGGCCGTGCGCGTCCTCCAGGACGACGGGCACGGCGCACTCGCCCGGATCCGTCCGCAGGTGGATCCCGGCGCGGCCGATCAGCCCGGCGCCGACGCCCAGACGGCGGGCCGAGTCGTGGTTGCCGCTGATGAAGACCGTGGGCACGCCGAGGGCGGCGAGGCGGTGCAGCACGTCGTCGAACAGCTCCACCGCGTCCAGCCCCGGCAGCGCGCGGTCGTACACGTCCCCGGCGACGAGCACGGCGTCCACGCCCTCGGACCGGACCACCTCCACGAGGTGGTCCAGGAAGGCGCGCTGGGCGTCGTGCAGGCTCTCCCGGTGGAAGGATCGCCCGAGGTGCCAGTCGGAGGTGTGCAGCAGCCGCATGGTCCCCGACCATAGCGCCCGCCACCGACAACCCCACCCACCCCGCTCGCCCCGCCGGGGGCTGCTGCGGGGGCGGGCCGGGGGCTGTTGCCAGGGCGCACCGGTGCCCGGGTTGGGAGCCCGCCGCCCACGGCCTCCAGCCCGGCGGGGAGCCGCGACCGGGCTCGGGGCCGCCGCCCACGGCCCGCCGAGTCCTGCCGCGCCGGGACCGGGCCTCCGCGCCGGCCGGGACCCGCCGCCTCGGAGGGGCGCCCGCTCGTACCGGCCCTCGCGCTGTCCCTCCCGGCGACCGGGGAGGGGCAGCGGAGCAACTGTGTTCCCGTCCGACCTCCCGGGCTCGCAGGCGACGAATCCGGCTCGCCCGCCTCCCGTCCGGGCGGGGACCTCCTCCGGTGCCCCCGGCCCCACCAGCTTTGCCCTGCCGCCCCTCCCGGCCGCCGGGAGGGACAGCGGGGCAACTGGGCTCCTGCCCCGCCTCCCGCGCCGTGCAGAGGACGGGACCCGGCTTGCCCGGCGCCTCCACCGGTCGCGCCGATCCGCAGCACCTCCCGTCCTCGTAGGACCGTGCCGGCCGCGCGGGCGGGGGCCACCAAGCCCACCGGGGTTTCATCTGCCGCCCCTCCCCGCCTCGGGAGGGGCGGCAGGGCACGACGCGCCCGGGCCTGCCCGGGCGAGAGGCGGCGTGCGGCCCCGGGACACTGCCGGCCCTCCGGATCCCCCTGTGCCCTCCCGGCCGCCGGGAGGGCACAGGGCGCGTCGCGTGCTTCGGCTCGTCCGGGCGCGGCCTCGACCGGGAGTCGCTGCCCGGGCCGCCGGGTTGCCGGATGGGGGCCCGGCGCGCTCGGTTTTCCGGCTCGGGCGGGGCGCACGGCCGAGCCCGCTCCCTTCGTCCAGTGGGGGCGCCGCCTCCCTTGTTCGATTACTGGGAGTGGATTGTCAGTGGCTCTGTGTATGTTCCTCGACGTCGGAGGCCCTGTGGGGCGGGGTCGTCGGCGTGGACGGGATCGGTGTCGAACGAACAAGCAGGAGGAAGCATGATCGTGCGGGAGATGTGTTCGGCCGCGGAGGGCGGGCGGTGGCGGGTGCTGCTGGCCGCGAGCGGGGTCGGGGGCGGCTGGGTGTCGGCCGACAGGGCCGGCAGGGCCGGCAGGGCCGACACGGCGGGCTCGGCCGGTGACGGCAGGGCGGCCGGTGGGGCCGGGGCGGGGCGGCGGCGGGACGGGCGGCCGCGGGGTGCGCCGCCGCCGCAGCCGGTGGCGGTCGCGCTGGCGGTCGGGGCGGCCGACTTCGCCGGGCTGGCGCGGTACGGGCTGTTCGGGTCGCTGCGGCACCGGGAGTACCTGCGGCGGGCGGAGCGGCAGTTGCGGGCCCTGCACGGGCAGGGCGTGGAGGTGCACCTGCGGGTGATGGAGGCGGGGGACTACGAGGACTACTGCGACGCCCTCGGCCTCGATCCCCGGCTGCCCGCCGCGCGGGTCGCGTACGCGGGCGATCCGGAGCTCGCCGGGGAGCCGTTCGTCTACGCGGGCGAGGGGCTGGCCGAGCTGGCCCCGGCCCTGCTGGACGACCACCGGGCGCGGGTGCGGATGTCCGTGGCCTGCGCGGCCCTGCTGGACGCGATCGGCGACGACCTGGCCGGGCAGCGCCGGCTGGCGGCGGTGATGCGGTACGCGACGGCCGTCTACCTCGCGCTGGGCGAGGGGGCGGGGGAGGGGTGCCACCTGCTGACGCTGCGATGTCAGGGCCCCGAGGAGGGGGAGGAGCTGACGTCCGCGGTGGACGTCCGTGTCGAGGCGGGGGCCGTGCACCCCGCCGGGCGGGACGCCGAGGCGTTCTGCGTGACGCTCGCGGCGGGCCTGGCCGCGGGCGGCGCGGGCGCGGTGCTGCTGCACGGCGATCCGTCGACGGGGCCGCTGGTGCTCGGCTGGGCGCTGACCGGAGGCCGGCTGCGGCCGATGACGGCCCACGAGGTGTTCGACGAGATGGCCGACGACGCCGAGCGGGGGCTGCCGTTCCCGCCGGGCATGGTGCCGCGACCGGGCTTCCCGCTGCCGGGCCCGCCGGGCCCCGTGCTCCCCGGCCCACGGGACGGGGGTGAGCCCCTGGGCTGAGCGGTCACGAGGAGGGCGCTCACGGGCTCCGCGTCCGCCGCCGTCCGCCATGCGGCGCTGGGGACTGTTCATCGACCGCCTGTTCGGGGAAGATTCGGAGAAGATCAACAGCAGGAGCGCGCGGTGCCCCACGCCGCCGCTCCGGCCGCTCCGCTCCGTACCGAGCCCCGCAGGTCGACCCCTCGCGCCACCGGTCCGGCGAGCCCGACACCGAGAGGGGGACGCATGAGCGAGCGGCGTCGGCTCACCGCGGGACGGCGCGCCACCAGGGCGTGCGCCGTCGGAGCGTGCATGCGGGCGGGTGCCCGGGCCGGTCGGTCGGCGTCCTCTCGATCGGTGTCCTCCCGGTCGGAGGCCAGCAGAGGAGCGGGCTCATGAGCCCGATCGAGTACAGCGCCGAGGTCGCCGCGCTCCTCGGCCGGGTGCGCCGGCGGCCCACGGCGGGCTGGCCGTGGCGCCCGGGCGAGCAGGTGCCCGAGGGGCTGCCGGTCAAGCAGTCCTGGGGCTGGCTGTTCGCGCCGGACGGGCGGGTGCTGACGCTGGTCAACCCCCGGGACGGGATCTGCTCGCTGCCCGGCGGCTCGCTGGAGCCGGAGGACGCGGGCGGTCCGGGCGCGGCCCTGGCCAGGGAGGCGGCCGAGGAGGCGCAGGCCGTCATCGGCCGGCCGTACTACCTCGGCTACCTCTACGACCGGGTCGGGTCGGCCAACGGCGGGCACGAGTGCGCGCGGGTGCGGATGGCGGCGGCGCTGCGCTCGGTCGGCCCGAGCGCGCCCGACCCCGCCTCGGGCCGGCACTACCGGCGGCTGCTGGTCGCGCCGGGGCTGGCGGTCGAGCTGCTGGGCTGGGGCCTGCCCGGGCTGCGCCAGGCGAGGGCGGCGGTCGCCACCGCCGTCCAGCGCCTCGGCGTGCCCGCGGCGGCGAACGAGGCGATCGAGGAGCTGCCCGCGGAGGGCTGCGCCGTCTTCCCCGGGCCGGGGTTCCGGGGCGCCTGCTAGCCGGGGAGCACGCCTCCCCGCGCCTGCGCACGTGCCTCCCCGCGCCTCCCCGCGCCTGCGCACGTGCCTCCCCGCGCCTCTCCGCGCCTGCGCACGTGCCTTCGCGCGCCCACCCGCCACGGCGCGGGAACTGACGGAGGGTTGGCCTCCACCCGGCGTGCGGTTGACCTCCCGCTGACGGTTCGCTGACGGCCCGCCGGATTCTCATCTACGCGCGATGACCGATGCGCGTCGGCGTACACCGGCGCTGAGCTGCGCCGATGGGCGCCCCGTGGCGCGGGGTTCACTTCCCCGTTGTTCGACGGCCCGTCAATATCCTTGGCATGACCGCTTCCCGCGCTACCCACCTCCTGCTATCACTTCTGTGACCCGTGTCACTGTCAAGGAGGTGTCATGTTCCGCCCATCCCGCGCCATGTCCGTCACCGCCATAGCGGCAACCCTCACCATGACGACGCTGTTCGCCGCCTCGGAGGCGAACGCGGCCGGTGCCAACTACGTGGCGCTCGGCGACTCGTACTCCGCCGGTGTCGGTGCCGGCAGCTACCTGAGCGACAGCGGCAGCTGCAAGCGGAGCACCAACGCCTACGCGTACCTGTGGAAGAACGCGCACGCGCCGTCCTCGTTCAAGTTCGTGGCCTGTTCCGGCGCCAGAACCGGTGACGTCCTCAACAACCAGATCTCCGCGCTGAGTTCCAGCACCACGCTGGTCAGCATCACCATCGGGGGCAACGACACCGGCTTCTCCAGCACCATGCAGACCTGCGTGCTCGGCTCGGACGACGACTGCCTCAACGCGGTCGGCAACGCCGAGGACTACGCCCGCAACACCCTGCCCGGCCAGCTCGACCAGGTGTACTCCGCGATCCGCGCCAAGGCGCCGAACGCCCACGTCGTGGTGCTCGGCTACCCGCACCTGTACAAGGTCGGCGGCAGCTGCATCTTCGGCATCGGCGACACCAAGCGGTCCGCGATCAACGAGGCCGCCGACACGCTGGACGGGGTCATCGCCAAGGAGGTCGCCAACGCCGGCTTCACCTTCGGCGACGTGCGCGGCATCTTCGCCGAGCACGAGATCTGCGGCTCGCAGACCACCTGGCTGCACAGCACCACCCTCCCGGTGGACGAGAGCTACCACCCGAAGGCCTCCGGCCAGGCGGGCGGCTACCTCCCGGTGTTCTCCCGCTCCTGAGGCGGGCTCCGTGAGCAGCAGCCGGACGTGACGTGCCGCCGGCCCCTCCCCCTGCGGAGGGGCCGGCGGCACCCGCCGTTGCGGGGCCGTCGGCCCCGTACGGAGCGGGAAGGGCACGGCCGGCTCCGGCCGTTCCGGGACGACGGCGGGCGGCCACTCCCGCCGCTCGCCCCTGATCGGGCCGCTCGCCGCGAGCGCCCGGCGTCGGATCAGGGCGGCGGAGTGGGCGCTCATCGCGCGTCGCGCCCTCGCGAAAGCGCTCGCCCGGCCATCGGCCGTGCCACTACGCTCCGTCCGTCGCCGCACGCCCCCTGTCGGAGCAGTGCCGTGGACGGCCTGTCAGTGCGCCGCCGGGAGAAGGGGAGAGGGCCCGCCGTGGAACGGATCGTCGACCTCGACCTGGCCGCCGCCCGGATCGCCGTCCTGGTGCCGGGGTGGCGCGCGGCGGGGCCGGCGGTGTCCGGGCCGACCTGGCGCGACGCGGCCGCCTCCTGGCCGGCCCCGCTGCTCACCGACCGCGCCCTGGCCGCCGATCCGGACTCGGTGGGCCTGGTGGTCGAGGACCCGCGCACGGGCAGCGTGCTCCAGGCGGTGCTGTTCCGGGGCGGCTGGGCGGACGTGGAGGGCCTGCTCGTCCACGGGGAGCGGGACGCCGAGGTCGTCGTGTTCCCCGCGAACGGCATCACCGGCGAGGCCGACTTCGCCGCCCGCCTGAGCGGCTGGGCGGCGGAGGTGTTCCGCCTCTGACCGGGACCGGGACCGCGACCGGGACCGGAGCCGGGAGCGTGCCCCGGTCGGAGGGCGGAGCCGGTCAGCGCAGGTAGTCGGCGATCCCGGCGGGCTTGAGCCCGGCCGCGTCGGCGGCGGCGAGGGCGCGCGGCAGGTCGGTGGCCAGGGTGTCCGTCCAGTGCATCAGCACGACGTCGCCGGGCTGCAGCAGCCCCGGGTGCCAGATGTTGGAGGCGCCCCAGCTGAAGTCGGCGTCGGCGGTGAGCACGGTGCGCATGCCGCAGTTGGCCGCCGCCTGGAGGGTGTCGGCGTTCCAGGCGAAGAACGGCGGGCGGAAGACGACGGGCGCGGTGCCGAAGAGCCGGGTCAGGGAGTCGCGGGCGTCGCAGATCTCCAGCTGCTGCTGGTCCAGCGGCAGCTTGCTGAGGTCGGAGTGGGAGACGCTGTGGTCCTGGATCGAGGAGCCCGGCACCGAGGTGACCCGCTGGAAGAAGGACGGGTCGGCGGCGGCCGCCATCGGCAGCGGGAACGCGGTGATCGGCAGGTGGTGGTCGGCGATGAACTTCTCCGCCTCCGGGGTGCGCTGCCAGCCGTCGTCGACGGTGAAGAAGACCACCTTGTCGCTGGTCCGGATCGACTGGGCGGCCGTGGCGGGGGCGGGCGCGGGGCCGTCCACGTGGACGTCGTCGACCGAGAACGGGCCCTGCTGGTACCAGCCGTGGACGTACAGCCGGACGCTGCGGGCGTTCGGGCCGGTGGTGAAGCGGGTGGTGAGCTGCTGCCACGCGCCGTTGGTGGTCTCCGTCCAGGCGGGGGCGACGTCCTTGCCGGTGCCGGTGGCGCCGAGGTAGACGAAGCTGCCGCGCACCCAGGCGGAGGCCGTGTAGGTGGTGTTGGGCTGGACGGAGACGGTCTGGGCGCACTCGCCGGTGGAGTCGGCGTTGGCCGGGGTGACGGTCAGCGAGGAGGTGCCGGAGTGCGGGGCGGTGGTGGTGACGGCCGCCTCGGCGGGGCCGCCGGTGCAGCTCCAGCCGGGGATGCTGCCCCAGTCGGCGAGGTTGGGCGAGGCCAGCTCGAACCCGGGGTTGGTCGCCAGGTTGACGACCGGCGCCCCGGGAACAGCGGCGGGAGCGGCGGAGGCGGCCGGGGCGGCGACGGCGGTCAGCAGCGTGACGGAGGCGGCCAGCGCGGACAGGCGCGTGGACATGGACACGTGAGGACTCCCTGCGTGTGGGGGACGCGCCCGTGGGGGAGCGCGGTGAAGGAGTGAAGGGGAACGGAGAGAAACAATGGACTGGACCAATCCGCCCGTCAAGGGAACGCCGGGTGAACCCGCCCGGCCCCGGCGCCGCCGAGCAGGCCGGATCAACGATCGTTCCGTACAAGGAGACAGACGGATGGTCAGGGGGCGTACAGTTCCTCGATGTCCGCCGCGTGGTGCTGCTCGATCACCGACCGGCGCAGCTTGAGCGAGGGCGTCAGCATCCCCTGCTCCACGCTGAACTCCCGTGGCAGCAGCCGGAACGCGCGGATCGACTCGGCCCGCGACACCGCCGCGTTCGCGGCCCCCACGGCGCGCTGGATCTCCGTGTGCAGCTCGTCGTCCGCGAGCGCCGCCCAGGTGTCCAGCTGCTCGCGCCCGTGCGTCTTCAGCCAGTGCGCCAGCGCGCCCGGGTCGAGGGTGATCAGCGCCGCCACGTACGGGCGGTCGTCGCCCACGACCAGGCACTGGGAGACCAGCGGGTGCGCCGTGACGCGCTCCTCCAGGGCGGCGGGCGCGAGGTTCTTGCCGCTGCTGGTGACGATCAGGTCCTTCTTGCGGCCGGTGATGCTGAGGTAGCCGTCCTCGTCGAGGCGGCCGAGGTCCCCCGTGGCGAACCAGCCGTCGACGAGCGCCTCGGCCGTGCAGCGGGGGTGGTTGAGGTAGCCGCCGAAGACCATCGGGCCGCGCACCCACACCTCGCCGTCGTCGGCCAGCAGCACCGTGCAGCCCGGCAGCGGCCGCCCGACGGTGCCGAGCTTCTGCCGCCGGGCCGGGTTGGCGGTGACCGCGGCGGCGGTCTCGGTCAGCCCGAAGCCCTCGTACAGCTGCAGGCCGGCGCCGGTGAAGAACAGGCCCGTCTCGCGGCGCAGCGTCGAGCCGCCGCACATCACGGTGCGCAGCCGCCCGCCCAGCGCGGCGCGGATCCTCGGGTAGACGGTGCGCTCGTACGCGAGGTGGCGCAGCCGCAGGGCGGCGCCGGGGCCGGGGCCGCGCCCGAAGGCCCGGCGCTCCCGGGCGGCGGCCCAGTCGACGGCCACCTGCCGGGCCTGCTCGAAGAGTTCGCCGCGCCCGGCGTCCTCGGCGGCCTCCCGGGCGCGCTGGAAGACCTTCTCCAGGACGTACGGGACGGCGTTGAGGAAGGTCGGCCGGAAGGAGGCGAGCGCGGGCATCAGCGCGTCGGCGGAGACGTCCGGGACGTGCCCGATCCGGAAGCCGCCGCGCACGGCCGCGACCTGCACGGCCCGCCCGTACACGTGGGCCAGCGGTAGGAACAGCAGGGTGCAGGGCTGCTCGCCGTACGTCTCGCGCAGCACCTCGCCCCACCCGGCGAGCAGGGCGTCGGCCTCGGCGGCCAGGTTGGCGTGGGTGATCAGGCAGCCCTTGGGGCGGCCGGTGGTGCCGGAGGTGTAGACGACGGTGGCGACGTTGCCGGGGGCGACGCCCAGGCGCTGGCGGTGCACCAGGGAGTCGGGAACGCCGTGGCCGTCCTCGACGATCGCGCCCACGCAGTCGCGGTCCAGCTGCCAGATGCCGGTCAGGTCGGGCAGCGCGTCGCAGACCGCGCCGACCGTCATCGCGGCGTCCTCGTCCTCGACCAGGCAGGCCACCGCCTGGGTCTCGGCGAGTATCCAGCGCACCTGCTCGGGCGCCGAGGTGGGGTAGATCGGGACGGTGATCGCGCCGATCGACCAGAGCGCGTAGTCGAAGAGCGTCCACTCGTAGCGGGTGCGGGCCATCAGCGCGACCCGGTCGCCGTAGCGCACGCCCCGGGTCAGCAGGCCCTTGGCGAGGGCGAGGACCTCGTCGCGGAACTCCCGGGCGGTGACGTCCCGCCAGGTGCCGTCCGGGCCGGGCCGGGAGGCCTGGACGAGGGCGGGGTGGCGGTCGGCGGTGTCGTACAGGGTGTCGGCGAGTCCACCGGTGGCCTCGGGCCCGGCCGGGGCGGGGGTGGTGAACTCGCGCACGGTCCTCCTCGGTTCGCGGCTCACACGCCTGCCGGTCGCACCCGGTCGTGCGGGTGCAGCGAAACTACCGGATCGCCCTGCCACTGCCCAGGGTTGTGACCGGGAGGCGACGAGATCGGCACCGATCCGGACGAGGAGTGCCCGGGCGGGGGAGATCGGGTGGAGGCGCTGCCGGTCCGCCCTCCGCCCGCGAACGCTCGCGGAATGGTCGCGAAACGCTCGCGAAACGGTCGGAACGGGAGGAAAGGGGCGCTGCGGGGCGGCGATCGCGGGCCGAATCTGACGTGTCCCGCGCAAGCGGGAAGAGTGGAGGAATTCGACCCTCGAACGAGTGGTCAGGGCGTAGTAGAGTCGCGCAGACCTGCGGCCGGGCCCCCGGCCAGGCCCGATCCGACGAACCCCCGGCCCCACCCCCACACCCCCCCACCGCCGAAGCACCGTCCACGCCGACCGGCCCGCGCCTGGCACACTCCCGACCGAGGACTCCATGCGTCTGCGCAGCAGCTCGATCCGCGCGAAGATCATCGCGCTGCTCCTGGTGCCCATCGTCGCGCTCACCGCCCTGTGGGCGTACGCGACCGTCGCCACCACCGGGGACGTCTGGAACCAGCTGGAGATCAGCCGTACGTACAAGGAGTTCGGCGGCCCCGTCGACCAGTACACCGCCGACCTGCAGAACGAGCGCCGCGCCGCCGTGCGCCGGCTGGCCGACCCCAACTCGCCCGTCGCCAAGGACGGCTTCGAGCGCGCCCGGGCCGCCACCGACCACAGCCTCGACGTGCTGCGGGACAAGAAGGACCACTCCGGCGGCCGGCTCTCCCAGGGCCAGCGCGGCCGCTACCTGCAGATCCTCGCCGCCGCCGACCAGCTCGGCCCGCTGCGCGCCCAGGTCTCCCGCGCCGCGCTCAACTGGGAGTTCGCACTCGCCCAGTACGGCGACCTCGTCAAGCCCGTCTTCGGCTTCCGCTCCGCCTTCGTCGCCCGCCAGAGCGGCCAACTCCCGCGCCAGGGCACCATCCTGATCGAGCTCATCCGCGCCCGCGAGTACCTCGCCCAGGAGGACGCGGCCATGGAGGGCCTGCGCACCAGCACCTCCCGGCCCACCGCCGAGCAGTACCAGGTCGCCATGGACGCCCTGCACAACCAGCAGGCCCTGTTCACCGTCTACGTCGCCGAACTCGACCCCGCCGACCAGGCCGACTACGTGGCCCTGCGCGGCGGCGACGCCTGGTCCGCCCTCACCCGCGCCGAAGCCGACTTCACCGGCGCCGCCGGCCCCGACCGCGTCGCCCAGGCCCTCGCCGGCGACAACTGGCGCGAGACCGCCGACCACTCCCTCGGCGACCTCGCCGCCATCAACGCCCGCATCGCCGCCGGCCTCGACGACCGCCAGCACGACGCCGCCATGTCCGCCCTGCTGCGCGGCGGCATCGCCGGAGCCGTCGGCCTGATCGCCGTCGTCCTCTCCATCGTCATCTCGCTGCGCATCGGCCGGGGACTGGCCCGTGAGCTCATCGGCCTGCGCAACGCGGCCAACGAGCTCGCCGGCGCCCGGCTGCCCTCCGTCATGCTGCGGCTGCGCAGGGGCGAGGCCGTGGACGTGGCGGCCGAGGCACCCGAACTCCACTTCGGGGACGCCGAGATCGGGCAGGTCGGCCAGGCCTTCAACGCCGTCCAGCGCGCCGCCGTCGAGGCCGCCGTCGAACAGGCCGAGCTGCGGCGCGGCGTCTCCGCCGTCTTCGTCAACCTCGCCCGGCGCAGCCAGGTGCTGCTCCACCGCCAGCTCACCCTGCTCGACACCATGGAGCGGCGCACCGAGAACCCGGCCGAGCTGGAGGACCTCTTCAAGGTCGACCACCTCACCACCCGCATGCGCCGCCACGCCGAGGGCCTGATCATCCTCGCGGGCGGCTCGCCCGGGCGCGCCTGGCGCAAGCCCGTGCGGATGGTGGACGTGGTGCGCGCGGCCGTCGGCGAGGTCGAGGACTACGCCCGGGTCACCGTGCGGCCCTTCCCCGGCACGGGGCTGCTCGGCAGCGCCGTCGCCGACGTGACGCACCTGGTGGCCGAACTCGTGGAGAACGCCGCCGTGTTCTCCCCGCCGAACACCCAGGTCACCGTCCAGGGCGAGGTGGTGGCGCACGGCTTCGCGCTGGAGATCGACGACCGGGGGCTCGGGCTGAGCGAGCAGCTGCTCGCCGAGATCAACGAACGCCTCGCCGTGGAGCAGGAGTTCGACCTGGCCGACACCGACCGGCTGGGGCTGTTCGTGGTCAGCCGGCTCGCGCGGCGGCACGGCATCCGCGTCCACCTGCGGCCCTCGCCGTTCGGGGGGACGACGGCCGTGGTGCTGATCCCGCGCGAGCTGCTCGCCGAGGCGCCGGACGGACGGGCGGAGCCGCCCGGGGCCGGCGGCGCGGCGGCGGCGCGGCGCGGGCAGCGGGACCTGGCGGTGGTGGCCGCGGCTCCCGCGGACGGGGCTGCGCGTACGGGCGGCGGTTCGGCCAACGGTGCGGGCGGCGGTGCCGGGGCCGGTGCCGGGGCCGGCGGCAGGCACCGGACGGCCGGAGGCCCCCGGCCCTCCGCGCCCGACGCCGGGCGGACGGCGGGCGGGCTGCCTCGACGGGCGGCGCGCGGGCGGGGCGGGCCGGTGCTCGTCCCCGGGCCCGGGGCGCCCTCGGACGGCGCGCCGGGGTCCTCGCTCGGGTCGGGGCGGCACCGGCGGCCGGAGGAGGCCGCGGCGGCTGACGCTGCTCCGATCGACGACGCGGCGCCCGTGTCCACGTCCACGCCCACGTCCACGCCCGTGTCCGCATCCCGGACATCGCGGACGGAGGGCGGGCTGCCCCGGCGCGTCCGGCAGGCGAACCTGGCCCCGCAGCTCAAGGAACAGCGGACGGAACGATTCCGCACCGAGGGGGACGGACCCGACGGGACGGACGGGGCCCGGGAGGCGCGCGAGCGCTCGCCGGAGGAGGCGCGGGCGACCTTCGCCTCCTTCCAGCGGGGCTTCACGCGCGGGCGCGGCACCCCGGGGCCGTCCGCCTCCGGGCCGTCCGCCTCCGGGAACGGCAGCGCGCCGGGGAGGGCCGCCTGGCCCGTACCGGCCTGGCAGCCGCCCGACCCGACCCGTCGGGCCATCAGCCCGGCGCCCGCCCCGGCCGCCCTGCCCGCCCCGGCGGACGACGCGGGCCCGCGCGCCGCGCTCGCCCGCCGGACCCCGTCCGGCCCGCCCGCCGTACCGCTGCGGCCCGGGGCCCACGGGCCGTTCACGACTCCCGCAACACCGGCGCCACCCTCAGCGCCGGATTCACCCGCACCACCCGCTCCAGCGGAAGGAACTGACTCATGACCACTTCGACGCAGCCGCCCGGCGACCTCAACTGGCTCCTGGACGACCTCGTCGGCCGTGTGGCGGCGCTGCGGCACGCGGTGATCCTCTCCAACGACGGCCTCGCCACCGGCGCCTCCCGCGGCCTGGACCGCGAGGACGCCGAGCACCTGGCCGCCGTCGCGGCGGGCTTCCACAGCCTTGCCAAGGGCGCCGGCGGGCACTTCAAGGTCGGCGGCGTCCGCCAGACCATGGTGGAGCTGGACGAGGCCTTCCTGTTCATCACGGCCGCCGGCGACGGCAGCTGTCTGGCCGTACTGAGCGAGGCCGAGGCGGACATCGGCCAGATCGCCTACGAGATGGCGCTGCTGGTCAAGCGGGTCGGCGAGCACATGGCCGCCGAGCCGCGCACCGACGCCGCGCCTCCCGGGAGGTAAGCGGTCCGATGGCGGATTCGAAGGGCGCGGCGGACGGGCCCCAGGTGCCGGTCGTCCGGGTCGTACCGGATGCACCGGGCATGCCGGGCATGCCGGGCATGCCGGAAGTACACGAGGTGCCGGAGGTGCGCGACGTACCGGAGGCACCCGGGGCGCCGGTCGTCCGGGCCGTGCGCGCGGCGCCGGACGGCCCGGCCGCCTCGGCGGTGTTCGACGACCCGGCCACCGCCGGGGAGGCGGAGGAGGACGACCCCGGGGTCGACCTCTTCCGTGCGCGCACCCCGGCGGGGGAGGCGCACTGGTTCGACGACGAGGCCGGCCCCGTCGTGCGCCTCTACTCGATGACCAGGGGCCGCACCCGGCCGGTCGAGGACGGCCTGTTCGACCTGATCTCGCTGATCACCGCCGTCGAGCCGGGCCCGGCCGCGGGGGCCGTGCCCGCCCACGTCCTCGACCCGGAGCACCAGACCATCCTGGCCTGGTGCCGCCGCGAACCGCTGTCCGTCGCCGAGCTGGGCTCGTACACCGACCTCCCGGTCAGCGTGGTGCGGGTCCTGCTCGGCGACCTCTACGACGCGGACCTCATCAGCGTCACCCGACCCGTCCCGCTCGCCGAACTGCCGGACGAGCGACTGCTGCGAGACGTGATCAATGGACTCCGTGCGCTCTGACACCGTGCGCTCCGACACCGTGCGCTCCGACTCCCCGGGCCCCGGCCGCTCCGCCGTCGCCGGCCCGCGCTGGCCGGGCGGCCCCACCGCCGCCGTGAAGATCCTCGTCGCCGGGGGCTTCGGAGCCGGCAAGACCACGCTGGTCGGCGCGGTCAGCGAGATCCGCCCGCTGCGCACGGAGGAGGAGCTGAGCGAACTCGGCCGCCCCGTCGACGACACCTCGGGCGTGGAGGCCAAGCGCACCACCACGGTCGCGATGGACTTCGGCCGGATCGACCTGCGCCCCGGCCTCGCGCTCTACCTGTTCGGCACGCCCGGGCAGGACCGGTTCTGGTTCGTCTGGGACGAGCTGGCCCGGGGCGCGCTCGGCGCGGTGGTCATCGCGGACACCCGGCGCCTGGCCGACTGCTTCCCCTCCGTGGACTTCTTCGAGCAGCGCGGCATCCCCTTCGTCGTCGCCGTCAACTGCTTCGACGGCGCCGAGCGGTTCGCCCCCGAGGAGGTGCGCGAGGCGCTCGACCTCGACCCCGCGATCCCCGTCGTGCTCTGCGACGCCCGGCGGCGCGAGGACGGCAAGGAGGTCCTGGTCACCCTGGTCGAGCACGCCGCCGCGAGCCGCCGTCGAGCACACCCCGCACAGGCCTGACCTGCGGTTGGTCGTTCGGCGTCTCATTCCAGTGTCCGAATGCCGGACGCCCGGGGCCCGGAAGGTTGCCTAGACCGCCCCGGCCGTGGAAGGCTCTGTGGACGAAGGCCGCCCCCGGTCGTGCCGTGGGGAGGGCGACGCCGTACCGGCGTGGCCGTCCGGCCTTCGACGAACCGGTGAGGCGACGCCGGCGCGCACCCGAGGCAGGGGCCCGCCGCGCGGACCGAGGGCAGGATGAAGGGGGAGGGCAGCAGGATGACCGTCGACCGACGACGCGCCACCACCGCACCCGCCTCCCGGATGTCAGCCGCCGTGGCCCCGGTGCTCACCGTCCGCCGCTACATCGACCACGCGCTGATCTGCAGCGCCTGTTGTCGCTGACCGGCCGACCCCATTCCCGCGGTACGCCCCAGGCACCGAGCCCGCTCGGCCGCCCTCCGACGTGCCGCCGATCCCGTCGACCAGGCCGTGGCGGACCGAGGCGGACCACCCGCTCCCGCGTCCGCGGCCTCCCGTAACCGGCCCCGCCTCGCGGAGAGACCACCAGTGAACAACGACTGCTCCAGACCAGCCGCCCCCGGCACCGCCGGCCGCCGACCCCGCACGCCCGGGCGGTCGGCACCCGCGATGCCCGCCGGCGACCGGCCCGGCCGCACCCGCGCCCACTGGTACGGCCGGACGAGCGGGTGCGGTCGCCGCGCCGCGGACTCCCGTCCCCTGCACGGCGGTTCGGGCCGTACGGGCCTCACGGACCTCGAGCCGTTCTGGCCCTCGCGGCAGCCGCACCTGTTCGACCAGACGTGTCCGGGCTCGCCCGGCGCGTCCCGGCACTCCGCCCGCTGACTCGGTCTCACCCCCGAGCCGGCAACGGCGCAGCCCCGGTCGACGCGCAAGACGACTCCACCCCGTCCGTCACGCGCGAAATGAGCGGTCCCATGTCTTCCTCCTCCACGGCCACCCTTCCCCTCCCCGCCGCGACCCCGCACCTGCGGGCCGTCCGGTCCTTCCCCAACTCCCTTGCGGGGCACGCCCGTCCGGCGGCCTCCCCGATTCCGCAGGCCGCCCCGGCCGGGCCCGCCGCGCCCGTCGCCCCGGCCGTGCCCGTCCCGCCGCAGGCGCTGCTCGCCGCACTGCCGGAGGGGGCGACCGTCGTGGCCGCCCTGCCGCAGGGCGTGCTGCCGCAGGGCCTGCTCGCCCAGTACGGCGGGCAGTTCGCCGGTGCGGCGGGCCAGCCGATGGTCGGGTACCTGGTGCTGGTGCCGGCGGAGAACGCGGCTCCCGCCGTGGCCTCCATCGCCTCCGTGGCGCCCGTCGCCCCGGTCGTCCCCGCGGCGCCCACCGTGCCGTCGCCGCGGCCGGTCCGTCCGGTCGGGCGGGGCATCACCGTCGACACCGAGCGGCGCAACGCCTACGTGGACGGGCGGCTGCTCGACCTGACCTACCTGGAGTTCGAGCTGCTCTCGCACCTCACCGAGCACCCGCAGCGGGTGCACACCCGGGACCACCTGGTCTCGGCGGTGTGGGGGTACGGGCACGTCGGCGACGGCCGGACGGTCGACGTGCACGTCGCCCGGCTGCGGCGCAAGCTCGGGGAGGCCTACCGCGACAGCATCGTGACGGTGCGTCGGGTCGGCTACAAGTACACCCCGGCGAGCTGACACGCGGTACCTGAACAGCTGAACGGCACCGCTACGGCGGGCCGCCCCCCGGACGCGACGTCCAACGGGCGGTCCGCCGTAGCCCGTTGGGCTTCTCGGTGCCCGGGGTCCACCGGTTGGGCCCGCTGGTCGGGCGCGTTGGTCGGGCCTGCTGGTCGGGCCTGCTGGTCGGGCTTGCCGGCCAGGTGCGTCGGTCAGGCGCGTTGGTCGGGCGGCAGCAGGAGGACGGCCAGGGCGCCGGCGCAGGCGCGGGCGTGGTGCAGGAACCCGTCCAGGCGGTCGTCGGTGAGGTGGGCCGGGGTCGAGCGGACGGCCAGCGCGAAGCGGGCCTGCCCGGCGGCGTCCAGGACGGGCACCGCGACCGTGCGCACCCCGGCGGCCGACTCGCCGTCGTTGAGGGCGTAGCCGCGATCCCGAACCTTCGCCAACTCCTCGTCCAGCAGCGCCGGTTCGGTGATCGTCCGGTCCGTGAAGGGGGTGAGGGGGCTGAGGCCCCCGAGCTCCACGGGCGCGCCCTCCTCACCCGGGCGCGGCCAGGCCAGCAGCACCTTGCCGAGCGCCGTGGAGTGCAGCGGACGGCGCAGGCCGAGGCCGGTGTCCGGGCGGACGGAGCCGCCCACCAGGATCACCGCGTGCGGGCCGCTGCGGATGGCCAGGTCGGCGGTGGCCTTGGTGCGCTCGGCGAGCCTGGCCAACTCCGGTGCGGCCAGGTGGAGTCCGCGCTGGTGGAAGGTGAGCTGGCCGAGTTCGGCGACGGCCGGTCCGAGCCGGTAGCGGGCGGTCTGCTCGTCCTGCTCCAGGAACCCGGCGCTCACCAGCGTACGGGCGAGGCGGTGCGCGGTGGACACCGAGAGGTCCATCCGGCGGGCCAGGTCCGAGGCGCTCAGGTCCGGGCCGTTGTCGTGGAAGCAGTGCAGCAGCCCGAGCGCGCGCTGGACGGCCTGCGCGCCGGCCGGCGGATTCCGGACGGCGGCGGTCGCGGCCTCGGCCATGGCACCTCGCGTTTCTTCGTTTCTTCGGTTCGGCTGACCAACTGACTAACTGACCACTGACCCACTGGCCAGCTGACCGACTGTTCGGCTGTTCAACTGTTCGGTTGTTCCACAAGGGAGTTCGGCGCGGGAGTCCGGGGGTTTCCCCTGAGGTGATCTCAGGTTAGGGCAGCGGGTGCTGCGGGATTGTGTCGGCGGAGTTGCAATGGGATGGCGTTGATGAACAACAGATCCCACCATGTGGCAAAGCCTTGCCCCGGGCTCCGCCGCCGTGGAACGCTCCTGGCATCGCCCCCGAACACCCGGTTCCGGTGGGGCCGAAACGCAGGAGGGAGAAGCACCGTGACGACGCACCGGTGTTCCCCGACCTGCGCCTGTTGTCGCTGACGCCCTTCCGCGCGCCGTCGCAGCCCCCGTGCCCCCGTGGCCGGGTGCGCCGCCGGTGAGCCCCGTCGCCCCGCTCGCTCCCACCCCCGCCCTCTTCGACTCCGCTCCCTTCCACTCCGCCTCCGCAGAGGACCACGCCCCGTGTCCAGCCGTACCAGCTCCGACCTCATCGCCCCCGACACCCTCTGGTTCACCCGCTGCCCGGTGCCCACCGCGACCGGCATCGCCGCCGACCAGGGCTGGCTCGCCGAGGAGTTCGCCGCCGACGGGATCACCGTCCGCTCCCTCCAGGACGCCCCGCCGGAGGTCGCCGCCGACCACCACTACACCCACGCCCTCACCGGCCTGTTCCGCGAGGGCGGCAACGTCCCGGCGCTGTGGGCGCGTTCGCGCGGCGAGGCGACCAGGCTGATCGGGCTCACCTGGATCGAGGAGCGCCAGGTGGTGCTCGTCCGGGCGGGCAGCGGGATCACGGAGCCCGCACAGCTGCGCGGGCTGCGGCTGGCCGTCCCACATCATGGCATCGGCATCGACTTCTGGCGGGCGATGGCCCTGGCCGGCTTCCACGGCGCCCTCGGCCGGGCCGGGCTCACCCTCGACGACGCCGTTCTGGTGGACGTCCCCGCGCCGCCCGGCGGCGGGCAGTGGGCGGGCGAGCTGGCCGCGCTGCGGGACGGCCTCGTGGACGCCGTGTACGTGAAGGGCGCGCTCGCCGTGGAGGCGGCCCGCCGGATCGGCGCGGAGGTCGCCGTGGACCTGGACGCCCTGGAGGACCGCCGGGCCCGGGTCAACAACGGCACGCCCCGGCCGGTGACGGTCCACCAGCGGCTGCTGGACGAGCGGCCCGACCTGGTGGCCCGCTTCCTGGCCGTCCTGCTGGACGCCGCCGACTGGGCGGCCGACCGGCCGGAGGAGGTGGCCCGGATCCTCCAGGCCGAGACGGGCGCGGGCGCCGAGGGCGTCGCCGGGGCCTACGCGGCCGGCGGGCACCGCACCCTCCACCTGGACCTGTCGGGGGAGCGGCTGGACCTGCTGGCGCAGCAGGAACGGTTCCTGAGGGAGTGGGGCTTCCTCGCCTCCCCGGTGGACGTCGCCACCTGGGCCGACCCCGAGCCCCTGCGCGCCGCTCGCGACCTGCTGCGTGCGCGGCGGGCAGTCTGAGACTTGCCTCCGTCCTCTCCCTGCCCCGCCCTGTCTCCTTGCCTCCCCCGACCTCCCCTGGAGTACCTCGCATGACCCCCTCCGCCTCCCGCCGCCTCGCCCTCGCCGCCACCGCGCTGCTCGCCACCACCACCCTGGCCGCCTGCGGCTCGTCCGCCGACGGCGCCAAGGCCTCCGCCGGGGGCGGCGCGGCGGCCGACGTGGTCCTGCGGCTGCCCGACCCCGGGAACAACGGCTTCCTCGCCCGGGGCAAGAAGGACGGCTCGCTCGACCAGGCCCTCGCCGCCGTCCACGCCAAGGTCGCCTGGACGGGCAGCGCAGGCCCGTTCGCCCCCGCCGCGCAGGCCCTCTCCGCCGACCAGCTGGACATCGCCCAGGGCTCGATCACCTCGGCGGTCGCCGCGCTCGCCCAGAAGCCGGGCTTCAAGCTCTTCGCCCAGACCGCGCCCGACGGCGTCGGCGAGGGGATCCTGGTCAAGAACGACTCCTCCATCAAGTCCGTCCAGGACCTGGCGGGCAAGAAGGTGGCCGTCTCCCAGGGCGGCACCAGCGAGTACCTGCTGCTCAAGGCGCTGGAGAAGAACGGCGTCCCGGCGGACAAGGTCGAGCGGGTCTACCTGCGCGCCGACCAGACCTCCGGGGTCTTCAACTCCGGCCAGGTGGACGCCTGGGCGACGTGGAACACCTTCTCCACCCCCGCCATCGCCAACGCCGGGGCCCACTTCCTCGTCAACGGCAAGGAGATCGGCTCCGACAACTACGCCGTCTGGGCGGTGCGCAACGGCTTCGCCGACAAGCACCCCGAGGTGGTGAAGGCCTTCTACGCCTACCTGCGCGACAACGGCCGGAAGGAGAAGGCCGATCCGGCCGGCTACCTCAACGTCTTCACCGACGCCGGCCCGACCGCCGTCACGCCGGCGGAGAAGGAGGTCGCGGTGAACGTCAGCCGCCAGGGCGCCGTCGCCGACGTGATCTCCGAGGCCGACACCGCGCGCTTCGGGGTCGTCGCCAGGTTCTTCGCCGACCAGAAGGTCACCAAGCAACTGGTGGACGTCAAGCCGTACCTGGTGGACGTCGACAAGCTCGGCGACGGTGCCAAGTGACCGCCGTCTCCGCCGCTTCCGCCGTCGAGGCCGCCGTGGGTGATCCCGCCGTGGGTGAGGGGGCCGTGGGTAAGGGCGCCGTGGGTAAGGGCGCCGGTACCCCGGCCGACACCGAGGCCGCGCTCGCCGCAGGCCTGGTCGCCCCGCAGGCCAGGCGCCGCCGACCCCGGCCGCGCGCGCTCGCCCTCACCCTGCGCGCCCTCGGGCCGCTGGCCCTGCTCGCCACCTGGTCCATCGCCTCCGCCACCGGCGCGCTCACCCAGGACGTACTGGCCTCGCCCGCCCAGGTCGCGGAAGCGGTGGGGGAGTTGTGGGGCAACGGCCAGCTGACCGACGCCCTCGCCGTCTCCCTCACCCGCGCCGGGATCGGCCTGTTCTTCGGCGCCTCCGTCGGCCTCGTCCTGGGCGTGGTCACCGGATTCACCCGCCTGGGCGAGGAGTTGCTGGACTCGGCGATCCAAGTCCTGCGCACCGTCCCGTTCCTGGCGCTCGTCCCGCTGTTCATGGTGTGGTTCGGCATCACCGAGACCGCCAAGATCGCCCTGATCGGCGTCGCCACCAGCTTCCCGATGTACGTCTCCGCCTCCGGCGGGGTGCGCAGCACCGACCGCAAGCTGGTCGAGGCGATGCACAGCTTCGGCCTCGGCCGCTGGGCGATCGTGCGCACCGTGGTCCTGCCCGGTGCGCTGCCCGCGCTGCTCTCCGGGCTGAGGCTGTCCATGACGCTCAGCGTGATCGCCCTGATCGCCGCCGAGGAGATCAACTCCACCGAGGGCATCGGGTACTTGATGGCCCAGGCGCAGAACTACTCGCGCACCGACGTCCTGGCCGTCTGCATCCTGATCTACGGGCTGCTCGGCCTCGCCGCGGACCTCCTCGTCCGCACCCTGGAACGCCTCCTGATGCCGTGGCGCCAGGCCGTCCAGGGAGCAGCCCGATGACCACGAGTCCCACCACCACCGAGGCCGCCCCCGCCGTCCCTGCCGTCCATCTGCGCGGCCTGCGGCGGGAGTTCGGCAGCCGGACCGTGCTCGACGGCGTCGACCTGTCCATCGCCCGCGGCGAGTTCGTCGCCCTGCTCGGCGCCAGCGGCACCGGCAAGACCACCCTGCTGCGCATCCTCGGCGCGCTCGACCAGGCGGACTCCGGCACCGTCCTCGTGCCGCCGGTGCGGACGGTGGTGTTCCAGGAGCCCCGGCTGGTGCCGTCCAAGCGGGTGCTGGCCAACGTCACCGTCGGCCTGCCGCGCGGCGCCGCCACCCGGGAGACCGGGCTCAGGGCGCTCGCCGAGGTCGGCCTGGAGAAGCACGCCGACGCCTGGCCGGCCACCCTCTCGGGCGGCGAGGCGCAGCGCGTGGCCCTGGCCAGGGCGCTCGTGCGCGAGCCCCAACTGCTGCTCCTCGACGAGCCGTTCGCCGCTCTCGACGCGCTCACCCGGCTGCGGATGCAGGACCTGGTGGGGGACCTCGTCCGCCGCCACCGCCCGGCCGTGCTGCTCGTGACCCACGACGTGGACGAGGCCGTGCGCCTCGCCGACCGCGTCGCCGTCCTGCGGGGAGGCCACCTCGTCCGCGACGAGGCGGTCGCCGTCGAACGCCCCCGGGACCCTGCCGACCCCGCCTTCGCCGCTCTGCGCACCCGCCTGCTCGCCGACCTCGGCGTCCACTGACCGTCCCGATCACCCGTCCCGATCACCCGCCCTGATCATCCGCCCCGACCACCCGTCGCACCACCGGAGTTGAACCCATGACCGTGACCCTCGGCGTCCACGCCAGCAACCCCTCCCTCTACTACCTCGCCCGACTTCCCTACCTGGACGAGGAGTTGGCGCCGCTCGGCGAGACCGGCGCGTTCCACCACTACAAGGACGGCACTCGCACCGGCGCCCTGCTCGCGGACGGCACCATCGACTTCGGCGGCACCGGTTCCACCCCGCCGATCACCGCGCAGGCGGCGGGCCACGACCTGGTGTACGCGGCCGTGTCCGCGCCCCGCCCGGACCACGGTGCCCTCCTCGTCCTGGACTCCGGCCCGGTGAAGGCGGTGGCCGACCTCAAGGGCGGCACCGTCGTCCTCGGCATCGGCTCCTGGCAGACCCACCTGCTCGCCAAGGCCCTGGACGCGCAGGGGCTCTCGTACGGCGAGGACGTCACCCCCGCCCGCCCCGAGGCCGGGGTGGACCAGGCCGCGCGGCTGCGCGACGGCGAGATCCTCGGGTGGATCGCCCAGGGTGCCGAGCTGGCCGCCGCCCGCCGCAGCGGCGGGTTCCGCGAGCTGGTCCGCACCGGCGACGTCATCACCGACCGCTCGGTGTTCTTCACCCGCCGGGACTTCGCCACCGACCGGCCGGAGGTCGTCGCCGCGATCGCCGCCGCCCTGGGCCGGGCGGACGCCTGGGCCGCCGCCCACCCGGAGGAGGCCGCCGCCGTCGCGGCCGAGGAGCTGGGCGGGGAGGCCGCCGACTGGCGGGCCGCCCTGACGGCGCTGCCCTGGCGCCTCGAGCCCGCCACCGCCGGGTTCGTCGCCGAGCAGCAGGAGGCCGCGGACATCTTCCACCGGGTCGGGTTCGTCGACCGCGCGCTGACCGTCGCCGACGCCCATCTGCCCGCCCTCGAGGGCCCGGTGGCGGCCGCGCTCGCGAAGGCGGTCTGAGCCGTGGCCTCCGAAGTCCTCTGGTACATCATCCCGCGCGAGGGCCACTACCCGTGGGAGCCGGCCGGGCGCCGGCCCGTCGACCTGCGCTACCTCCAGCAACTGGCGGGCAGCGTCGAGCGGTTGGGCTACACCGGCGCCCTGCTGGCCACCGACCTGTACGACGTGTGGAACCTCGGCAGCGCCCTCGCCTCCACCACCACCCCGGCGTTCAAGCCGCTGCTGGCCGTCCATCCGGGGCTGGTGTCGCCCACGCTGTTGGCGAAGATGGCGCTCAGCTTCGACCACCTGCACGGCGGGCGGCTGCGGTTCAACGTGGTCAACGGCTCCACCGCGCAGCTGCGCGAGTACGGCCTCGACGTGGAGCACGACGACCGCTACCGGCTGAGCGCCGAGTACTGGTCGATCGTCAAGCGCCTCACGGCGGGCGAAGTCTTCGACCACAAGGGCGAGTTCTACGATCTGAGGAACGCGGGCGCGAGCCTGCGCGATCTCACCCCGGTGCAGCCGGGCGGCATCCCGCTCTGGTTCGGCGGCAGTTCGGCGGCCGGCATCGAGATGGCGGCGCAGCACGTGGACGTCTACCTCACCTGGGGCGAGCCGCCGCACCTGCTCAAGGAGAAGCTCGACCTGGTGCGCGAGCGCGCAGCCGCCCACGGCCGGAGCCTGCGGATCGGGCTGCGGCTGCACCTGATCGTCCGGGACACGGAGGACGAGGCCTGGGCGGCCGCCGACCGGCTGCTGGACGTGACGAGCGAGGCCACGTACGCGCGGCAGCTGGGCGAGGCGAAGGGGGAGGACGGGGTCGGCTGGCAGCGGCAGTTCCGCCAGCACGGCGGCAAGGTCCCGGCCCGGGCCCGCGAGCTCGAGTCCTACCCGAACCTGTGGCCCGGGATGAGCCTGTTCCGGCCGGGCCCCGGCACGGCGGTGGTGGGCTCGACGGCGCAGGTGATCGAGCGGCTGAAGGAGTTCGAGTCCCTGGGTGTGGAAACCTTCATCCTCTCGGGGAACCCGCTGCTGGAGGAGGCGCACCGGGTTGCAGAAACGGTTCTGCCCGCCCTGGGCATCAAGCGCTGACGCAGGGTGGGCAGGCGGCGGGGCCGGGCGGGGCGGCGGCGGGCAGCGGTCGACGACCGGGCGTCGGCTGACGGAGTTCTAACCAACAGCTGCCAGCGAACAGAGTTCAGCGGACAGAATTCAGCGAACAGATGTCAGTGAACGGATAACAGATGACAACTGACAGCGAACAATCGACAGATGATGAAATCTGTCATCTGTTCGCCGCCGGTCGTCAGCTGTCCGCCGCCCCGCCCCGCCCCGGCGCCTCAGAGGCTCAGGCGGTCGATCTCCGCCAGCTCCTCCGCCGTCAGCGGCCCGCCGGCCAGCGCGTCGAGGTTCTGGTCCAGCTGCGCGACGCTGCTCGCCCCGATGATCACCGAGACCACCCGCGGGTCCCGCAGCACCCAGCACAGCGCCAGCTGCGCCAGGGTCTGCCCACGGCCCTCGGCGACCTTGTTCAGGGCGCGCAGCTGCTCCAGCTTCGCCCCGGTCAGCGCCTCCTCCCGCAGGAACTTGCCCACCGACATCCGCGAGCCGGCCGGCACCGCCCCCGAGAGGTAGCGGTCGGTCAACAGCCCCTGCGCCAGCGGGGAGTAGGCGATCAGGCTGGTCTGGGTGTCGCCCACGGCGTCCAGCACCCCCTCCTCCACCCCCCGGTTGAGGATCGAGTACACCGCCTGGTTCAGCAGCACCGGGGTGCCCATCTCCCGCAGGATCGCCACCGCCTCGCGGTGCTGCTCCGCCGGGTAGTTGGAGATCGCCGCGTACAGCGCCTTCCCCGAGCGCACGGCCTGGTCCAGCGCCCCCATCGTCTCCTCGATCGGGGTCTCCGGGTCGTACCGGTGGGAGTAGAAGACGTCGACGTAGTCGAGCCCCATCCGGCCGAGCGACTGGTCGAGGCTGGCGAGCAGGTACTTGCGGCTGCCGCCGTCCCCGTACGGGCCGGGCCACATGTCCCATCCGGCCTTGCTGGCGATGAACAGCTCGTCGCGGTACGGCCGGAAGTCCTGCGCGAACAGGTACCCGAAGTTGCGCTCCGCACTGCCGTACGGCGGGCCGTAGTTGTTGGCCAGGTCGAAGTGGGTGACGCCCCGGTCGAAGACCCGGCGCAGGACCGCGCGCTGGACGTCCAGCGGCTGGGCGTCGCCGAAGTTGTGCCAGAGCCCGAGCGAGACGGCGGGCAGCCGCACACCGCTGCGGCCGGCCTTCCGATAGGTCATCGAGGCGTAACGGTCATCCGAGGCGAGGTAGCTCATGACGGACATCCTGCCAGCCGATCCGGGAGCGATCGAGCTCTTGCACGCACCCTGGCCGGTACCTATCCTCGCGGAGGATCGTGTGCGCGCGCGGTGCGGGCGGGGCGGGCGCGGAGCGGAGGGGGCGTGATGGCGGTGCGGAGCACGGTCGCCGGCCTTCCCGCCGTACGCCTCCCCGCCCCCTGTCGTCGCGGCTGTCGTTGTCGCCGTCGCAGCACCGCTCGCTGACGCCGCCCCCGGGCCCGTCCGTCCGCGATCATCTCTCCCCGGTGCTGCCCGCCCCCCCGGCCGGCCCCTGCCGGCGCGCTCCGGGGCGATGCGCAGTCACCTCAACTCCCCGCCCCCGCCCGCGAGTCGGGCGGCGGCACCCCCGTCGAGCGCCCACAGAAGGAGACCGTCGTGCGCTTCCTCGTCTCGTCCCTCGTGTCCAACGGCCCCGATCCCGTGACCGGGGCCCGGCACAGCCCGCAGGAGAAGCTGGCCAACGTCGTCGAACAGGCCGTCGTCGCGGAGCGGCTCGGCTACGACGGCTACGGCGTGGGGGAGCGCCACGGCGAGCCGTTCCTCTCCCCGGCGCCGCCCGTGCTGCTCGGCGCCATCGCCGCGCGCACCAGCACCATCCGGCTGTTCACCACAGTGACGGTGCTCAGCATCCTGGACCCCGTCCGGGTCGCCGAGGACTACGCCATGCTCGACCAACTCTCAGGCGGACGCGTCGAGTTGATCATCGGCAAGGGCAATGACCCGCGCCACTTCGGCCTGTTCGGCCTCCCGGAGGAGCGCCAGTGGGACGCCCTCGCCGAGAACTACGCCCTGCTGCGCCGCCTCTGGAGCGAGGAGAACGTGACCTGGCAGGGCTCGACCCGCCCGCCGCTCACGGACGCCACCGTCTCGCCGCGCCCGCTCCAGCGGCCGATCCCCGTCTGGCACGGCAGCGCGACCAGCACGCAGTCCACCGACCTCGCCGCCCGCCACGGCGACCCGCTGTTCTCCGCCAACTCCTTTCACCCGCTGGCGAAGTACCGCTCCCTGGTGGAGCACTACCGCGAGCGCTGGGAGCACTACGGCCACGACCCGAAGCAGGCCCGGGTGGGCTCCAGCTTCGGCGGGCTGTTCCTCGCCCGCCGCTCCCAGGACGCCGTCGAGGGCTTCCGCCCGTACTGGGACGCGCTGGTCAACTCGGCCGCCGGCAAGCACAACAACTCGCCGTTCACCTCGCTGGAGGACGCGCTGGAGCGAGGCTCCGCCCTGGTCGGCAGCCCGCAGCAGGTGATCGAGAAGCTCCACCGCTACCATGAGGCCTTCGGCAACGAGGTCGTCGGTATCGGCGTGGACGGCCTGACCGAGTCCGCGCAGTGGGAGCAGCTGGAGCTGTTCGCGAGCGAGGTCGCCCCGGTGATCCGGCGCGAACTGCCGTGACCGCGGCCTGAGTTCGACGCCGGCCCGCCACTGCGGTCCGCGCGCCTCACGGACCGTCACCGGAGCCACCGAGCGTGACGTGACGCGCGCCACCCGGAGTGGCGGAATGCGGGCTCCCGGTGCGGGGGATGACGAACGGTCGAGGGGCCGTGGCCGCCGGGGGGCGGCGCACGGCCCTCAGGTCTCCGGATTCGTACTGGCGCTCTGTACCTACTGGTATGTACAGTGGCTCGCGTGACCACACAGGACCGTCTCATCGAGAGCACCCAGGCCCTCCTCTGGGAACGCGGCTACGTCGGCACCAGCCCCAAGGCCATCCAGCAGGCCTCCGGCGTCGGCCAGGGCAGCATGTACCACCACTTCACCGGCAAGCCCGACCTCGCCGCCGCCGCCCTGCGCCGCAGCGCCGACCAGATGCGCGCGATCGCCGAGGCCGACCTCGCCGCCCCCGGCAGCGCCCACGACCGCATCGCCGCCTACCTGCTCCGCGACCGCGACGTGCTGCGCGGCTGCCGCATGGGCCGGATGGCGCAGGACCCGGACGTCGTCGCCGACCCGCAGCTGCGCGCCCCCGTCGAGGAGACCTTCGACTGGCTGCGCGGACGCATCGCCGAGCTGGTCGCCGAGGGCCAGGCGGCGGGCGAGTTCGCCGCAGGCCTCGACCCGGCCGACACCGCCGCCGCCGTGGTCGCCGTCGTCCAGGGCGGCTACGTCCTCGCCCGCGCCGCCGACAGCCCGGAGCCCTTCGACCAGGCGGTGCGGGGCGCGCTCGGACTGCTCGCCGCCCACCGCACCGACCCGGACCGCCCGTAAGCGCCGCGCCCGGCGACCGGCCCTCGGCAAGCACTCGACCAGCACTCGACCGGCTCCGTGACCAGGGAGAACCCGCCGTGCACGCGATGCAGTACGAGATCACCCTCCCCGCCGACTACGACATGGGGATCATCCGCAGGCGCGTCGCCGAACGCGGCCACCTGCTCGACGACCACCCGGGTCTCGGCCTCAAGGCGTACCTGGTCCGCGAGCGCGGCCGTGACGGCTCGCCCGTCAACCAGTACGCGCCGTTCTACCTGTGGCGCACGGCCGAGGGGATGAACGGCTTCCTCTGGGGCCCCGGCTTCCGCGGCCTCAGCGCCGACTTCGGGCGCCCCGCCGTCCGCCACTGGCTCGGCGCGGGACTCGCGCACGGCAGGGGTGGCGAGGATGCGGCGAACAACGAACAGAATCTGAACGATGTTCGCCGACCGGTGACCGGCCACCAGCCGAACCCCGCGCCGACCCCCACCACCGCCACCCTCGACACCGTCCGCCTCCCCGGGACCGCCGACCCCGCCGGGGCCGTCGAACGGGCCCTCGCCGAACTCCCCGCCGCGCACCCGGCCCTGCACACCGCGGCCGTCGCCGTCGACCCGAGCCGCTGGGAACTGCTCCGGTTCGCCCTCTGGAACGGCCCCGCCCCCGAGGACGCCCCCGGCACCCGCTACGAGGTGCTCCACCTCTCCCGCCCCGAACTGACCCGGCTGCCCGCCGGCCGCCACTGGTGAAAGGACCCGCCCCCGCCATGACCCCCGACCTCGCCCCCGCCGACCTGACCCGGGCCCCGCTCGACCGCTCCGCCGGCTACGCCACGCTCGCCGACTACGCCGGCCCGCACGCCTCCCGCACCCTCGGCGGCCTCGACGCCATCGCCCCCGGCTTCCCCGACTGGATCGTCACCGCCCTCTTCGGCGGCACCTACCAGCGCCCCGGCCTCGCCCCGCGCGACCGCCAGATCGCCAACCTGGCCGCCCTCACCGCCCTCGGCGGCGTCGAGCCCCAGCTCGCCGACCACGTGCGCAACAGCCTGCGGATCGGCCTGAGCCGCGAGGAGATCACCGAGGTCATCGTCCACCTCGCCCCGTACGTGGGCGTCCCCAAGACCCTCGCCGGACTCCGCGTCGCCACCGCCACCTTCGCGGAAGCCGAGCCCGAGGCCGAGCCCGCGCCTGAGGCCGAGCCCGAGCCCGAGTTCGAGTCCGAGCCCGAGGCGGAGCCCGTCGGAGAGCAGGCCCAGGCATGACCCCCACCACCCCCACCACCCCCACCACCCCCACCATCCGCACCGTCCTCGGCGACATAGCCCCCGCCGACCTCGGCCCCACCGACTCCCACGACCACCTCTTCATCCGCACCCCCCTCCTCCCCGGCGAGGAACTCGACGACCCGGCCGCCGCCACCGACACCCTGCGCGCCTTCGCCGCCGCCGGAGGCCGCGCCCTCGTCCAGTGGACCCCGTACGGCATGGGCCGCGGCGCCGCCCACCTCGCCGCCCTCTCCCGCGCCACCGGTGTCCACCTCCTCGCCGCCACCGGCACCCACCAGGCCGTCCACCACGGCGCGCACCCCACCCCGTACGGCACCCCGTACGAGGACCTCGCCGCGCGCTTCGTCGCCGACCTCACCACCGGGCTGCCCGGCGCGCCCGAGGGCGTCCGCGCCGGCCTGATCAAGATCGCGGACGACCCCGGGCCCGCCACCGACCACGCCCGCCGGGTCCGCGCGGCGGCGGCCGAGGCGCACCACGCCACCGGCGCCCCGATCGCCGTCCACCTCGAAGCCGCCGGCGACCCGTACGAGGTCCTCGCCGACCTGCGCGACCGCCACGGAGTCCCGCCCGACCGCATCGTCCTCGGCCACCTCACCCGGTTCACGGACCGCCCGCCGCACCGCGCCCTCGCCGCCGAGGGCGTCCGCCTCGCCCTCGACAGTCCCTCCCGGCCCGGCCACCGGGCCGACCTCCAGGCCTTCGACCTCATCGCCGACCTCGTCGACGCCGGCCACGCCGACCGCCTCCTCCTCGGCGCCGACACCACCACCCGCACCGCCCGCCGCCTCGGCGGCCCCGCCCGCCTGCTCACCGACCTCGCCCCGCGCCTGGCCCTCACCTTCGGCCCCGACCTGCCCCACCGCCTGCTCACCGCCAACCCGGCCGCCGCCTTCGCCGCCGACTGGCGCAGGCCGTAGGGGCCGGGGCCCGCCCGGTCCGCCTCCTGTGGCCGCCCGCCGCCACCCGGGTTTCAATCCGAGTAGCCCTGCCGGCCCCAGAGAGGCGGATCCGACGATGCCCCAGCGCCCCCACCCCTGGCTCGCCCCCGCCCGCCTCGCCGTCGCCGCGTTCGCGGCCGTCGCCCTCTGCTTCTCCGGCTACCACGCCGCCACCGACAGCACCGGCGTCGTCAACTACTTCAGCTACTTCACCAACCTGAGCAACCTCGCCGCGATCGCCGTCCTCGGCTACGGCGGCTGGGCCGGTCTCACCGGCCGCAGCCCCGTCCCGGGCGCGGTGCGCGGCGCGGTGGTGCTCTACCTGGCGATCACCGGGCTGGTGTACGGCACGCTGCTGCTCACGTACCCGGACCTCCAGGTCATCCCGTGGGTCAACGACGTGGTCCACCGGGCGATGCCGCTGGTCCTGCTCGCGGACTGGCTGATCGACCCGCCGCAGCGGCGCGTCCGCCCCGCGGCGGTCCTCGGCTGGCTGGCGTTCCCGCTCCTCTACCTCGTGTACAGCCTGCTGCGCGGCCACGCCGTCGACTGGTACCCGTACCCCTTCCTCGACCCGGCCCTCCACGGCGGCTACCGGCGCGTCGCCGGGGCCTGCGTCCTGCTGGCGGCGGCGTTCCTGCTGATCGGCGGCGCCGTCGCGGCCGTCGGCAACGCGTTCGCGGCGCGGCGCCGTACGCACGGCGAGGCCGTCGTCCGGCGGCGGCACGCCCGCGCGTAGCCTGGCGGCCGTGACGGACCTGCGCACACTCACTCCCGCCGACCACCGCCTCTGGCACGACCTGCGCCTCGCCGCCCTCACCGACGCGCCCCACGCCTTCAAGGCCGGCCTCGCCGACTGGCACACCGGCGGCGCGGAGCGCTGGCGCGCCCGCCTCGACGACCCGCACTCCCACCAGGTGGCGGCCCTCCTCGACGGCACCCCGGCCGGCCTCGCCGCCGGCATGCCGGGCCCGGCCCCGCACATCCGCGAACTGCGCTCCCTCTGGATCGCCCCGCCGGCCCGGGGCCGAGGCGTCGCCGACGCCCTCATCACCGAGATCGCACGCTGGTCCCGCACCCAGCACGCCACCACCCTCCACCTCGCCGCCCTCCCCACCAACACTCCGGCCCTCGCGCTCTACCACCGCCACGGCTTCACTCTCCTCACCGACTACGGCGCCGAACTCACCCTCGCCAAGCCCCTCCTCTGAAGCCGCCCCCCACGGGATGCCTGCTGCCCCGGCCGTGCGCGCGGACGGGGAGAACTCGGCGGCGATCCGGCGCGCCGGGCCGACCCCTCTTCTGAAGCCCCGCCCCGATGCCCGCACGCTCTGCCTCTGTGGCGCGCGGACGCCATCGTGCTGTTCTGTTCGACTCGCTGACGAGCACGGACCTCGACTCCGTGCCGGTCACCCCCTTCCCAGAAGCGGGCCTCGGCCGACTTGCTGTCGCGCCTGGAACGGCCTGCGGACTCGGGCGTGACCGGGTCGACGGCCGACGAGATTGCCGCGGCTCGGCAGGAGGTCGCCCGGGAGACGGGCGGGTAGTTCAGCGGTGCTGGGTGCGGTAGGAGTCGCCGGTGAGGGTGAGGGCCTCGGCGTGGTGGTCCAGGCGGTCGATCATCGCGGCCGCGACGACGTCGGCGGAGAAGGTCTCCCCCCAGCGCCCGAAGGGCCGACGCAACAGGTACGGGCCGTTCGCGGCGGCGAACTCGGCCTGGTTGCCTCCGGCCAGGGCAGTGGATGTGAGGCCGCCGCCCCGGCTCGTCGGGCCCAAGGCACCCCACGCCGTGGGGGGGGGGCCCCCCCCGCCCCCCCCCCGCCCCCCCCGCCGGCCCCCGGCCCCCCCCCCGGCCCGGGGTGGTGGTGTGCAATGTGCCAA